>NZ_JBDGMM010000058.1:0-120593 GCF_057655165.1 Leifsonia sp. Soil_N53
TCGGGCTGAGCGGGGGAGCGGACTCCCTCGCCCTCGCGGCGGCGACCGCGTTCGAGGCGCCGCGCGGCGGCTACCGGGCGGGCGCGATCGTGGTCGACCACGGCCTCCAGCCCGGCTCGGCCGACGTCGCGGCGATGGCCGCCACTCAGGCCCGCGGCCTCGGACTCGACCCCGTCCTGGTCGAGCGCGTCAGCGTCGAGTCCGGGGCGTCCGGCCCCGAGGGCGACAGCCGCGCCGCCCGGCACGCCGCCTTCGACCGCGTCCGCACGGCGACCGGCGCCGCCCGCATCCTGCTCGCGCACACGCTCGATGACCAGGCCGAGACCGTGCTGCTCGGCCTGGCCCGCGGGTCGGGCCCGTCCAGCCTCCAGGGGATGCGGCCGGACACCGGGACGCTGTTGCGCCCGTTCCTCGGCCTCCGCCGCCGGACGACGCGCGCCTTCTGCGCCGACAGCGGGCTGACCCCGTGGGACGACCCGCACAACGACGACCCCGCGTACGCGCGCGTGCGCGTGCGCACCCGGCTGCTCCCGGCGCTCGAGGACGAGCTCGGCCCCGGCGTGGCCGAGGCGCTCGCCCGCACCGCAGAGCAGCTCCGGGAGGACGACGACGCCCTCGACGGCCTCGCGCTGGAGTGGGCGCAGGAGCTGGTCAGCCAGACCGCGAACGGCGCCGTCGCGCTCGACGTGCGCGGGCTCGCCGCCGACCCCGCCGCATTGCGCCAGCGGGTCATCCGGCTGGTCGTCTCCGCCGAGTTCGGGGTGTCGCTGAGCCGGGCGCACACCCTCGCCGTCGCGGAGCTCATCACGGGCTGGCACGGCCAGGGGCCGCTCAGCCTGCCAGGCGTTAGAGTTGTCAGGCAGAACGGCCTGCTCACGTTTCACCCCGACAGCTAAGGACAGCGCCTCCCTCATGGAACTCACGGACGTTCACGACGACCTGACCGAGATTCTGATCACCGAGGAGCAGATCCGCTCCCGCATCGCCGAGCTGAGCCGCACGGTCGAGAGCGACTACGCGGGCAAGGACGTCCTGCTGGTCGGCGTCCTCAAGGGCGCCGTCATGGTGATGGCCGACCTCTCCCGCGAGCTGCGCATCCCGGTCACGATGGACTGGATGGCGGTCAGCTCCTACGGCAGCGGCACCGCGTCGAGCGGCGTCGTGCGCATCCTCAAAGACCTGGACACCGACCTCAGCGGCAAGACCGTGCTGATCGTCGAGGACATCATCGACTCCGGGCTCACGCTCTCGTGGCTGCTCGCGAACCTGCGCAGCCGCGGCCCGGAGTCGATCGAGATCTTCACCCTGCTGCGCAAGCCGGAGGCCGCCCGCGTCGAGATCGACGTCAAGTACGTCGGCTTCGACATCCCCAACCAGTTCGTGGTCGGCTACGGCCTCGACTACGCCGAGCGCTACCGCACCCTCCGCGGCGTCGGCATCCTCTCGCCGGCCGTCTACAGCTGAGCTCCAGCGGCATGGCCGAGCCCAAGACGAAACCGACCGACGCGGACGTCGCCGAGTTCCTCGACGCCGCGACTCCGGCTCGCCGCAGGGAGGACGGCCGTGCCCTGGCCCGCATCTTCACCGAGGTGACGGGCGCGGACCCTGTCATGTGGGGTCCGTCCATCGTGGGCTACGGGAGCTATCGCTACGTCTCCCCGTCGGATCCGCGCCGGCAGGGCGACTGGCCGCGCGCGGGCTTCTCGCCGCGCAAGGCGAGCCTCTCCCTCTACGGGCTCAAGGACCTCCCGGAGGGCGCTGCGCTCCTCCCCGAACTCGGCACCTACACCGAGGGCGCCGGGTGCGTGTACGTGCGCACGCTGGACGACATCGACCTCGCGGTGCTCCGCCGCCTGATCGCGATCGCCTGGAGTCGCGGCGACGACCCTCAGCCGCGGTAGACCTCGCGCCGGTGCGCGACCCGGAGGACGAGGATGACCAGCCGGTCGTCCTCGATGTCGTAGACGATCCGGTAGTCGCCCACCCGGACGCGCCAGGCGCCGCCGCTGTCGACCAGCGGTTTCGCGGCGGGAGGTCGCGGCGCCTCGGCGAGGAGCTCGACGGCCGCCTGGATGCGGCGGCGGGCCGGAGGGTCCAGCTTGCGCAGTTCTCTGGCCGCCGCCGGCGCGACATCGATCCGGTAGGTCATGCCAGGCCGAGCTCTGCCTTCACGTCCTCCCACGGGATCGGTTCGGCCGCCGTCTCTTCCAGCTCGCGCCGGGCGGCGAGGGCGGCCTGGGCGTCGTCCAGCTCCTCCAGCCGCTCGACCATGCGGTCGAAGTCGTCGGCATCGACGAGCACGGCTACCCGACGGCCCCGCCTGCTCAGGGAGACGAGCTCATGCTGCAGGTGCGCGCGGTCCACGAGGGCGCCGAGGTGCTGCTTGGCATCGGAGATAGGCATGAGTGCGGTCATGGTGACCATCATAGCCCAATAGGCCTATCAGAGCCCGAATAGACCCATTCGGCCGAATGGATCGACTCAGTCCATGCGACTTGCGCCCACCGGCGCGACGTGGTCCGATGACCCCATGCCCTACGAACCGACCGAGCTGTACCGACGTTGGCTGGCCGCCTGGAGCGACCGGCACGCCTCGCTGGAGCCGATCATCGCGGGCGACGCCGTCGGGCACTGGCCGGAGGGCGACGTCGTCGGGCCGCGCGGGTTCGCCCGGGCCATCGCCGAGACCGTCGACCAGTTCGACCGGGTCGAGTTCGACGTCCAGGCGGGGCCGCTCGTCGGCGACGGCTTCGTGGCGGCGCGCTGGGTGCTCACCTGTTCCATGGGAGACGAGACCATGTCGTTCGCCGGGCACGACTTCGTGCGGGTTCAGGACGGCGTGATCGCCGAGTACTGGCCGGCCATCCTCCCGGCGGCCTGACCCCATCGCCTGACCCCCGGGCCGCTCAGAAAATCGCGGGGAACAGCAAGCGCGCCCAGAGCGAACACGCAGCCGACCTACAGCGCCCAGGCGGTACTGTGGTCGCACCATGAACCTCAAGAAGATCTTCCGCGGCCCGATCCTGTATGTCGTGCTCGCGATCATCGCGGTGTGGATCGGCTCCAGTCTGATCACCATGTCGGGCTTCAAGAGCGTGACCACGCAGCAGGGACTCGACCTGCTGCAGCAGGACAAGGTCTCGCAGGCGAAGATCGTGGACGGCGAGAACCGCGTCGACCTCACCCTCAAGCAGGCGGACGGCGCGAACGGCACGCAGGTGCAGTTCTACTACGTCACCCCGCGCGGACAGGACGTGGTCAAGGCGGTCGACGACGCCAACCTCCCCAAGGGCTACAACGACGAGGTCCCGCAGCCCAACTGGCTGGTCAACATCCTCGGCTTCCTGATCCCGGCGCTGCTCATCGGCGTGTTCTTCTGGATCATGATCTCGGGCATGCAGGGCGGCGGCAACAAGGTCATGCAGTTCGGCAAGTCCCGGGCGAAGCTCGTCACCAAGGAGACGCCGAAGGTCACCTTCGACGACGTCGCCGGGTCCGACGAGGCCATCGAGGAGCTGGAGGAGATCAAGGACTTCCTCAAGGAGCCCGCGAAGTTCCAGGCGGTCGGCGCCCGCATCCCGAAGGGCGTGCTGCTGTACGGCCCTCCCGGAACGGGTAAGACCCTGCTGGCCCGCGCCGTCGCGGGTGAGGCGGGCGTCCCCTTCTACTCCATCTCCGGCTCGGACTTCGTGGAGATGTTCGTCGGCGTCGGCGCGAGCCGCGTCCGTGACCTCTTCCAGCAGGCCAAGGAGAACTCCCCGGCCATCATCTTCATCGACGAGATCGACGCGGTCGGCCGTCACCGCGGCGCCGGCCTCGGCGGTGGTCACGACGAGCGCGAGCAGACGCTCAACCAGCTCCTCGTGGAGATGGACGGCTTCGACCCCAAGACGAACGTCATCCTGATCGCGGCGACCAACCGTCCCGACATCCTCGACCCCGCGCTGCTGCGCCCCGGCCGCTTCGACCGCCAGATCGGTGTGGACGCTCCGGACATGCTCGGCCGCAAGAAGATCCTGGAGGTGCACGGCCGCGGCAAGCCGCTGGCGGCCTCCGTGGACCTCGAGGTGCTCGCCCGCAAGACGCCCGGCTTCACCGGCGCCGACCTGGCCAACGTCCTCAACGAGGCCGCGCTGCTGACCGCGCGCTCCAACGCGCAGCTGATCGACAACCGCGCGCTCGACGAGGCCGTCGACCGCGTCATCGCCGGCCCGCAGAAGCGCACCAGGGTCATGAAGGACCAGGAGAAGCTGATCACCGCGTACCACGAGGGCGGCCACGCCCTCGCCGCCGCGGCGATGCGCCACACCGACCCGGTGACCAAGATCACGATCCTCCCGCGCGGCCGCGCCCTCGGCTACACGATGGTCATGCCGCTGGAGGACAAGTACTCGGTCACCCGCAACGAGCTGCTCGACCAGCTCGCCTACGCGATGGGCGGCCGCGTCGCGGAGGAGATCGTCTTCCACGACCCGACCACCGGCGCCTCCAACGACATCGAGAAGGCGACCTCCATCGCCCGCAAGATGGTCACCGAGTACGGCATGAGCGCCGATATCGGCTCCGTCAAGCTCGGCCAGGCGAACGGCGAGATGTTCCTCGGCCGCGACATGGGCCACCAGCGCGACTACTCGGAGCGCATCGCCGAGCGCGTCGACACCGAGGTGCGCGCCCTCATCGAGAAGGCGCACGACGAGGCGTGGGAGGTCATCAACGACAACCGCGCGGTTCTCGACCGCCTCGCCGCCTCCCTGCTGGAGCACGAGACGCTCGACCACAACCAGATCGCCGAGATCTTCGCCGACGTGAAGAAGCTGCCGGAGCGGCCGCAGTGGCTGTCCAGCGACAAGCGGCCGATCTCCGACCAGCCGCCGATCCCGTTCCCGAAGGCGCCCATCGACGCCGGGGCGGTGGACGGCGGGGTCGACTCGGAGCCGCCGTCGTCGAAGCCGAAGCGGTCTCCCGCCATCAAGCCGCGGCCGGCCACGGCCTAGGCCGCGCACCGCATGACCGGATTCGATCGCGCACGCATCGAGGCGGCCGTCGCCGAGATCCTCGCCGCCATCGGCGAGGATCCGTCGCGTCCGGGCCTGACCGCCACGCCGTCGCGCGTCGCCGACGCCTACGCCGAGTTCTTCTCCGGCGTGGGCGTCGACGCGCGTCAGCAGCTGGGTGAGCCGGTGCCGCTGGAGGACGCCCATGCCGAGACCGTCATCCTGCGCGACATCGAGTTCCGGTCGGTGTGCGAGCACCACCTGCTGCCGTTCCTCGGCGTGGCGCACGTCGCGTACCTGCCCGGTGACGCCGTGATCGGCCTGGGCCGGATCCCGCGCGTGATCGAGACGCTCTCGTCCCGGCCGCAGCTGCAGGAGCGCCTCACCGAGCAGATCGCCGACACGATCGAGGAGGGCGCGCAGGCCCGCGGCGTGCTGGTCGTGCTGGACGCCGCCCACGAGTGCGTGACCACCCGCGGCGCCCGGCAGACGCGCGCCACGACGGTGACCATCGCCGCGCGGGGCGCGTTCAGCGAGCCGGCCTCCCGCGCCGAGCTGATCGCGCTCATCGGCGCCCGCGACCCGCAGGGCGAGGAGCGGGCGTGACGCTCATCATGGGCGTCCTCAACGTGACGCCCGACTCGTTCAGCGACGGCGGGCTCTGGCTGGAGCCGGAGGCCGCGGTGGCGCACGCGCTGGACCTGGTCGCGCAGGGCGCCGATCTGATCGACGTGGGCGGCGAGTCCACCCGCCCCGGCGCGCTGCGCGTGGATCCGGTGGAGGAGCGCGCCCGCGTCGTCCCGGTCATCCGCACGCTGGCCGAGCACGGCGTGACCGTGAGCGTCGACACCCTCAACGCCTCCACCGCCCGCGCCGCCGCCGACGCGGGCGCCGCGATCATCAACGACGTCTCGGGCGGCCTTGCCGACGCGGGGATGCCGGACGCCGTGCTCGACACCGGCCTCCAGTACGTCGTCATGCACTGGCGCGGACGCCTCGACGCCGCCGACTCGCGCGCCGTCTACACCGACACCGTCAGGGAGGTGCGCGCCGAGCTCTCCGCCCGCGTCACCAGCCTCCTGGACCACGGCATCGACCCGGCCAAGCTCGTGCTCGACCCCGGCATCGGCTTCTCGAAGAACGCTCAGCACAACTGGCAGGTGCTCGCCGGCCTGCACGAGTTCGAGACGCTCGGCTACCCGGTGCTCATCGGCGCCTCCCGCAAGCGGTTCCTCGGCACGCTGCTCGGCGAGGGCTCCAGCCTGGAGGACCGCGACGCCCCGACCGCCGTGATATCGGCTCTGGCCGCCCAGGCCGGCGTCTGGGCCGTGCGCGTGCACGACGTGACGTCGACGCGGGTGGCCCTGGATGTCGTGCAGGCGTGGCAAGCTGGACGCGATGACTGATTCCGCTGCCGTGTCCGTCTCGCGCGCGCCGTCGGACGCGATCGTGCTCACGGGCCTGCGCGTGCGGGCGCACCACGGCGTGTTCGACTTCGAGCGCGAGAACGGCCAGGACTTCGTCGTGGACGTGACCGCGCACCTCGACCTGTCGCCGTCCGCGGCCTCCGACGACCTCGCCCGCACCGTCCACTACGGCGAGTTGGCGAACGAGATCGCCGACGCCGTCCGCCGCGACCCGGTCGACCTCATCGAGACCGTCGCCGAGCGGGTGGCCGGCGTGGTGCTCGCCCACGCGCCGGTGCACTCGGTGGAGGTCACGGTCCACAAGCCGGACGCGCCGATCGAGGTGCCGTTCGGGGACGTCGCCGTGCGGATCCTGCGGGGCCGGCCGTGATCGCGCGTCCCGAGCGACTGCGCGTGGGCGCGCCGGCGGTGCTCGCGTTCGGCAGCAACCTGGGCGACCGCGTGGCCACGATCCGCGAGGCGGTGCGGCTGCTCGGTGAGGAGTCCGGCCTGCGGGTGGAGGCCGTGTCCCGGCTGTATGAGACGCCGGCGCTCAAGCCGGAGGGCATCGACGAGGAGGCGCCCGCCTACCTCAACGCCGTCGCGCTGGTGAACACGATCCTCGACCCGCTGGCACTGCTGTCCGCCGTCAACCGGGTGGAGGACGCCCTCGGCCGGGTGCGCGAGGAGCGCTGGGGGGACCGCACGATCGACATCGACATCGTCGACTATCAGGGGATCGTCGCCGACGACGACCCGCGCATCGTCCTCCCGCATCCGCGCGCGCACGAGCGGGCCTTCGTGCTGGTGCCGTGGCTCGACGTGGACCCGGACGCCGTTCTGCCGGGCTATGGGCCGGTGGCGGCGCTGGCGGCGCGGGCGACGGATCCGGTGACCCTGTACGAGCCGACCGGCGGCGACGCATGAAGCGCACCCGTCCCACCTCCCTGATCGGCCTCGGGGTGCTCGGGCTGGTCGTGGGCTTCCTCGGCGAGTTCGCGGCCGCCAGCAGCGGTCTCGCGGTGTTCGTCCCGCCGCTGACGCTGCCGATCACGCTGGTCGCGGTCGCCATCATCGTCGTGGCGTTCGCCGTCCCGATCCGGCGTGCCGTGCGCGGCCGCAGCTCGCGCCGGATCGACCCGTTCCAGGCGACCCGGATCGTCGTGCTCGCCAAGGCGTGCGGCCTGAGCGGCGCGCTCCTCACGGGCGCCGGCATCGGCATCCTGCTCTTCATCTTCACCCGGGACGTGCTGCCCGCCTCCAACGCCGTGCTGCTGAGCGCGCTGGGCACAGCGGGCGCCGTCGTGCTGCTCGTCGCGGGCCTCGTCGCCGAGTACTTCTGCACCCTCCCGCCCGACGACAAGGACGACGACCCGGAGGCCGCCCGTGCCCGCTCGCATTGACCTCTCCGTCGGCGAGTGGAACCGCGTCTCGCCGAAGTACGTCGTGGTGGTCGTCGTCAGCACCCTCCTCAGCGGGATCGTCCTGAGCGCCGCGTCCGTGTTCTTCTGGCTGGTCGCCGGCTGGACGTGGGCCTGGATCGCGCTCGTCGTCATCGTGGCCTCGACGCTGGTCGGGCTGTTCATCGCGAACCGGCGCACCCGGTCGATCGGGTACATCCTGCGCGACGACGACCTGCTGTTCCGGCGCGGGATCATGTACCAGCGGTTCGTGTCGGTGCCGTACGGCCGCATGCAGCTCATCGACATCACCCGTGGTCCGGTCGGCCGGATGCTCGGGCTGGCCGACCTCAAGTTCGTGACCGCGGCGGCCTCCACCGGCGTGGTCGTCCCCGGCCTGCCGGAGCCGCAGGCGGCTGAGCTGCGCGACAGGCTCGTGGAGCTGGCGGAGAGCCGCCGGGCGGGATTGTGACCGTGCCGGAGCCCGGGGGTGTGCCGCCGCAGGGCATGCCGGACCCGGCCGCGCCCCTCCCCGGCGGCCCGCTGAACGCCGCCGAGCGCGCCGCCGAGCGCTTCACCGACGGCGAGTGGCACCGCCTCCACCCGGCCACACCGCTGCTGCGCGGCGGGATCGTGTTCATCGCGGTCCTCGGCTTCGTGCTGTCGAACCTGCGCGAGCGGCTGGTCGGCTTCTTCGTCGGGGCGCCCGACCTGGGCGGCGACCCGATCGACGCGATCTTCCACCGCGGCTGGGAGGGCTGGGCCCTGCTGGCGCTCGCGGTCGTGCTGCTCGGTTGCCTGGCCGCGTTCTACGTGTCGTGGCGGATGCACAGCTTCCGGATCACCGACGACGCGGTGGAGGTGCGCAGCGGGATCCTGTTCCGCACCCAGCGCAAGGCGCGGCTCGACCGCATCCAGGGCATCAACGTGGTCCGTCCGCTCCTCGCGCGCATCTTCGGCGCCGCGAAGCTGGACATCAGTGTGGCGGGGCACGACGCGAACGTGACGCTCGCCTACCTCGGTTCGGTCCTCGCCGACGGGCTGCGATCCGACGTGCTGCGGCTGGCGTCTGGCGTTCGGGAGGCCGAAGCCGCGTCGCCGGGCGCGACCGCCGGGAGCCCGGTCGCGGCCGCGTCCGCGGAGGAGCCGGCCACCGCCTCCCGCGCCGCCCAGGTGGGCGACTTCGTCGGCCGGCGCATCGACGACTTCCTCGCGCCGGAGCTCGATCCGAACGCGGCGCCGCCCGCGTCGGTCGTGAAGATCCCGCCGGCCCGGCTCGCCGGCTCGCTCGTGCTGAGCGGGTTCACGGTGTTCGTGATCGTGGTCATCGTCCTGCTGGTGATCGGCTCTGCGGGCGGGTCGCCGTGGCTGCTGATCGTCGTGCTCCCCGGCCTGATCGGCTCCGCGAGCTTCTACATCAACCGCTTCACCAAGTCGCTGCGCTACTCGATCGCCGGAACTCCCGACGGCGTCCGGGTGGGCTTCGGCCTGCTCACGACGAGCAACGAGACGCTTCCGCCCGGCCGCATCCACGCGGTGGAGGTGCTGCAGCCGCTGCTGTGGCGACCGTTCGGCTGGTGGCAGATCCGGATCGACACCGCCGGCCACTCGCGTGAGAAGGGCGCGGCCGGCCAGCCGAACACGACCATGCTGCCGGTCGGCGACCAGGCCGACGTGGCGAAGGTGCTCTCGCTGGTGCTGCCGGCGTTCACGGCCGAGCACAGCGCAGCGATCCTGGAGGGCATGACCTCCCGCGGCCGCGATGCCTTCACCGGCAGTCCGCGCCGTGCGGCGTGGCTGCGGCCCTTGTCGTGGCAGCGCACGGGCTTCCGGATGGTGGACGGCGCCGTGCTCCTGCGCCGCGGCTTCGTCTGGCGGAGCCTCGCCGTGGTGCCGCTGGCCCGCCTGCAGAGCCTGGAACTCCAGCAGGGCCCGATCGACCGCCTGCTCGGCCTCGCCGAGGCGCGCTTCCACACGGTGTCCGGCCCCGTGCACCCCCGGCTCGGCGCGATGGACGCGGCGACCGGCGAGCAGCTCTTCGAGACGGTCGCGGTGCGGGCGGTGGAGGCCGCGGGCGCCGACCGCAGCCACCGCTGGAGGGCGCACCCCGCCCCCGACCCGACTTCCGCCCGCCCACCCGCCGAGGAGGACGCATGAACGACAGCACCCGCCGCTCCGGCCGCCTCGGCCTCGGCATCGTGGGCGCCGGACGCGTCGGGCCCGTGCTCGGCGCCGCGCTCGCCGGTGCGGGCCACGCGATCGTGGGCATCTCCGCCGTGTCTTCCGAGAGCCGCGAGCGCGCGCAGGCGATGCTGCCGCAGGCGCCGATCCTGGACGTCCCCACGCTGGTCGAGCGCAGTGAGCTCGTCATCCTCGCCGTCCCGGACCGGGAGCTGCCCGGCCTCGTCGCCGGCCTCGCGGCGACGGGCACCTGGCAGCCGGGGCAGCTCGTGCTGCACACCGCCCCCGCGTACGGCGTCGGCGTCTTGCGCCCGGCGGCGGAGGCCGGCGCCATCCCGCTCGCCGTGCACCCCGCGCTCGAGTTCACCGGCACCAGCCTCGACCTCGCCCGGCTGGCGGAGAGCTGGTTCGCCGTCACCGCGCCGGCCCCGGTGCTGCCGATCGCACAGGCCCTGGTGGTCGAGATGGGCGGCGAGCCGGTCGTGATCGCCGAGGACGACCGGCCCGCGTATGCGGAGGCGATCGCGACGGCGACCGCGTTCTCGCGCTCGATCGTCGAGCAGTCCACCGGCATCCTCGCGGGGATCGGCGTGGAGAACCCCGGCTCGTTCCTCAGCTCGCTGCTCCGTTCGGCGGTCGACAACGCCCTCACCCGCGCGGGCGTGCCGACCGCGCTCGACGTCGGCGACGTCCTGGAGGCGCTCGGCGGCGCGGGCGGCGGACCGGGCGACCCGGCGCACCGCGACGGCGCGCCCGGCGACGGCGACCCCGGCGACGACGGACGCGGCTGGTTCCTCCGCGGCGAGTAGCCTGGATGCGGCGCCGTGACCTGCGCACCCCAGCGCCCATCAGACCCACCGCACCACCCACTGAGAGGACCGTCATGCCCGACGTCGTCACCACCATCGCCGAACTGCGCGAGCGGGTGGCGCACGCCAGGCGGGAGGCCGCACTGGACGGCCCGGCCGACGCCCCCACCGGCCGCGTCGTGCTGGTCCCGACGATGGGCGCCCTCCACCGCGGGCACCTCCGCCTGGTGGGCAGGGCGCGCGACCTCGGCGGTTTCGTCGTCGTCTCGGTCTTCGTCAATCCGCTGCAGTTCGGTCCCGGCGAAGACCTCGACCGCTACCCGCGGACGCTCGACGCCGACGTCGCCGCGCTCGACGGGCTCGCCGATCTGGTGTTCGCGCCGTCGGCCGAGGAGATGTACCCGGACGGCCCGACGACCACCCGGGTCACCGCGGGCGAGGTCGGCCGGCTCTTCGAGGGTGCCTCGCGTCCGGGGCATTTCGACGGCATGCTGACCGTCGTCGCGAAGCTGCTCAACATCGTCCGGCCGGATGTCGCCGTGTTCGGGCAGAAGGACGCCCAGCAGGTGCACCTGGTCGGCCGCATGGTCGACGACCTCGACCTCCCGGTCGCCATCGCGGTCGTGGACACCGTGCGAGAGGACGACGGTCTCGCCCTCTCCAGCCGCAACCGCTTCCTGGACGAGGACCAGCGCCGCGCCGCCGTGACGCTGTCGCAGGCGCTCGCCGCCGGTGCGTCCGCCGCGGCCGGGGGAGTGCAGGCCGCCCTCGCTGCGGCGACCGAGCGTGTGGAGGCCGAGCCGGTCGTTAAACTGGACTATCTCGCGATCGTCGATCCGGACACGTTCCTGGAGGCGGACGCGGACCTCCACGGTCCCGCCCTCCTCCTGATCGCCGCCCGCGTCGGCTCCACCCGTCTGATCGACAACGCACGCATCACGCTCGGCTGAGCCGAAGCCGTTCGACCCACCGACCTCCACCAGCACCACCACCGCACGAGCCCCACCGCCGGAACGGAAAGACACGATGACCGAAGCGCCCGCCACCGACCTCACCGACGACGGCGACCTGTCCGCCGACGAGATCAGCGAGCAGAAGGCCGTCCGCCTGGCCAAGCGCGAGCGCCTGATCGCCGAGGCCGGCGACGCGGGCGGCGGGGCCTACCCGGTGCACGTGCCGGTGACGACGACCATCCCCGAGGTGCGGGCCGCCTGGGACCACCTGGAGGCCGACCAGGCGTCGGGCGAGACCGTCGGCCTCGCCGGCCGTGTCGTGCACCTGCGCAACACCGGAAAGCTCTGCTTCGCCGTGCTGCAGTCCGGCGACGGGTCGCGCATCCAGGCCATGGTCTCCCTCGCGGAGGTCGGCGAGGAGTCGCTGGCCCGCTGGAAGGAGCTCGTGGACCTCGGCGACCACGTGTTCGTGGCCGGCGAGGCGATCTCCAGCCGCCGCGGCGAGCTGTCGATCATGGTCCGCGGCTGGGAGATCGCGTCGAAGGCGATTCTGCCGCTGCCGAACCTCCACAACGAGCTCAACGAGGAGACGCGGGTCCGCTCCCGCTACCTCGACCTGATCGCGCGCGACCAGGCCCGGCGCAACGTGCTCGACCGCGCCGCCGCCGTCGCGAGCCTGCGCAGCACGTTCGCTGGTCAGGGCTTCGTGGAGGTCGAGACCCCCATGCTCCAGGTGATGCACGGCGGCGCCTCCGCCCGGCCGTTCGTCACGCACTCCAACGCGTTCGACACGGACCTGTACCTGCGCATCGCGCCCGAGCTGTACCTCAAGCGCGCCGTCGTCGGCGGCATCGACCGGGTCTTCGAGATCAACCGCAACTTCCGCAACGAGGGCGCGGACTCCACGCACTCGCCCGAGTTCGCGATGCTGGAGGCCTACCAGGCGTACGGGGACTACAACTCGATCGCCGACCTGACCCAGCAGCTGATCCAGGACGCCGCGGTCGCCATCTCCGGGTCGCACGTGGTCACCTGGGCGGACGGCACCGAGTACGACCTCGGCGGCCAGTGGGACCGCATCCGCATGTACGACAGCCTCTCGGAGGCGATCGGGGAGCAGATCACGCCGGAGACCCCGATGTCGCGGCTGCGCGAACTGGCGGCCGACGCCGACATCGAGGTGCCGCACCCGCTGCCCGGCAAGTACGTCGAGGAGCTGTGGGAGCACCACGTCAAGTCGGGGCTCGTCCGGCCGACGTTCGTGATGGACTTCCCCGTCGACACCAGCCCGCTCGTGCGCGCGCATCGCTCGCGCGACGGCGTGGTCGAGAAGTGGGACCTCTACACGCGCGGCTTCGAGCTGGCGACGGGCTACTCCGAGCTGGTCGACCCGGTCGTGCAGCGTGAGCGCTTCGTGGAGCAGGCACGCCTCGCGGCCGCCGGCGACGACGAGGCGATGCGCCTCGACGAGGAGTTCCTGCGCGCGCTCGAGTTCGGGATGCCGCCGACGGGCGGCATGGGCATGGGCATCGACCGCCTGCTCATGGCGCTGACCGGCCTCGGCATCCGCGAGACCATCCTGTTCCCGCTGGTCAAGTAGGGCGCTGCGCTCAGCCGAGCCCTGCTCAGCCGCGTTGGTGGAGGTGCGCCTGGGTGAGCGCCTCCATCTCCTCGTCGCTGAGCTCGTCCAGCTTCTTGCCCTCGCGCCGGTCCAGGCGCATCCAGCGCACGAACAGGATGACGAGGATCGGGACGTCGGCGATCTCCGCGATGAACCACAGGAAATCGCCGGACAGGTGCTGGTCGTGCAGGGCGTTCGGGAACCAGAACGGCATGCGCCCGAGGATCGCCGGCGCGTGGTCGAGCACCTTGTCGTTGAGCCGCAGCAGGAGACCGGGGATCGCGTCCAGCAGCAGGGCCGCGAACGCCAGCAGGAACTCGACCGTGATGAAGAAGCTCGTGTGCATCACCGAGTGGGCCGCGATCGGCAGCACCATCAGCAGGCCGGCGAGCGGGACCAGCACGGAGATCGTCCACTCCGACCAGGGCGAGTCGCGGAGGACCGCGGCGACCGGTGTGAGGAAGATCAGGAACGCCGCGCACGCGAAGGCGGTCGCGAAGATCGCGTTGCCGAACAGCCGCACAGGCCGGGACCGCAGGAACCGGTCGGTGCGCGCCTGACCCGTGCCGCCGAGCGCCGCGCGGGCGAGCGCGATCGGCCTCCCGAGGCTGACCAGCGCCGGGACGACGAACAGCAGCAGCGCGATCCGCGTCGTGAACGCCCAGCGCAGCTCGGTGCTCTCGGCCCCGAGGAAGCCGAAGGAGATGACGGCGTACGAGCCGAGCCCGAGGAGGAGGTACATCGCCGTCAGCCGCGCCGGCCAGCGGTGGCCGCGGCGCCGGAGCGACAGCACACCCCCGAGGTAGAGCACGGTCGCGACGACCAGCACGATTGCGGCGGCCGGGTCGAACGACCAGGTGGTGGCGAAGACGAAGAAGGGAGGCGTGGCAGTGCTCCGGGGGTCGGGATTCACATGTGCGGGAGGTACCATTATCCCGCTATGGGAGACATCATCGGTGGAATCGTCTGGTCGCTGGCCCCGACCGTGCTCGTGGGCCTGCTGTTCTGGATGATCATGCGCGCGATCGTCCGGGCCGACCGCACCGAGCGCAAGGTCTACTCCCGCATGGAGAACGAGGAGCGCGCCCGCCGCGGCCTCGCCCCCAAGAGCTGATCCCGACCCCACCGGGTCCGCGGGCGCCGTCCCACTCGTGCGCGCTCGTGCGCCGTCTCGCTCCCGAGGCGGTGCGCCCGCTACGGTAGGCAGATGAGGCCGCAGCTGCCGGTCCTCGACGCGTGACGCCGGAGGGGGCCGAATGGAGCCGGGTCTACTGACCACCACGATCGTGGTCCTCGCGCTGCTCCTCGACTTCGTCATCCGCGTCATCGCCATCATCGTCGTCCCGCGCAACCG
This sequence comes from Leifsonia sp. Soil_N53, assembly GCF_057655165.1. Classification (NCBI taxonomy): domain Bacteria; kingdom Bacillati; phylum Actinomycetota; class Actinomycetes; order Micrococcales; family Microbacteriaceae; genus Leifsonia; species Leifsonia sp. Soil_N53. The sequence goes on from NZ_JBDGMM010000058.1 coordinate 14,719, forward strand.
CAAGCCGACCTCGGCGACCGCGTGGCTGCTCGCGATCTTCCTCATCCCGTACATCGGCGTCCTGTTCTTCCTGCTGATCGGCAGCTACAAGCTCCCGAAGAAGCGCCGCGAGAAGCAGGACGAGATCAACCGCTTCATCATCGACAGCACCGAGGGCATCGAACGCGTGCGCCGTGACCACCCGTGGCCGGCGTGGCTGGAGTCCGTCGTCGAGCTCAACCGGAATCTGGGCGCCATGCCGCTCGTCGGCGGCAACCGGGCCAGCCTGAACGGGCACTACGACGAGTCGCTCGCCGCGATGACCGCCGCGATCGCCGCCGCCAAGCGCTACGTGCATGTCGAGTTCTACATCCTGACCCTGGACAGGACGACCACCCCGTTCTTCGAGGCGATGGAGGCCGCGGTCGCCCGCGGCGTCATCGTGCGAGTGCTGCTCGACCACATCGCGTCGGTGCGGACGCCCGACTACAAGGCCACCATCAACCGGCTGACCGAGATGGGCGCGAAGTGGCACCTGATGCTCCCGGTGCAGCCGTTCAAGGGCAAGTACCAGCGGCCGGACCTCCGCAACCACCGCAAGCTGCTCATCGTGGACGGCCGGGTGGCGTTCATGGGGTCGCAGAACGTCATCGACCGCAGCTACAACAAGAAGTCCAACATCAAGCGCGGGCTCAAGTGGAAAGAGCTCATCGTCCGGCTGGAGGGGCCGATCGTCGCCGGTCTCAACGCGATCTTCATCACCGACTGGTACAGCGAGACGGACGAACTGCTGCGCCGGGAGACCGAGCCGATCACCGACGAGGACGTGCGCAACGCGAACGATCCCGAGGAGCTGGATGCCCAGGTGGTGCCGTCCGGCCCCGGGTTCGCGGGTGAGAACAACCTCCGCCTGTTCCTCGCGCTGCTCTACTACGCGCAGGAGCGCATCGTCATCACGTCCCCGTACTTCGTGCCGGACGAGGCCATGCTGACCGCCATCACGACCGCCACCCAGCGGGGCATCGCCGTGGACCTGTTCGTCTCCGAGATCGGTGACCAGGCCCTGGTCTACCACGCCCAGCGGTCGTACTACGAGGCGCTGCTGCGGGCCGGGGTGCGGATCTGGATGTACAAGGCGCCCTACATCCTGCACGCCAAGCACTTCACCATCGACGACGACGTGGCCGTCATCGGTTCGAGCAACATGGACATGCGCTCCTTCCTGCTGAACATGGAGGTCTCGCTGATGGTCCGCGGTCGCTCGTTCGTCGAACAGATGCGCGAGGTGGAGGACGGCTACCGCCGCGACAGCCGTGAACTGACCCTGGACGAGTGGATGAAGCAGCCGCTCCGCTCCACCGTGCTCGACAACCTCGCCCGCCTCACCTCCGCCCTGCAATAGGCGGCTCGACGGGCGGCTGGAGGGCCGGCCGGCCAGTGCCCTGCGGGCCGCCGAGCTCCGCGAGCAGCCTCGTCTCGCACCACTTCGTCGCGGCCCCCGCCAGCCGCGAGTCGCTCGTGACGAGCGGAATCCGAAGCTCGTGCGCGAGCGCGACGTACATGGCGTCGTAGGCGGAGAGCTGATGTCGCCACGTCCACGCGTGCTGCCGGAGCGGACCGTGCTCGAACCGCATGATCGGCACCTGGGAGAACTCGATCAGCAACTGCTCCGCCCGTTCCGCGCGGTCGGCATCGTGCCGCCCGATCCGTCGCGCCATGCTCACGAACTCCGGGTCGATCAGGTGCGGCGCGGCCAGCAGGCAGTCCGCCAGCTCCTCGTTGGACTGCAGTGCCGCCGCTCCAGCCGAGTTGAGGAGGTCGACCATCGCGCTGCAGTCGATCACCGCCGCGATCACCGCTCGCTCCGGCTCTCGCGGACCATCGCCACGATCTCCTCGCTCGAGAGGCCGAGCCCCCGGAACGGCTCACCGCTCTCGGCGGCGGTCTTGACTGCCGCCTCCGTTCGCGCCGCGTCCAAGGCGACGGCCTCAGCCCAGCGCTCTTCGATCCGCAATCGTTCCGCGATGCGGGTGAGCTCCCTGCGAAGGTACTCCGAATACGACAGGCCCTTCGCGCTTGCGGCGCTCTTCAGGCGGGCATCGACCGCCGGGTCGAGATCTCTGACTTGCACTGTGACTCCCATAGATTCGAGTGTATCTGGCGATGCATGCGAAACCAAGAGATCTGCATGCACGGTCCATTCTCGTGCGAGGGAATTACGCGCGCAGCGCGGAGCATCGAATCTGTGGAGACGCCGTCGAGCCGACGATGTTGTGGAGGACCGCCCTGCTCAGCCGCGCGGCTTGAGCCGCACCGTCGGCAGAGCCGGCGCGGGGAGCGCGCCGCCGTCGTACCCGCGCACCGTCCCGAACCGCCCGTCCGGGTCCTCGCCGTCGATCACGTCGCGCTGCCACTCGGCCCGCGCGGCGACGACGTCCTCGTGACTGCGGCCGATGAAGTTCCACCACATGACGATCTCCTCGCCCAGCGGCTCGCCGCCGAGCAGCAGGAGACGTGCCGGGCCGCCGTCGCCGACCTCCACCTCCACGGCCTCGCGACCCGGGCAGAGGTAGGCCAGATGCGCCACGGGGACATCCGCCGCAGCGACGACCACCTCGCCCGCGTCGACCAGCACCCCGTGCTCGAACGCCGGATCGAGCGGCACGGTCACGCGCGCTCCGGCCGGCACGTCGAGCTCGGCGCCCACCAGCGGCGAGAACACGGTCGCCGCCGTCCCGCTCCCGGCCAGCGCGCCCACGAAGGTCCGGACGGTCGCCGCCCCGAGCGGCGCGGGCGACGGGACATGGTGCTCGAAGAACGGCTCGACGTCCTTCGACGCGCTCGGCAGCGCCACCCAGAGCTGCACGCCGTGCAGCCGCCGGGTCGCCGGCGTGGAGACCTCCGAGTGGCTGATCCCGCGCCCCGCCGTCATCAGGTTGAGCTCGCCCGGTCGCACGAGAGCGTGACTGCCCACGCTGTCGCGGTGGTCGATCTCGCCCTCGAACAGCCAGCTCACCGTCTGCAACCCGGTGTGCGGATGCGGCGGCACCTGCATCCCGCCGGTCAGCGAGACGTCGTCGGGGCCGTAGTGGTCGACGAAGCACCAGCCGCCCACGAGCGAGCGACGCCGCTGCGGGAGGGTGCGCCGCACGGTCATCGCGCGCGGACCGCCGAGCGGCACCTCGCGCGGCTCCAGGATCTCCACGCCCGCGTCCGCGACGACCGCGTCGTCGCCCGCGAGGACCTCCACCGGGTCGCGCTCGAGGTTGCTCATAGCGGCATCCTAGGCCGCCGACCGGCCCGGCGGACGCCCCGATGACGCCCCGGATGACGCCCCGGATGACGACCCTGCCGCGCCCGCCCGGGCCGCCCATAGAATGAGCGCGTGAACCGTGCCGCGCGCCCCCGGATGTCCGTCGCCGCCTCTGCCGCCCTCGTCGCCGCCGCCCTGCTGCTCGCCGGATGCACGAGTACGCAGGTGAAACCCGCCTCGGATCACGCCGGCGAGCCACAGGGCGTGCAGCCGCCCGCGAGCAGTGCGGGCGGCGCCTCCTGGGCGACCTGGCTGGAGGACGGCAAGCAGTTCGGGATCGTGCTCTACGGAAGCTCCACGTGCCCGCCGACGGTCGAGTCGGTCAAGGTCGTCGCCTCCAACCAGCTGGAGGCCACGCTCGCCCCGGCGTCCGGCGGCGTCTGCACGCACGACATCGTCCCGCATACCACCGTGTTCGACACCCCGAGCGGTCTGACGACGAGCTCGGACGTCACCGTCAAGCTCCCCGACACCACCCTCACGATCGCCGCCCTCCGCGGCTGACACGGCGTCACGCCTCCAGCGAACACGCCTCCGAAGCACGGGATGCCGCGGCTACCCTCGATGTATCGGCGCCGACCCTGCAACGGTGTCGCCAAGGAGTAGACATGTTCGAGAGATTCACCGACCGCGCTCGCCGCGTCGTCGTCTTGGCCCAGGAAGAGGCCAAGATGCTCAACCACAACTACATCGGGACGGAGCACATCCTGCTCGGCCTGATCCACGAGGGTGAGGGTGTCGCCGCCAAGGCTCTGGAATCGCTCGGTATCTCGCTGGACGCCGTCCGCGAGCAGGTCCAGGACATCATCGGCCAGGGCCAGCAGCAGCCGACCGGCCACATCCCGTTCACCCCGCGCGCCAAGAAGGTCCTGGAGCTGAGCCTCCGCGAGGCCCTCCAGCTCGGCCACAACTACATCGGCACCGAGCACATCCTGCTCGGCCTCATCCGCGAGGGCGAGGGCGTCGCCGCCCAGGTGCTCGTGAAGCTGGGCGCCGACCTCAACCGCGTGCGCCAGCAGGTCATCCAGCTCCTCTCCGGCTACCAGGGCAAGGAGCAGGTGCAGGTCGGCGGCAACGATCAGGCGACGGCGCAGGCAGGCAGCCAGATCCTCGACCAGTTCGGCCGCAACCTCACGCAGGCCGCGCGCGACAACAAGCTCGACCCCGTGATCGGGCGCGAGAAGGAGATCGAGCGCGTCATGCAGATCCTGTCGCGCCGCTCCAAGAACAACCCCGTGCTGATCGGCGAGCCCGGCGTCGGCAAGACCGCCGTCGTGGAGGGCCTCGCCCAGGCGATCGTCCGCGGCGACGTGCCGGAGACGCTGAAGGACAAGCAGCTCTACACGCTCGACCTCGGCTCGCTCATCGCCGGCTCCCGCTACCGCGGCGACTTCGAGGAGCGCCTGAAGAAGGTCACCAAGGAGATCCGCACCCGCGGCGACATCATCACGTTCATCGACGAGATCCACACGCTCGTCGGCGCCGGTGCGGCCGAGGGCGCGATCGACGCCGCCAGCATCCTCAAGCCGCTGCTGGCCCGTGGCGAGCTGCAGACCATCGGCGCGACCACGCTCGACGAGTACCGCAAGCACTTCGAGAAGGACGCCGCGCTCGAGCGCCGCTTCCAGCCCATCCAGGTGGCCGAGCCGTCGTTGCCCCACACGATCAACATCCTCAAGGGGCTGCGCGACCGCTACGAGGCGCACCACAAGGTGTCCATCACCGACGGTGCGATCGTCGCGGCGGCGAACCTCGCCGACCGCTACATCCAGGACCGCTTCCTCCCGGACAAGGCCATCGACCTGATCGACGAGGCCGGCGCCCGCCTGCGCCTGTCGATCCTGTCGGCGCCGCCGGAGCTGCGCGAGTTCGACGACAAGATCGCCGCCGTCCGCTCCCAGAAGGAGGCCGCGATCGAGGACCAGGACTTCGAGAGGGCCGCATCCCTGCGCGACGAGGAGAAGAACCTCCTCGGCGAGCGGCTTCGGCTGGAGAAGCAGTGGCGCTCGGGCGACGTGAAGACGACGGCCGAGGTCGACGAGGGCCTGATCGCGGAGGTGCTTGCCCAGGCGACCGGCATCCCGGTCTTCAAGCTCACCGAGGAGGAGTCCGCTCGCCTGGTGTTCATGGAGAAGGCCCTGCACCAGCGCGTCATCGGCCAGGAGGAGGCCATCTCGGCGCTCTCCAAGACCATCCGCCGCACGCGCGCCGGCCTCAAGGACCCGAAGCGCCCCTCCGGCTCGTTCATCTTCGCCGGCCCCACCGGTGTCGGAAAGACGGAGCTGGCCAAGGCGCTCGCGGAGTTCCTGTTCGACGACGAGTCGGCGATGATCTCGCTCGACATGTCGGAGTACGGCGAGAAGCACACGGTCTCCCGGCTGTTCGGCGCCCCTCCCGGGTTCGTCGGCTTCGAGGAGGGCGGCCAGCTCACCGAGAAAGTCCGCCGCAAGCCGTTCAGCGTCGTGCTGTTCGACGAGATCGAGAAGGCGCACCCGGACATCTTCAACTCGCTGCTCCAGATCCTGGAGGAGGGACGTCTGACCGATGGCCAGGGCCGCGTGGTCGACTTCAAGAACACCGTGATCATCATGACCACGAACCTCGGCACGAAGGACATCTCCGGCGGCCCCGTCGGCTTCCAGATCGAGGGCGACCCGACCACCGGCTACGACCGGATGCGCGGCAAGGTCTACGAGGAGCTCAAGAAGAACTTCAAGCCGGAGTTCCTCAACCGCGTGGACGAGATCATCGTGTTCCCGCAGCTGAACAAGGTGGAGCTGCTGCAGATCGTGGATCTGTTCATCAAGCGCCTCTCCGACCGGCTGCTCGACCGCGACATGACGATCGAGCTCGCGGTCCCGGCGAAGGAGCGCCTGATCGAGGTCGGCTTCGACCCGACGCTGGGAGCCCGGCCGCTGCGCCGCGCGGTCCAGCACGAGATCGAGGACCGGCTCAGCGAGAAGATCCTCCACGGCGAGCTGAACGCGGGCGACCACGTGCACGTCGACTTCACGGACGGCGAGTTCGTCTTCACGACGACGGCCCGCCAGGAGTCCGTCGGCGCCGGCGTGAACGCCGCTGCCGCCATCGGCACCGGCCCGGCCACCCCGGACCTCGCCGCGAACGACTGACGCACCCCGTCTCAGGGCCGGCCTCCGCACTCGCGGGGCCGGCCCTTTCGCAACCAATTCCGGAGTTCTGTACGCTCCTGAACGGCGTGTCGCGTGCAGAACTCCGGAAGCGATGGATCGGTAGGGTGGGGGGCGTGAGTTCTGAGGGCGCGTATGTGGTTCGGAGGGCGCGGACTAGTGACGTGCCGGGCATTCAGGAGCTTGTGGAGCCGCTCGTGCAGCGGCGCATCCTGCTCGGCAAGGAGGCGGTGACCTTCTACGAGTCTGTGCAGGAGTTCCGCGTGGCCGAGACCTCCGCTGGGGAGCTGATCGGCTGCGGCGCGCTGCACGTGATGTGGAGCGACCTCGCGGAGGTGCGCACGCTCGCCGTCGCCGACCCGTGGCTCGGCCGTGGGGTCGGGCGCGCGCTGCTCGGCCGGCTGGAGGGCGACGCGCGCGAGCTCGGGCTGAGCCGGCTGTTCTGCCTCACCTTCGAGGTCGGGTTCTTCGAGCGCAACGGCTTCGAGGACATGGGCTCGGAGAGCGTGGATCCGGCGCTGTACGCCGAGCTGGTCCGCTCGCACGACGAAGGTGTGGCCGAGTTCCTCGACCTCGCCCGCGTGAAGCCCAACACCCTGGGAAACACGCGCATGTTGAAGCGTCTCTGAGCGCGCCTGCGTCGGCGTGTCGCGGGTCGGCGCTAGCCTTCCGGCATGTCGACGTTCAAGAACCCTGTCGGCCCGCAGCCGAGCGGCGTTTACTGGCGCCGTCGGCTCATCGTCCTGATCGGCGTCGTCGCGGTCGTCGTCGTCATCGTGCTCATCGTGATCCGTCCCGGCTCGTCGAGCGGGGAGCCCGCCAAGGCGCCCGTCACGACCGACACGCCGAAGCCCGCGGCCGCCTCGACCAGCATCCCGACCTCCAGCGCCAGCGCGAACGGCCAGCCGTGCAAGCCGGCGAACGTCAAGGTGGAGGCTGTGACGGATGCCGCCAGCTACTCCGCCGGACAGCTCCCGCAGCTCTCCGTGGCGCTGACCAACACCGGGTCGAACGCGTGCGTCATCGACGCGGGGACGGCTCAGCAGGTGTTCACGATCACCAGCGGCTCGGAGGTCTACTGGAAGTCGACGGACTGCCAGAGCTCGAAGGTCGACGCCCAGGTGCTGCTGCAGCCGGGTAAGACGATCTCGTCGCAGACGCCGATCACCTGGGACCGCACTCGCTCCGACCCCTCGACGTGCCAGGCGCAGCGCGCGCAGGTCCCGGCGGGCGGTGCGTCGTATCACCTGCAGGTCTCGGTCGCGGGGATCACGTCGGCGACGACGAAGCAGTTCGCGCTGAACTGACTCCCGTCGCCGGTCTTCCTCCACAGGCGGGACTCTCTCACGACTCCTCCACGACTTCCGCGATCCTCCCGCGGATGACGGTGGCCGACCGTAGTGTGGAGCGCGACTGAGGAGGTTCCGTGGCAAAGGCCGCTGTGACGTATCGCTGCACCGAGTGCGGCTGGACGACGGTGAAGTGGGTCGGCCGCTGCGGCGAATGCCAGGAGTGGGGCACGGTTGCGGAGACGTCGGCGCCGACCGGCGTGCTGCGGGCCTTGAAGCCGGTCGTGGTCGGGGCGGACCGGGCGGCACGAGCGATCACCTCGATCGGCATGGAGTCGACCGAGCATCGGCCGAGCGGCATCGGCGAGTTCGACCGGGTGCTCGGCGGCGGCATCGTGCCGGGCGCGGCCATCCTGCTGAGCGGCGAGCCCGGCGTCGGCAAGTCGACGCTGCTGCTGGAGGTGGCCTCCCGGGCGGCGCGGGCGGGCCGGCCGGTGCTCTACGTGAGCGCCGAGGAGTCCGTGAGCCAGGTGCGCATGCGCGCCGAGCGCACCGGCGCCCTCCACGACCAGCTCTTCCTCGCCTCCGAGACGGACCTCGCGACGATCGTCGGCCAGATCGACGCGGTGCGGCCGTCGCTCGTCATCGTGGACTCGGTGCAGACCGTGTCGAGCGGGTCGGCCGAGGGCATCGCCGGAGGCCCGAGCCAGGTGCGCGAGGTGGCGAGCACCCTCATCCGCGTCGCCAAGGAGCGCGACCTACCGGTGCTGATCGTCGGGCACGTGACGAAGGACGGGTCGATCGCCGGCCCACGGCTGCTCGAACACCTGGTGGATGTCGTGTGCCAGTTCGAGGGCGACCGCCAGACGGCGCTGCGATTCGTGCGCGCCCTCAAGAACCGGTTCGGGCCGACGGACGAGGTCGGCTGCTTCGAGATGACCGGCGACGGCATCGCCGAGGTCTCCGACCCGAGCGGGCTCTTCCTGAGCCGCACGACGACGCCGGTCTCCGGAACCTGCGTCACGGTGGCGATGGAGGGCAGGCGGCCGCTGCCGGTGGAGGTGCAGGCGCTCGTCGTCGCCACCACCGCCCCCAACCCGCGGCGCGTGACGAACGGCGTGGACTCCTCGCGCGTCGCGATGCTGCTCGCCGTGCTGGAACGTCGGGCCGGCATCCGCCTCGGGGACAAGGACGTGTACGTGTCCACGGTCGGAGGCGTGCGGCTCGCCGAGCCCGGGGCTGACCTGGCCATCGCTCTGGCGGTCGCGTCGGCCGCGACCGATCGCGCCATCCCGCACACGCTCGCGGCCTTCGGCGAGATCAGCCTGGCGGGGGAGATCCGGCCGGTGACGAGCGGCAAGCAGCGGGCGATGGAGGCTTCCCGGCTGGGCTTCGCGACCCGCATCGACGAGCGGAGCGCGACCGTGCGCGAGGCGCTGCGGGTGGCATTCTCGGCGGCGTCCACCACCCGGGAGCGCGAGCTGGACGCGGCGTTCTGACGCCGTCCGCGGCCAGCCGGACTGCGGCGCCTCCAACGGAGGAGATCCGGCCCTAACGGCTTCCCACCTCCTCCGCTGACCGCCATCTCCCGGCGTGCCGCGCGAAATCTCCTCCGTTGGCCCCCGAGGGTTCTCGTCGTCGGTCGTGCGGGACACAATGGGCCGCATGGCCAACCTGACCTTCACCCTCCGTTCGGGCCGACGCGTCGGCGTCACCACGCTGGGCGATCCGCTCGCCGCGCGGGTCGTCGTGCTCTGCCATCCCGCACCCGGCTCATCGGTGTTCGATCCCGACCCGGATGCCTCGGCGAACCGGGGAGTGCACATCGTCTCCCTCGACCGTCCGGGCTATGGCTCCAGCGACCCGTGGCCGGCCGGAACCTGGCCGAGCATCGTGGGCGCGGCCGACGACATCGCGGAGTACATCCGCGAGATGAAGCGCACCGAGTCGCCGATCGGGGTGAACCGGCCGCCCACGATCGGCATCGCCGGCTGGTCGGCCGGCGGACGGGTGGCGCTGGCGTTCGCCGCGCGGCACCCCGAGCTCGTCGACCGGGTCGCGGTGGTGGCGACGCCCGCGCCGAACGAGGACGTGCAGTGGATCCCGCCCGCCATGCAGCAGCAGTCCGACGAGCTCGGGCGACTGACCCCCGACGAGGCGCGGAGTCGGATGTCCGGGATGCTGCAGGGCCAGGCCGACGTGGTGCGCGCCGCGGACCTGGAGGCGGGGGTTCCGCTCGACCTGCTCGGCGCCGGCCCGGTCGACGCGGGGGCGCTCGCCTTGGCCGGCCTGGAGGACAGGCTCGGCCGGATGCTGAAGGACGCCTTCCGTCAGGGGCCCGGCGGGGTGGCGGACGACATCCTGAGCTACACCGCCCGTCCCTGGGGCTTCGACCCGGGAGCCGTGCGGGCGAAGACGCTGATCATCGGCGGCCAGGCCGACCCGATCGCCGGCCACGCGCACGCCGCCTGGTATCAGAGGGCCGTGCCGGACTCCCGGATGGAGATGGTGCCGGGGGCGGGCCACCTCGTCATCGCGCAGGCCTGGTCGCGGGTGCTGTCGTTCCTGGCGCCGAATCCGAGGCCGCTTCACGGTTGACGGGTGGGGCAACGGCCTCCCGCGGGAACTTGGCCGTCGCCTGCTCGATGACGGCGGGGAGGAACGCCGAGGCCCAGACCCGGTAGCCGCGGTCGTTCGGGTGGAACCAGTCGTCGGCGAACTGGTGCAGCATCCCGCGCCAGCCCTCCCGGCGCATGGTCTCGTGCAGGGGGACGACGGTGAGCCCGCGCTCGGCGGCCTCCCGACGGAGGATGCCGTTGGCCACGGCGACGATGCGCTCGTTGCGCGGCAGGTAGAAGTAGGGGAGGTCGGCCACGATCGCATCCGTCGGCAGCGCGTCGAACACGCGGCGGATGCCGTCCTGGAACCGTCCGGCGTCGAAGTCGCCGATGTCGTTGGCGCCGATGGACACGGTCACGATGTGGGGCCGGTGGCCGGCGAGCCGGGGGAGCTGATCGGCGACGGCCAGCGCGACGGTCGCGCCGGAGACGGACAGGTTGACGACCTGGACACTGCGCCCGGTGGCCGCGCGGATGTGGTCGGCGATCACGCCGACGTAGCTGTTGTGCGGGACTGAGGCGCCGATCCCTTGGGCCGCGCTGTCGCCGATGGCGACGTAGAGGATCTCGCCCTCGGTTCCGGCGTGCTCCCGCCACCACGCCGAGTGCACCGGCAGGGTCTGATTGAGCCGCTCCTTCCCGGCCGCGATCGACGCGCGCTGCGCCGTGACCCAGCTGCGGACGGCGATCGCACCCGCCACTGCGACGATGGCGCCGCCCACCCACAGAAGCGGCTTCAGAATCCCCATCCCGGCAGCGTATCGCGGGCCGCTGCGGTTCTCCGTGGAACCGACGCGCCCGGTCCGCCGCCCCCGATTCGCGGTGGCAGCGGTGCTCCAGTAAGATGATCGGCGGTACCGTGTCCGAGCGGCCGAAGGTGCAACTCTCGAAAAGTTGTGTGGGTGAAAGCCCACCGTGGGTTCAAATCCCACCGGTACCGCCACGTGCAAGCCCCCGTGATCCCAGTGTTTACAAGGGATCCGGGGGTCTTTCCGTGTTACCGCTGGGGCGCTGCGGTAACGCGGCGGTAACAGAACATCTGAGCGATTATGTGAGCAACCGCGCTAGACGAACGGTTCTGGGTGCTTGCTCAATGACGTCGGAGATCTGGACCGGATCGCACTAACGCTGAGGGTGCTCCATTCATGCAGGGAAGCGTTGGTCCGCACTGGACCGGCGAAAGCGTGTCCGTTGCTCAATCTGCACATTCTGGGCATGGAGGTCGGGTCGCGGCAAGGAGCGGCGCGATCGCTGCTTTCTGGGCGATGTGGTCCGCATCAGCCGGTATCGACCTGCACAGACGGTTTCGTGACAACACAAGTTCTTAGTGCCGCGCGCGCCCACTGTTTGACTGGGCGTTGACCTGCCAGTGCATATCCATGCACATACTGAATCGGCCTAGTCGAACCTGGATAACTTCCCGAGGGTGGGCGGCCATCGGGAATCGGTACAAAGGTTCTACCGCGTGGGAGTTGGTGTTGCTTGTTGCCGGCTATCGCGCGTTGTCAGTGAATCTGCTGGATCGATGCGGGATTCGGGGCGTGAGGAACGAATTGGTGACAACTGATCGTTACTGCCGTGGGGTGCTAACGGGGAGGATGTCTTCATGCCCGCTCCCTACCCCAGAGAGTTCCGTGACGATGTCGTCGCGGTTGCCCGGCGCCGTGAGGACGGTGGCACGATCGAGCAGGTCGCCGCGGACTTCGGTATCAGCGCGGCGACGTTGCAGAACTGGTTGGACGAGGCCGCTGTCGAGGACGGCGACCGTCCCGGCCAGACCGTTGACGAGGCGGCGGAGGTGCGCGAGTTGCGTCGCCGTAACCGGCTGCTGGAGCAGGAGAACGAGGTGCTTCGGAAGGCGGCGGCGTATCTGTCGCAGGCGAACCTTCAGTCGTGGCGTCGGCTGGTCCACAAGAGGTAGCTGATGAGCGATCCGATGGTGCTCAGACCTGCGGTCATCAGCAGGGTCACCCAGGACCGTCCCTTGCGCTCGCCGACGACGAGACCGCCGATACCGTTTATGAGTGCGGCTACGACCATTCCGGCGACGAGTCGGTTGCCGATTCGCTCCGCACGCCCGACCAGGGGCTCCAGCTCGGCGGCGCGCACATGGATCTGGAGCCCGGACGTGTCCAGCGTCTCGACGATTCGGCGCAGTCGACGAGGGAGCTCGATAAAGAGTTCGCCCGCGTCGACGGACGAGCGCAGAAGTCGCTGGGCGATTGCGGTCGCGGAGACCCGGTCCTCTACAAGACGGCGCGCATACGGTGTGAGCGCTTCGCCCAGCGCGAAGTCGTTGTCTAGCTGGACACCCAGGCCTTCGACCATGATCAGCACCTTGAACAGCAGCGCCATGTGTCGGGGGAGTTGGAGGTGGTGCTCGCGCATCATGGCGAGCAGCTGGGTGATGAGGTGTGTGAATCTGACCTCGCTCAGCGGCCGGCCGGCGTACTGCGACACCCAGCCGGCCAGGGATTGTTCGAGCTGTGGCCGGTTCTCGACATCCTTGGTGACGGAGAGCGCGTACAGCGCGGAGGCGAGCAGCGAAGGGCTCTCCTGCGTAAACCCGATGAGAAAATCGGCAAGCTCCTCCTTCAGCTGCTCATTCACCTCGCCCACCATGCCGAAGTCGATCAGTGCGATGCTGCCGTCGGGTGCGACGAACAGGTTTCCCGGGTGCGGATCCGCGTGGAAAAAACCGTCGTGGAAGATCATCGTGAGCACCATGTCGGCACCGCGACGCGCGACGGTCGTGCGGTCGATGCCGGCCGCATCGAGGTGCTCCACGTCGTTGATCTTGATGCCTTTCATGCGCTCGAGAGTCAGCACGCGGGAGGTCGTCCTCTCCCAGATGACGCGAGGGATCAGCACGTCGGGGTCGGCACTGAAGTTCCTGGCAAACCTCTCCGCATTCCGGCCTTCCTGCAGGTAATCGAGTTCGGCCCGTAGAGTGATGGCGAAATCCTGCGCGATCCCCTCCAGGTCGTAGCCGCGAGCGCGCTCCCACCGCCGGTTCGCTTGCCGGGCGAGGCTCTGCACGATCTCCAAATCCTCCTCGATCTGGGCGACGACGCCCGGTCGACGCACCTTGACCACCACCGGTGTTCCGTCGTGCAAGTGCCCAGCGTGGGCCTGCCCGATCGACGCGGACGCGAGGGGGATGACGTCGAAGTCCGCGAACAGCTCCTCCACGCCGGCGCCGAGTTCTGCCCGGATCGTGTCGAGGATCTCCGCGGGTGGCACGGCGGGTGCGGCGTCCTGAAGCTTCGAAAGCTCGGTGAGGTACGGCGGCGGTAACAGGTCGGAGCGGGTCGAAAGGAGCTGGCCCAGCTTGATGAAGGTGGGACCGAGGTCTTCCAACGCCAGGCGCACGCGTACCGGTGTCGTCGTCCGGTCACGGCGGTAAGCGCCTGGCGCACGCTGGTTGCCGAACCAGCGGCCGACGCCCATGACTTCGGCGAGGAAGCCGAGACCGTGGCGCGCGAGAACTTCACCGACCTGCTCATATCGGCCCAAATGACTGCTCATCCGCTCATTCTCGGCGTGATCCCGGACCAGCGGGAAGCCCGACCTCAGCGTCGCTGCCGGAGTAACGCCGGGGGACTTTCGCCCCGATCGTGGGATGGGACGGCTCAGAGGAGTCCGACGTAGCGCTTGCCGACGATCCTGGTTGCACCGGAATGTCTGATCTGAGGTCACGATCACTTCGGTTCCACCCGCAGCCGGTCGTGTACCTGCCGCACGTGCGGTGAAGACCATGCGGTCCTTAGCGCTTGCTGATGCTCGATCCAGGAGCCGACGGCGCCGGTCAGTGTGATCTCGTCACCGTCCACGGTCACGACGATGCGGCGCGCGTCAAGGATCGCATTGCGCACCAGGGCATTCTGGATCTCTTCGGCGATGTCGTCGGCTTGGGGCCTGCGGGTGAGCTCGATGCGGCTCTCTACGGAGCGGACCCCGTGGATGCGCTCGACGGCGTGCTTTGCGGCGACGCGCTCGGCGTCCCACTCGACCTCGCCCGTCAGGACGACGTCGTGGCCTTGGACATCCGCGTGGATGCCCTCGCGCGGGACGCCGGCCGTCCACGCGAGGATTGCGTCGACTGCGGCCGCGAGCCGGTGGCCGTGCGGCTTGAGCTCCGGATCGGGAAGCCGCAGCTCGTCGGCGACGGTGCGGACCCCGGCGACGCGGTGGACGGCGTCGACCGCTGCGATCCGCTCGTGCAGCGTGAGGACCTCGCCGGTGAGCGTGACCACGCCTCCGTCGACGGCGACACCGATGCCCGGAGCTGTGACATCCGGGGTCCATGTGAGCTCGGACTCCACCGCTTTGCGGATCGCGAGATCGCTGAAGGTGCGGGCTGCCGTCGTGGTTGCGGGGGCGTGTGACTCGGGTGCATTGCTGATGCTCATGCCATCCAGCCTCCGCGGCTCGGACCAGCAGTGGATGAGTCGAAGGTCCCCCCATCGCGCGGGACCTTCGGCCCACTCTTGCGCCCTCCTGCGGCCGTACGGTAGCGGCGTCGATCACGGTGATCGATGAGAGAGGACACTGTCATGGCACGCAATCTGGTCCGTTTCGACCCGTTCGCCGAACTCAGCCGGATGGAGCGGGACTTCTTCGAGGACGGGATGTTCGGGTCGCGCCGCACGAAGCTGCCGACCACCGACATCTACACGAAGGACGACAAGGAGATGATCGTGGAAGTGCACCTCCCCGACTTCGACGAGAACGACGTCTCCGTGAACATCGACGAGGGGGCGCTGGTCATCCAGGCCGAGAAGCACGAGAAGGAAGAGGACAAGGACAAGAAGTACGTCGTCCGCGAGTCCAGTCAGAGTTTCTACCGTCGCATCGCGCTTCCGCAGCAGAGCGACCTGGCGAAGATCGCGGCCACGTTCGAGAAGGGCGTGCTCAAAGTCGACGTCCCGTTCGCGGCGCTTCCTGCTCCCACGAAGATCCCGATCACTGCCGGGTCCAAGGCCTGACAGGCCGGGCACAGCATGTCGACGCACATCGTCGAGGGCCGTTTCTCGGAGTCCGGCGTCATCGTGACGGGCGCTGGCTCCGGGATCGGCAAGGCAACAGCCGTCCGCCTCCTGGCCGAGGGCGCCACCGTCATCGCAACCGATATCAGCGAGCCGCGCCTCGCGGCGCTCGAGGAGGAGTTCCGGTCGGACCGGCTGGTGACCTTCGCCGGCGACGTGAGCGACGAGGACGTCGTCGCCGATGTGATGCAGATCGCGGACGGACGGGTTACCTCGCTCGCGAACATCGCGGGGATCATGGACGACTTCCTGCCTCCCGCCGAGGTCGAGGACGCGGTGTGGGATCGCGTGCTGCGTGTGAACCTGACGGCGGTCATGCGACTCACCCGAGCCGTCTTGCCCGGGATGCTGGAACGCGGAGCGGGGACGATCGTCAACGTCTCCTCCGAGGCCGCCCTCCGCGGATCCGCCGCAGGAGCGGCCTACACGGCCTCCAAGCATGCCGTCAACGGGCTGACCCGCAGCACGGCGTTCTTCTACGGCGCCAATGGCATCCGCTGCAACGCGGTCGCCCCGGGAGCCACGATGACGAATATCCAGGCGGAGTTCCGCTCGGCGTTCGCCGGCGAGCGGATGGCTCCGTATATGCGGACCAACGTGCCGCAGCCTGCGACGGCGGAGGAGCTGGCGGCGGCCATCACCTGGCTGCTCAGCGATGACTCCGCCAACGTGAACGGCGCCGTCCTCCCGAGCGATGCTGGCTGGTCGGTGATCTGAGAGCGGGGGGTAGGGGAAAAAGGGGGGACCGGGAACCCGAGGCCCGGTCAGGCGTGGCCGCGGTGCTCGAGGGGAACACCGCGGCCCGCATCCTGTCCCCGGTCGCCGGCATCGACCAGCGCGAAATCGAGTGTTTCTCCGGTGTTCAGGAGCACCGACTGCCCTTCGACCATGACGCGGATCGGTCGCGCGTCGCCGGCCGCGGACTCGAGGACCAGGGACCGCGAGGTGATCGACACAGTCAATCGGTGGGAGCGGTAAGCGACGGTGAACTGCAGCGAGTCGAGTTCGGCGGGCAGGAGCGGGTGGAACCACAACGCGTCCGCGCGCGTCTCCAAGCCGGTGTAGCAGCGGATGAGCAGATCGACCGAGCCGGCCATCGCCGCTAGGTGGATGCCGTTCCTCGTCGTTCCTCCTTGGATGTCGGTGAGATCGCTCTGGAGCGCACGCTCAAGGAACTGCCACGACCGGCCGCGATCGCGGCGGGCTTCCAGCCAGGAGTGCACCACGTTCGAGAGCGTCGAGCCATACGTGGAGGAGCGGGAGTAGCGCTCGACGGTGTGCACGATCGTGTCTGCGTCGAGCGAGTACCCCATCGGCTCCAGGAGTTCGCGCAGTTCCTCCGCCGAGAGCAGGTAGAGAAGCATGAGCGAGTCCGGCTGCTTCGAGACTTGGTACCGGTCCGCTGAGTCACCTTCGGCGTCGAGCACCAGGTCGAGTCGGCCGGAGGTCGGGTATCGATCGCGATAGCGCTCGAGGTCGATGGGAGCGAGCCGGTCGTAGCCATCGAACTGCGACAGTGTGCCGTCGGCGTTGAAGACGATGCGCAGATGTGCTGCGATGTGCGCCCAGCGCTGGAGTTCCTCCGGCGCGACGGCGAGTGCCTCGCCGGCCTCGGGGTCGGCCCGCGCCGCCAGCAGCTCCACCGTGTCGACCGCGCGCAGGAGCACCCAGGCGGCCATGACGTTCGTGTAGACGTTGTCCGTCAGTCCGTCCCCCGGGTGGCCCGGTGGCCCGTCGTGGAACTCGTCCGGACCCATCACGCCGTGGATCGAGTACCTGGCGCGCCCGGTGTCCCACTCGGCGAGCGAAGCGAAGAGCCGGGCGACGCCGACGATGAGATCTGCACCCTCCTCGGCGAGGTAGTCAGCGTCGCCGGTGGTCTGGTAGAACTGCCACGCACTGTAGGCGATGGCGAGGCCGACGTGTCGCTGCAGGTGAGAGTGATCGGGGATCCAACGGCCGGTGAGCGGGTTCAGCAGGCGGTCGGGGGTGACATCCTCACCTGTGGTGGCGCTCTGCCAGGGGAACAGTGCGCCGTCTAGCCCCGCGGCAGTCGCCGCGCGTTCGGCCTGGGGGAGCCGGCGGTGGCGATAGCGGAGTAGGGACCGGCTCAGGGCCGGCCGGCGCAGGGTGAGCAGCGGGTAGACGAACACTTCGTCCCAGAAGATGTGGCCGCCGTACGCTTCGCCGTGCAGTCCGCGGGCGGGTACTCCGGCGTCGAGGTCCTCGTCGGCACGTGTGAGGGTCTGCAGCACGTGGAAAGTGTTGACGTTCACTGCCAGGCTGTGAGCGCCGGCGGGAACGATCCGGACGGCGAATGCGGACCAGAGGCGCTCCCATTCGCGCGCGTGGTCGGCGAGTAGTACTGCGAATCGTGGCGAACGCGCGACCGTGGCAGCAGCCGCGGTCGCCGGGGACGCGGTCGCCCGGTCCCGTGACGTGCTGACGCCCACGACCTTCTCCACGACGATCGGCTCGCCCTCGGCGACGTCGACGTCGAATTCGTGGAACGCAAGCCCGCGACGAACCGCGTACTCCGCCGCGCAGGGCGCCTTTTCGTCGCCGCGATAGACACGCGTGCGCTGGGCCAGGGCGATCCGGACTCCCGACGTGCGGGTCTCGACGTCGACCTGCAGGCTCTCGGCGGACAGTGGGGTGCGTTCTCGGATGTGAAGGTGCACGCGGCCCCCGCCGCCGACGGCAGCGGTATCGGTCGAGGTGTTCCGGACCGCCGTGTCGATGCCGCTGCGGATGATCAGCCGTCCGGACCAGTTCCGGGCGACGATCGTAGCCTGTAGTGCCCCGACCCGCGGGTCCGAGTGCGAGACGAGCCTGCGGAAGCGGATCGTCGTCTCGCGGCCGGCGGCGTCTCGATACGTGACCGCGCGACGAAAGAGTCCCTGGCGGAGGTCGAGGTCCTGGTGGAACTCGATAAGGTCGGCGCTATCCTCATGGAGCCAGTCGCCGGACTCGGGCCGGATGGTCAACGGCAGCCAGTTCGGGGCGTTGACGATCTCCTCCGCGGGCGTGCTGCCCTCGTCCACCGCGTCGAAGACCGTGGCCAGGTAGGTGCCGGGATGGTGGTGACGACCATTCGTCGCCTCCTCCGCCGACCCGCGCGTGCCCCAGTACCCGTTGGCGAGTGTGCACAGGCTCTCGCGTGTGGTCTCGGCTCCGGGGTCGTAGCCGTCGAACCGGAGCACCCACTCGTCTGGCGCGCCCGTGCGCAGGAGTACACCGTCAGGCGTCGTCCCCAGCGCGTCGACGCCCGGGAGGACCACGTCGGCGCCGGCGCGTCGCAGGGCGGCTGCGCGTCCGGGCTCGGCGCCGATCCCGACGACGAGAGCGAACCCGCCGTCAGCGCCGGCCGTCACACCGGCTTCGGAGTCTTCGACCAGGACCGCCCGCGGCGGGGCGGCGCCGAGCCGTTGGCAGGCCTCCCGGAACAGCGCAGGGTCCGGTTTCGACGGCAGCACGAGGCGCTCGGCATCGGTGCCGTCGACGATCGCGTCGAGCACCGGCAGGAGGCCCGTGGCGGCGAGGATGTTCCGGGCGTTCTTGCTCGCGGTCGCGACCGCCACGCGCACGCCCGCAGTCCGGAGGGCGGTGACCAACTCGAGCGCACCGGGGAGGAGCGACGGACGGTGCGCGTTCAGCTCCTCCTCGAACAGCTTCTGCTTGCGCTCGGCCAGACGCGCGACGAGCTCCGGCGTCAGGAGGTGCTCCGCCACACCGCGGGCGGCCAGCAGCGTTCGAACGCCGTCCTGCCGGCTGCGGCCGTCCACGTACCGCTCGTAGTCGGACGGGGTGAACGGTCGTGCGTCCGGCGCGATTGCGCCGAGCTCGGCGTCGAACAGCGCGGTCCACGCGCGCAGGTGGAGATCGCGGGTGTCGGTGAGCACGCCGTCCATTTCGAGGACAGCAGCGGCGACGGGCTGCTGGAGCATCGCGTCCATCCGCTCTCCTTCGACGGAGGGACGATAACGCGGCACGACACCCGCGCGGAGAGGCGAAGGTCCTTCGAAGAGTTCTCCTCCATCCACAGCGCAAGGTAGGGAGGAATGCTCGGAAATGACAGTGGGCTGTTTCGGCGGGACCTTCTACCTACTGCTCCTACCCGATGGTCCGTAACGTTGCTGTTACGGGTAGCTCCCGGGCAACCGAAGCGAGATCAGAGGTCGAACTCCGATCCCGTCACGCTGCGAACACCAAGTCACATGGATCGCAGGTACAGGTTGCAGTGACCGAGGCGGTGCCCTCGCGGGGACACCGCCTCGACCCTTCACCCCCGGAGACGACCAATCGTCTCAGAGAGCAACCCACGCATGGACGAGAGAATCGATTCCCTCGGCGCAGAGGCCCCGGAACGCAAAGCGGCCCGCGCGGCCGCGCTCTGGGCCGCGCTGGACGCACTACCCGAAACCGACCCCAACCGATTCAACAAGGCGCGAAGCGCGTATCTGGCCGACCCGCCCCAGCAGGCGGAATCCGCCTCATAGGTGTCGCTGGACGAGCAGGCTGAACCTGCGCCTGAAGCAGGCCGGCTCACTGCATTCCCGGCGGCAGGCTGGCCGCACATTTCGCGGGGGTGAGATGTGCGGCCAACATCGCTGTGCTCGGCCTGGCCACGTGCGGCCGCGGTGGGGGCTCTTCTGGAGCGAGGCGGACACGTCTGGGTCGGACGCGAGGAAGAGGCCTTAAGCCCCTGTGCCCGGGTCGGGGCGCCTGGCTGGATGGGCAGGGCGGGTGCGGGAGGAGGGTCGGTGCTGCACGAGCGAGCTGGGCTGGACGAGCAGGCGGAGCGAAGCGAGCATGCCGGCCCGACGGGGCAATCCGGGCCGTCTGACGCGAGGCCGACGCGCGAGCCTGTCGCGCTGCTGCTCCGGGACCTCCGGACGAGCGCAGACGGACTCGGAAGCAGGGAGGCTGCGCGACGGCTCGCCGTCCACGGGCCGAACGCGCTGCCGAGGGCGCGTCGCGCCGCGTGGCCGCGGCAGGTGCTGCGGCAGTTCACGCATCCGCTCGCGCTGCTGTTGTGGGTGGCAGCCGTCCTGGCGTACGTGAGCGGAACTCCGCCGCTGTCCTGGGCCATCCTGGCAGTCATCGTGATCAACGCGGCCGTGGCGTTCCTCCAGGAGCGCCAGGCCGAGAAGGCGGTCGAGGCACTGGCGCGCTATCTTCCGCTGCAGGCCAGGGCGCTGCGCGACGGCGCGATCGCGACGATCGCGGCGACCGACCTGGTGACCGGCGACGTGCTGCTGATCTCGGAAGGCGACCGCGTGTCCGCGGACGCGCGCGTGATCGAGGGGAGGGTGGAGCTCGATCTGTCCGCGCTGACCGGCGAGTCCGTCCCTGTCGTCCGATCGGCGGGCGCGGTGGACACTGCGGAGCGGCTCGTCGACGCGCCCGACGCGGTCTTCTCCGGAGCCGAGTGCACATCGGGCGATGCGCGGGCGGTGGTGTTCGCCACCGGAGCGGACACCGAGCTCGGGAGGATCGCCGCCCTGTCGCGACACGGGAAGCCCACCTCCAGCCCGCTGGAACGGCAGGTCCGCCGCTCCACGTGGCTCATCGCAGCGGTCGCTGTGGGCGTCGGGGCGCTGTTCCTCCCGCTCGGGCTCGTCGCGGGGCTGAGTCTGCCGGAGGCTGCGGTGTTCGCGATCGGGCTGCTCGTCGCGAACGTGCCCGAGGGGCTGCTCCCGACGATCACGCTCGCGCTGGCGGTCGGCGTCCGCGTGCTCGCCCGCAAGGGAGCGCTGGTCAAGCAGCTGTCCGCCGTCGAGACCCTCGGATCGACGACGGTGATCTGTACGGACAAGACCGGCACGCTGACGCAGAACTCCATGCGGGTGAACCGGCTGTGGACGGCGGACGGCGACCACGACCCTGCCGAGCGCGGTGGAGCGTTGACTCCGCTCGCCGAGGTGATGGCGGACTGCAACCAGCTCGAGCGCACGTCCGATCCGATGGAGGCGGCCCTACGCGAGGCCGCTTCGGACGCCGGGGTCGACGCGGCGCCCCGTGTCGCCACCTTCCCGTTCGACCCCGAGCGCAAGCGGATGAGCGTAGTGAGCCGCCGGGCCGGAGCGCTGGTCGTCGCTGTCAAAGGCGCTCCGGAGGGTCTCATCCCGCTGTGCGACTCGATCAACGGCGCGCTCGGCGCCGAACCGCTGACGGAGGCGGGACGCGCGGCGGCGGCCGAGGCCGTCGATCACTTCGCCCGTCACGGGCTCCGGGTGCTCGCGCTCGCCGCCCGGAACGCCTCCGAGGTCCCGTCCGATGCCGAGGCCGCCGAGTCGGAACTGTGCCTGCTCGGGCTCGTCGCCCTGCTCGATCCGCCGCGGCCCGAGGTGGCGGCGTCGGTGGAGGCGTGCCACAGCGCGGGGATCACGATCCATGTCGTGACGGGGGACAACGGGCGGACCGCAAGCGAGATCGCGCGGGAGGTCGGGATCGGGGCTGATCGAGTGGTCGCGGGCCCGGACGCCGATGTGCTCTCCGAGCCGGAACTGGACCGGCTGCTCGCCCAGCCCGGCGAGATCGTCTTCTCACGGAGTACGCCGGAGGGCAAGCTCCGGATCGCCGAGGCGCTTCAGCACGAGGGTCACATCGTCGCCATGACCGGAGACGGCGTGAACGACGCTCCCGCGTTGCACCGTGCTGATATCGGCGTCGCGATGGGCCGCTCGGGAACCGATGTCGCGCGCGAGGCCGCCACGATGATCCTCACCGACGACAACTTCGCGACCATCGTCACCGCGGTCCGGGAGGGCAGACGCGCCTATGAGAACCTGCGCAAGTTCGTGCTCTACATCTTCGTCCACGCAATACCGGAGGTCGTCCCCTTCGCTCTGTTCGCGTTGTCGGGAGGTCTGATCCCGTTGCCGCTGACCGTGCTGCAGATCCTCGCCATCGACCTCGGCACCGAGATCCTCCCTGCTCTCGCCCTCGGGCGCGAGCGCGCAGAACCGGACCTGATGGCGCGGCGACCGCGCCCGCGTTCCGAGCAGCTCATCACGCGGCATCTTCTGTTCCGCGCGTGGGCTCTCATGGGTAGCATCTCGGCCGCGCTCGCCCTCGCGATCTTCTTCGCGGTGCTCGTCTCCGGGGGTTGGCGCCCAGGGGCTGCCGTGGGCCCGGGCGATGCGCTGCACAGCGTCTACCTCCAGGCGACGACCGCCACGTTCGCGGCGATCGTGGCCTGCCAGGTCGGCACCGCTTTCGCGGCGCGCACGGAGCGCACCTCGCTGCGCGCGCTCGGTGTGCTCAGCAACCGACTGCTGCTCGCGGCCATCGCAGCGGAACTGCTGTTCGCCGCGGGCCTCTGCTACCTCCCGCCGCTGCAGGCGGTCTTCGGAACGGCACCCCTGCCGTGGTGGGTGCTCATGCTCCTGGTGCCGTGCCCGGTCATCGTGTGGGGCGCCGACGAGCTGGTGCGCTGGGGTGCTCGGCGCCGTGCCCGTGCGGGGACGCCACGGGACTGACCTGGGTGCCCAGTTCCGGGATCCGCTCGGGAACCGGTCGGCCGAGCTCGCCGTACACGACGGCGCCGTCGAGCGTCTCGGCGTCGAACAACCGGGCGATCAGAGCGTCGAGGGCCGTGCGGTGGTGCGAGAGGAGGTCGGTGGCCCTGGCCTCCGCCTGGCGCACGAGCCGGGCGACCTCGGTGTCGACGGCGCGCTGGGTCTCCTCCGAGTACGGACGGTTGAGGGTCGTGCCGCTCTCGCCGGCGTCCTCGCCGGTCGGGTAGCCGACCGGTCCGAGCGCGGGAGACAGGCCGAAGTCGCGCACGATGCGGGTCGCCAGTGCTGTGGCGGCCGCGAGGTCGGAGGCGGCGCCCGTCGATCCCTCCCCGTAGACGATCAGCTCGGCCGCCCGTCCGCCCAACGCGACGGTGAGTCGGTCCAGGAGAGCGCTTTCGCCCTGGAGGTGATGCTCGGCCAGCGGGAGCTGCTCGGTCGCTCCGAGGGTGTCCCCGGCGGGCAGGATGGTGACCTTGTCGACCGGGTCGGCGTGCTCGCTCAGCGCGGCGACCACGGCATGACCGCACTCGTGCACGGCCACCTGGCGTTTCTCCTCTACGAGCAGGACGCTCGAGCTCTCCCGCCGGCCGAGGATCAGGCGGTCGCGGGCGGACCCGAAGTCGGACGCGATGATGCGTTCGCGCCCGGCGCGGACCGCTTCGATCGCCGCCTCGTTCGCGAGGTTGGCCAGGTCGGCTCCCGAGAAGCCGGGAGTGCCCCGCGCGATCGCCTCCAGGTCGAGGGCCGGATCGAGGGGCTTGTCGCGGCAGTGCACCGCCAGGATCGCCGTCCGCTCGGCCGCGTTCGGGAGCGGGACCGTGATGTGCCGGTCGAACCGTCCCGGCCGCAGCAGGGCGGTGTCGAGCACGTCAGGGCGGTTGGTCGCGGCCAGCACGACGACGCCGGAGGAGGTCTCGAAGCCATCCATCTCGGCGAGCAGCTGATTGAGGGTCTGCTCGCGTTCGTCGTTGGAGGCGTACGAAGTTGCGCTGGATCGCCGTTGGCCGATCGCGTCGATCTCGTCGATGAACAGGATGGCGGGTGCGCTGGCGCGAACCGTCTGGAACAGGTCCCGCACGCGGGAGGCTCCGACGCCGACGAACATCTCCACGAAGCTCGACCCGTCGACGGAGAAGAAGTTCACCTCCGCCTCGCCGGCGACCGCCCGCGCGAGGAGGGTCTTGCCGGTTCCGGGTGGCCCGACGAGCAGCACCCCGCGCGGGGCCGCGGCGCCCAGCCGGCGATAGCGCTCCGGATTGCGCAGGAAGTCCACGATCTCGGAGACCTCCGCCTTGACGCCGTCGTATCCGGCGACATCGGCGAACGTAGTGGTCCTGGCCGACGGCTCGAAAAGCTTCGCGGACGATTTGGTCACGCCGAAGATCCCCCCGGAGGCGCCGGCGCGGCGCGCCATCCGCGCCATGAACCACCACACCAGAACGATCGGGCCGAGGATCAGCAGCCAGGTGCCCAGGCTCGACCAGAACGAGCCCTGACTTGCCGGCACGAACGTGACGGCGACATCGGCCGAACGCAGTGAGGCGAGCACCGGCTGCCCGGCCAGCGGCAGGGGGACGACGGTGGTGTAGGGCGCGCCGGAGGTCAGGTCGCCGGTGACAGTCCCGTCGGCGTCGATGGTGGCCGTCGACACCTTGTGCTTCTGGACGTCGGCGACGAACGCCGAGTAGGTCAAGGTCGTCGTAGCGGTCCCCGTCACGCTCGGGAGGAAGATCACCAGTCCGAGACCGATCAGCACGAGCGCTGAGATCAGCCAGAGAACCCACGCCCGGCCTCGGCGCGGCTCCGGCGGTGCAGTGGTCATCGGCCGTGGGAGGCGACGTAGTCGATGAAACCGCCGACCGTGTCGAGGCGACGGTAATCCTCCTCCGGCGTGTCCACTCCGGTGCTCTCGGCGATGAGCTCGACGAGGCGGAGGAAGTCGAGGGAGTCGATCTCCAGGTCCTGGCGAAGCCGCGCGCTCGCGGTCAGCTCGTCGGGCAGGATGTCGGGTGCGACCTCCGCGAAGGCCGCCTCGACTGCCGTGCGGGCGTCGTCGGTGTTCATAGCCCCTCCGGATTCTGCAGCAGTTCGTCGATGCGGCCGAGGAAACGGGCGCCGCGCATGCCGTCGCTGACCCGGTGGTCGGCGGACAGCGTCGCGACGACCGCCTGGCGCACGCCGACCATCCCGTCGTGGGCCCAGGGCTGTTCGGTCACCCGTCCGAAGCCGACCAGTGCCACCTGCGGCGGGTAGATCACGCCGAAGACGCTGTCCACGCCCAGTTCGCCCAGATTCGTCACGGTGATGGTGGCCTCGGCCATCTCCGCACGCGTCAATCGTCCGGCTCGTGCGCGAGCGACCAGGTCGCGGAGCCGGGACATCAGATCGTCGAGTGCGAGCGTGTCGGCGTCCAGGATCGCGGGGGCGACGATTCCACCGCCGCGGAGCGCGACGACCATGCCGAGGTGGACCCCGGTGCCGGGCCGGAACTCGCCCTCCAGGAAGTATCCGTTCATCTCGGGCACGTCGCGCACGGCGAGCGCGGTCGCTTTCAGCAGCAGGGCCGCGGGGACCATCCGGGAGGAGACCTCCCGGTCGGCATTGACCGACCCCATCCAGGAGAGGGCCCGCGTGAGGTCGATCGTGGCGCTGAGGTAGTAGTGCGGGATGGTCTTCTTGGAGCGCGCCATCAGCGTCCCGATCGCGCGGCGGAGACCTGCGGTCCGCGTCGCAGGCGGCTTCGGCGTCGCGCGCGGCGGCGAGGGGGCCGGTGCCTGCTCCGCAGACGCTGCCGGGGAGCCGCCGAGATCCCGTTCGACGATCGCGCCTCCCGGGCCCGACCCGGTGATCGCCGACAGGTCGATCCCCCGTTCGGCGGCGAGCCTGCGGGCGCGCGGCGACGACCGCCCGTGTTGCGCCGGAGCGAACGGGGAGGGTGCAGGCTCCGCGGCGTGCTCGACATCCGCGTGGGTGATAGCGCCGCCGTGCCCGGTGCCGTGGAGCGTCCCGGTGTCGACGCCGAGACGTTTGGCAAGCCGCCGCACCGGCGGGCTCGCCGGACGGGAGGGGGCGGGGGGCGCCGACGCCATCGCGCTGGCCGCGGCCGGAGCCGGCCGAACGGGTGCGACAGCGACGCCCGACGACGCCGGTGTCGGTGTGATCCGTGCGAGTGGCGCCCCGACCGGGAGCACATCCCCGACCTGGGCGAGGAGCTCGGCGACCACGCCGTCCTCGAAGGTCTCGACGTCGATGACCGACTTGTCGGTGTCCACCGCGGCGACGAGCTGGCCGCGGTGCACGGGGTCTCCGGGCTTCACCAGCCACTCGACCAGGGTGCCCTGCTCCATGTCGGCTCCGAGGGCCGGCATCAGGAAGTCACCCACACCCCACCACCTGGCGGGCCGCGGCCACGACGCGCTCGACCGAGGGCAGGGCCGCCTGTTCGAGATCGTGAGCGTATGGCGTGGGGACTTCGGCGCTGCAGACGCGCGCGACGGGCGCGTCGAGATCGTAGAAGGCGTTCTCCGTGATGCGGGCGCTCACCTCCGCCGAGATGCTCCCGCTGCGCCATCCCTCGTCGACGACGACCGCGCGATGCGTCTTCGTCACGCTGGCGAGGATCGTATCGTCGTCGAGGGGGCGCAGCGTTCGGAGGTCGACCACGTCCGCCTCGACGCCGGCTTCGGCCAGGCGGTCCGCGGCGTCGAGAGTCATCGGCAGGGTGCCCCCATAGGTGATGAGGGAGACGTCGGAGCCGGTCCGTCGCGTCACGGCACTGCTGATGTCGACGGCGCCGGCGTCGTCCGCCAGTTCGCCGCTGTGCGGGTACAGCGATCCGTGCTCGAAGATCAGCACCGGATCGGGGTCCTGCAGCGCGGTCCACAGCATCCCGCGAGCGTCCTCCAGCGTCGCCGGAGTGAGGATGCGGAGGCCGGGGATGTGCGCATACCAGCCTTCGAGACTGTGGGAGTGCTGCGCCGCGAGCTGCCGCCCCGCGCCGGTGGTCATCCGGAACACGATCGGCACGTTGAACTGACCCCCGGACATGTGCAGGAGGCTGGCCGCGTTGTTCACGAGCTGATCGAGGGCGAGCAGGCTGAAGTTCACCGTCATGATCTCGACGATCGGCCGGAGGCCCCCGAGTGCCGCTCCGATCCCTGCGCCGACGAAACCCGACTCCGACAGCGGTGTGTCTCGGATGCGCTCGGGACCGAACTCGTCGAGGAGGCCCAGGCTCACGGCGAAGCACCCGCCGTACCGGCCGACGTCCTCGCCCATGAGGAAGACGCGGTCATCGCGCTGCATCGACTCGCGGATGGCCGCGCGCATCGCATCCCGATAGGTCGTCTTCATCGCGGCGCCTCGCTGTACACGAAGCGGGTGAGATCGGCGACCGGCTCCGGCGTGCCGGCTTCGGCGAAGGCGACCGCGTCGTCGATCTCGGCGTCCACCTCGGCCTGCAGACGTGCCCAGTCATCGTCGGAGAGAGTCCCCGAACCGATCAGCCGGCCGCGCAGGGCGTCGATCGGGTCGTGCTGCATCCAGGCGGTCACCTCGGCTTTGTCGCGGTAGAGCTCGGGGTCGTACATCGAGTGGGCCCGGAAGCGGTAGGTGCGCAGCTCGAGGAAGTGCGGGCCGCCGCCCGAGCGAACGGCGTCGACGGCACGTCGGGCCGCCTCCCCGACGGCGAGCGCATCCATGCCGTCGACGGCCCAGGCGGACACTTCGTAGGCCGCGGCCTTCAGTGCGATGTCGGTCTGCGATTCCGAGCGGTCCAGGGCGGTGCCCATCGCGTACAGGTTGTTCTCGCAGCAGAACAGCACCGGAAGCTGCCAGAGGGCGGCCAGGTTGAGCGCCTCGTGGAACTCGCCCTCCGCCACAGCGCCTTCGCCGAAGAAGCAGACCGTGACATGCTCGCGCCCTGCCAGCTTGTCCGCGAGGGCAAGGCCGACGGCCAGGGGGAGTCCGCCCGCGACGATCGCATTGCCGCCGTAGAAGCGGGTCCCCTTGTCGAACAGATGCATCGAGCCCCCTCGGCCGAGACAGCAGCCCTCCACGCACCCGTACATCTCGGCCAGGATCGCCCGAGCGGTGACTCCTTTCAGGAGGGCGTGCCCATGCTCGCGATAGGTCGCCACGACCGCGTCGTCCGGTTCGAGGGCCGCCAGCACTCCGGCCGCGACCGCCTCCTCGCCGATGTAGACGTGCATGAATCCGCGGATCTTCGCTGCGCTGTAGAGCTCGACGCACTTCTCCTCCAGCCGGCGCACGCGGAGCATGTCCTTCAGGAGCCGGGCGCCGATCGCGGGGCCGTCAGGTGTCGGCGGCGCATCGGTGGCCGCACTCGGCGCGCGGCTCGTGCGCGGCGGGTTCATCGTGGCACCTCAACCGTCGACGTGTCGCCCTCCGGAAGCCCCAGCTCGCGGGCTTTCAACAGACGGCGGAGGATCTTGCCGCTGCGTGTCCGGGGAAGGGCGTCGATGAAGTCCAACTCGCGCGGAGCCACCGCTGGACCGAGCCGCTTGCGGGCGAAGCCGATCAGTTCGAGCCGCAGCGGGTCGGATGGCGTCCATCCCGGGCGCAGCTCGACGAACGCCTTCACGACTTCCCCGGCGACCGGGTCCGGGACGCCGATCACCCCGGCCTCGGCGACCGCCGGATGCTCCATGAGGGCGCTCTCGACCTCGAACGGGCCGATGAGGTGGCCGGAGGACTTGATCACGTCGTCGCCCCGTCCGACGAACCAGTAGTAGCCGTCCGCATCCCGCGTTGCGAGGTCGCCGGTGAGGTACCAGCCGCCGATGAAGCAGCGTTCGTAGCGCTCCGGCTGGCCGAGGTAGCCCCGGAACATCGACGGCCAGCCGCGAAGGAGTGCGAGCTCGCCCACTGTGTCCGGTTCCGTCACTAGCACGGCGTGGCCGTTCTCGCTCATCGCGGACCCGTGTTCGTCCCGGCGCACGATCGCCGCGGTCACGCCCGGCAGCGGGCGGCCCATCGAGCCGGGCCTCACGTCGGTGGCGGCGAAATTGGCGATCATGATGCCGCCCGTCTCGGTCTGCCACCAGTTGTCGTGGATCGGCATGCCGAACGCCTCGACTCCCCAGACCACGACCTCGGGGTTGAGGGGTTCGCCGACACTCGCGATGAAACGCAGCGCGGACAGGTCGTGACGGGAGGCGCGGTCGGTGCCGGCCTTCATCAGCATCCGCAGCGCAGTGGGCGCCGTATACCAGACGGACACCCTCTCGCGCTCGAGGATGCCGTACCACCGGTCGGCGTCGAGTTCGTCCTCATCGACGATCGACGTCACACCGTGGACCAGTGGTGCGATCACCCCATAGGACATCCCCGTCACCCACCCTGGGTCGGCGGTGCACCAGTAGACATCGTCGGGATGAAGGTCGAGGGCGAAGCGCCCGGTCGCGGCGTGCGCGACGACGGCCTCGTGCACGTGCACGGCGCCCTTCGGCAGCCCGGTCGTCCCGCTCGTGAAGTGCAGGAGCGCCATGTCGTCCTCGTCGGTGCGGACGATCGGGGACGCGGCCGGTGCGTCGCGGAGCAGCACAGCGAGATCGAGAGTCCCCTCCGGTGCGGGCTCGCCGTCAGCCGCATCGACCAGCAGCACGTACTCCAGCGCAGGGAGCTCGGCGCGGATGGGCGCGACCTTCCTGGTATAGAAGGCCCGGGTGGTCACCAGCACACGCGCGCCGCCCGACTGCATCCGCTGGCGCACCGGCTCCGGCCCGAAGGCAGAGAACAGCGGGCAGAACACGCTGGCGTTCTTGAGGGTGCCGATCACGGCGACATAGAGCTCGGGCCTGCGCCCCAGCAGCGAGAAGACGCGGTCGCCCCGGCCGACCCCCAGCCCGCGCAGCACGCTCGCGAACCGGTCGGAGCGCTCGGCGAGCTGCGCGTACGTCACGCTGTCCACGGTCCCGTCCGCGCGGACGAAGCGGAGCGCTTCCTTCGCCCGCTGGGGACCCGTCGCATGCCGGTCGACCGCTTCGTAGGCGATGTTGAGCCCGCCACCCGGGAGGCCGGAGAGGGCGTCGCGCGCCGCCTCCCACGTGAACGTGGCGCAGGTGGCTTCGTAGTCGAGGAGATTCGGGGTCACCGAAGCGGCCATGAGGTCTTTGCGGATGATCGGCCTGCGCGCGGAGCCGCTGAGGACTGTCATGCAGTCAGCCAAGCGCCCGGTCGCTCGGACGGGCAGGGTCTAAGGACCCGTGGAAAGGCCCGGCGACCTGCCTAACCTGCTCCCGTGAACTCTGCAGCCGATAAGCGGGTCGCCTCGATCCTCACCCTGACCGTGAACCCGGCCCTGGACATCAGTACGTCGACCCCGCATGTCGTCGCCGAGCACAAGCTCCGGTGCGCCAGCAGCCGTCTCGCGCCCGGTGGCGGGGGAGTCAACGTGTCGCGTGTGGTCCGCCGTCTCGGCGGCCGGACCCTGGCGGTCTACACGGCGGGCGGTCCGATCGGCGAGGCCTATCGCCGCCTGGTCGAGGCCGAGCGGGTGCCGAGCATGGTCGTGCCGATCCGTGGGAGCACGCGGGAGAGCTTCACCGTCGACGACGCCGCGCAGGGCGCGCAGTTCCGGTTCGTGCTGGAAGGGCCGGAGCTGAGTGAGGACGAATGGCGCTCCTGCCTCGACTATGTCGAGCAGTCGGTCGCGCCGGGGGGCATTGTCGTCGCTAGCGGCAGTCTTCCCCCGGGCGTGCCCGACGACTTCTACGCGCGAGTGGTCCGGACGGCGCGGGACGGCGGCGCCCGGTGCGTCGTCGACTCGACAGGAGCCGCCCTGGCCGACGCGCTCGCCGAAGGGGTCTTTCTCGCCGCGCCGAGCCTTCGGGAGCTGGAAGCCCAGGTCGGCGCGACTCTCGCCGACGAGCAGAGCCGGTCCGACGCCGCGCGATCGCTGGTCGATGCGGGCGCGGCGGAGTATGTCGCACTCACCCTCGGCGCGGAAGGCGCGCTGCTCGCCTCGGGCGAGGCCTCCTTTCGGCTGACTGCTCCTGCAGTCGAGCCGGTCAGCACAGTGGGTGCGGGTGACAGCTTCGTCGCCGGCTTCGTGGTCCGGGTCGCTCAGGGCCGTCCGATCGAAGAGGCGTTCCGCACCGCTGTGGCGGCAGGCACCGCGACGGTGGCGGTTCGGGCTTCTGAACTCTGCCGCCGCGCCGATGTCGAGCGGCTGGCGGCGGGTCTGCCGGCGGATGCGGGCCGAAAGTCCCTGTAGGGCCGGGCCGCCGCCACCGTAGCGTTGACGCCGGTCCGCGTGATGGGCCGGAGACGTCGAGAGGGGCGAACCGATGGACGAGTACGTGGTGCGGTTCGAGGATGTCGGGATGCGCGACGTCCCGCGCGTCGGAGGCAAGAACGCCTCACTCGGCGAGATGATCCGGGGCCTCGCCGCCGAGGGCATCCGCGTTCCCGACGGGTTCGCCACCACCGCGGCCGCGTACCGTGCGTTCGTCGAGGAGAACGGCATCGAGGAAGCGATGCGCGACAGGCTCCGTCGATACCGCGATAGGTCGGCGACACTGCGGGAGACGGGGGAGGCGCTCCGGGAGCTGTTCCTGGCGGGGGAGTTCCCGCCCGACATCGCCGCGTTGATCGTCGCGGGCTATCGGGAGCTCGCGGAGCGTGCCGGCGCGACGGCGCTCGCCGTGGCGGTCCGCAGCAGCGCCACAGCGGAGGACCTGCCCGAGGCGAGCTTCGCCGGCGCGCAGGAGACCTTCCTCAACGTCGTCGGGGAGCGCGAACTGCTGACGGCCTGCAGGCGCTGTTACGCCTCGCTCTTCACCGATCGCGCGATCAGCTACCGGGAGGTCAAGGGCTTCGGCCATCTCGATGTCGCACTGTCGATCGGCGTGCAACGCATGGTCCGCTCCGATCTGGGCGGGTCCGGAGTCATGTTCTCCATCGACACCGACACCGGCTTCCCCCAGGTGGTCGTCATCAGCGCGGCGTGGGGGCTCGGCGAATTGGTGGTGCAGGGCGCCGTCGACCCGGATCGCTACCTCGTCTTCAAACCGCTGCTCGACCAGCCGGATGCTGCTCCGATCATCGAGCGGACCGTCGGGGCGAAAGCCCGCACGATGGTCTACAGCCAGGGCGGGACGGAGCGGACCCGGATCGTGGACACTCCGGCACGCCGACGCCACGCTTTCGTACTGGACGACGACGAGATCCTCGAACTGGCGCGGTGGGCGACGCTCGTCGAGAAGCACTACGGCCGGCCGATGGACATGGAGTGGGCGCGCGACGGTGCGGCCGGCGCGCTCTTCCTGGTCCAGGCCCGACCTGAGACGGTCCAGGCCGTCAAGAGCGGCACGACCTTCACCGAGCACCACCTCACCGAGAAGGGCGAACTGCTGCTCTCCGGAGCGGCGATCGGCGACTCGATCGCGTCCGGCACGGCCTGCGTCATCCGCGATCCTGCCCAGATCGCGGACTTCCAGGACGGCGCGGTGTTGGTGGCCGAGATGACCGATCCGGACTGGGTCTCCATCATGACCCGCGCCTCCGGGATCATCACCGACCACGGAGGAGCGACGAGCCACGCGGCCATCGTGAGCCGGGAGCTGGGCATCCCCGCAGTGGTAGGGACGGGGAGCGCGACCGAGGCCCTCGCCGACGGGCAGCAGGTCACCCTGTCCTGCGCCGAGGGGGATATCGGTCACGTCTATGACGGGATTCTGCGCCACGAGAGTTCCGAAATCGATCTGCGGCGGATTCCGTCCACGCACACGAAGGTGATGGTCAACGTCGCGAGCCCCGAGGCGGCATTCCGGTGGTGGCGGCTGCCGGCCGCCGGGGTCGGCCTGGCACGCATGGAGTTCATCGTGAACAATCTGATCAGCGTGCACCCGATGGCGCTCGTCCATCCCGAGCGGGTGACCGACGAGCACGCCCGACGGCGCATCCGCGCGCTGACCTCAGGCTTCGACGACCCTCAGGAGTTCTTCGTAGAGACGCTGGCGCGGGGACTCGCCAAGCTGGCCGCCCCCTACTATCCGCATGACGTGATCGTACGGCTGAGCGATTTCAAGGCGAACGAGTATGCCCACCTCATCGGGGGTGAAGCCTTCGAGAGCCCTGAGGAGAACCCCATGCTGGGATTCCGGGGGGCGTCGCGCTATTACGATCCCGCGTATCGCGATGCGTTCGCTCTGGAGTGCAGAGCGCTGTCGCGGGCCCGCGAGCGGATCGGGTTCGCGAACATCATCGTGATGATCCCGTTCTGCCGCACCCCGGGCGAGGCGGACCGGGTGCTTGAGGAGATGGCGAAGAACGGGCTCGTCCGCGGGGAGAACGGCCTCCGGGTATACATGATGTGCGAGATCCCCTCGAACGTGATCCGCGCGGGTGAGTTCGCGACCCGTTTCGACGGCTTCTCGATCGGCTCCAACGACCTCACCCAGCTGGTTCTCGGGGTGGATCGCGACTCCGCGCGACTCGCCGCGCTGTTCGACGAGCGCGACCCCGCGGTGGAGTGGATGATCGCCGAGGCCATCCGGAAAGCTCACGAAGCGGGCATCACGATCGGGATCTGCGGGCAGGGACCGAGTGATCACCCCGACTTCGCCGAGTTCCTCGTCGCGCACGGAATCGACTCGATCTCGCTGAACCCGGACAGCTTCTTGCGGACGGTCGCGCATGTCGCGGCAGCGGAGGACTCGATGACCACGGCGCACTGAGTACGCCACCTGGGTCAGAACCCGGAGGGTTCGGTCTCCAGTTCGGGCGACTCCGGGCGCGGCTCGTGCGCCAGCGGGGTGAGCGCGGTCGTCTGCGGAATCCACAGAAGGGCGTCGTAGCGGCGCCCCATCACGGTCGGCACATAGTTTCCGGCCTCGCGTCGCGGGTCGTAGACCACGCCGACGGCCCGGTGCCCGCGCTGACGGGTCAGCCATTCCGTCCCCTCGGCTGTCGAGAACTGGAGCACGGCCGCGTCCGGGAGCGTGCGTCCGAGCAGGTCTTCGTGGCTGCCCGCCTTGGCCGTCGGCAGAGGGTGGACCGTTTCCGTGGCCCCCCAGGACCGTCCGGCGAGCACCGTTCCTCCGCGTGACGCGAAGCCGATCAGACACGTCTGATCCAGGCCGTGGCGCTCACGCAGGAGCTCTCCGATGTTGACCATTCCCTCATTGCCCATCGTGGTGCCCCGCGCGTCGCCGACGTGGGTGTTGTGCGCCCAGATGATGCCTCGGCCGTCGGGTCCTGCCCGCTCGGCGAGCCGGTCCGCGGTGTCGGCCATATGGATGTCCCGGATGTTCCACGACTCACGGTCGCCCTGGAGCATGACGCGGTAGTAGTGCTCGGCGTCCGCCGCGGTCAGCGCGTTCTGGAGGACGTCGAGCCGGGACTCGTCATCGTCGAAGCCGGATTCGGCGTGCCCGGCACGCTCGCGCACGCTCGTCAGGAGCGCGATGACATCGGGCTCGCAACTCGCCGGCACCAGCCGGGTCGCCCACGCGTAATCCTGCGGGTCCTCCCCGTACGGTTCGAAGCAGCGCCAGGCCCGCAGTGCAGTCGGGACGTCATCAGGGGCGTTCGCCGCGAGCCAGTCGATCACGACTTCCAGCGACTCCCACAGCGAGTACACGTCCAATCCGTAGAACCCGACGCGACGGCTTTTCTCCTGAGTGAGGTTCCAGCTGTGCAGCCACTCCAGGAAGTCGGCGACGTCTGTGTTCGCCCACATCCAGCGCGGCCAGCGCTCGAAGCCCGAGAGGAGTTGGCGGGCGTTCGCCCATTGCTGGGTGCGACCGCGCACCCACTGGTCGATGCGGAAGCAGTCGGGCCAGTCGCCCTCGACTCCGATCCAGCGGATGTCACCGCGTGCGATCAGTAGTCGGGTGAGGGCGGCGCGCCAGGAGTAGAACTCGTGCGTGCCGTGCGACGCCTCGCCGATGCAGATGAAACGTGCCCGGTGGGCGCGCCCGGCCAGGGGTTCCAGGTCGGCGTCCGACTCCAGCGGCGTCGCCATCGTCTGAAGTTCGGACACGGCCGTCTGATCCGACGGGTCGGGCTCGGGTGTACGCGGACGGCGCGGACGCAGGGAGGCCTCGTGCAGCAGCCTCACGACCTCGGCGTCGTCGGTCTGGCCGAAGTCCCGGTAGTACTGACCGACCGCCTGGAATCTCGGTGGCAGCAGAATACAGGCGACGCGGTCGGCGTCTTCCAGTTCGTCGAGCGCGGCGGGTGCGATCACCGGCGCTGCGACGACGACCTCGCTCGCGCCGAGCCGGCGGGCGACGACGCATGCGACCTTCGCCGTCGCTCCGGTCGCGATCCCGTCATCGACGATGATCGCCGTCCGGCCGCGCAGGTCGATGGGGTCGCGGCCCTCGCGCAGAAGCGCCAGTCGCCGGGCTAGTACGTCACGCTCCCTCGCCTCGACCTCCGCGACCTCCTCCTCGGAGATCCAGCCTCGGGCCACGATCGACGGGTTGAGCACCTCGGCGCCGCCTTCGCCGATGGCGCCCATCGCCACTTCCGGCTGCCCGGGGATGCCGAGCTTGCGCACGACGATGACGTCGAGGGGGAGGTCGAGCTCCTCGGCGACGACGGCGGCCACGGGGACACCCCCGCGCGGGAGGCCCAGCACGACCGCATCGCTGCCCTTCAGGTCGTGGAGGCGATCCGCGATTGTGTGTCCGGCTTGGCGTCGATCGGTGAACATGGCTCCTCCTCATGACCCCACCAGTCAATCGCCAGACCCCGAGGCGGCGTAGGGCTGAAGGTCCCCCGCGATGTCACGGGGAGACGTTGCGACCGGAGGGACCTTCGACCCTCCGTTCCGACCCCTCTCCCGACATACGGTATCGCCGTCGATCACGGACACCGTGAACCGCACGCTCCAAGGCCCGAAAGGAACCGCCATGCGCGCAGCCGTCGTCACCCAGTTCGGTCAGCCCCTCTCCGTCGAGGAACGCCCGATCCCGTCGCCGGGACCGGGACAAGTGCTCGTCCGGTTGGAGGCGTGCGGCCTGTGCCACACCGATATCCACGCCATCAACGGGGACTGGCCGGTCAAGCCGGCCCTCCCGTTCGTGCCGGGACACGAGGGAGTAGGGATCGTGGAGCGGCTCGGCGCGGGCGTGACCTCCCGCACCCTCGGGCAGAGGGTGGCGATGCCCTGGCTCGGACACGCCTGCGGTGAGTGCCGCTATTGTGTCGACGGACGCGAGAACTTGTGCGAAGAGCAGTACAACACCGGCTACGGGGTCGACGGCGGATACGCCGAATACGCGCTCGCCGACGCCCGGTTCGCCGTTCCCGTGCCGGATGATGTGTCCCCGATCGACGCCGCGCCGCTGACCTGCGCCGGTGTGACGACCTACGCTGCGGTGAAGGCCGCGAAGGTCGTGCCGGGGGAGCGTGTCGCGATCTTCGGCATCGGCGGTCTCGGCCACTTGGCCGTGCAGTACGCCCGGCTCGTGGGCGCGCAGGTGGTCGCCGTCGACATCGACCAGGACAAACTCGACCTCGCGGTCGAACTCGGGGCCGATCACGCGATCGACGCGCGCGACGTCGATCCGGCGACTGTCATCCACCACCTCGGCGGCGCCGATGTCGCGATCGTGCTCGCGGTCGCCGACACGGTCTTCGACCAGGCGTTCCGCTCACTGAATCGCGGGGGCCGGCTCGTGCTCGTCTCGCTGCCCGCGGACGGCACCCTGACCGTTCCCGTGTTCGACACCGTCCTCAAAGGGATCTCGATTATCGGATCCATCGTCGGCACCCGCCAGGACCTCGCCGAGGTGTTCGCACTGCACGCGGTCGGCCGGACGCGCGTTGTCGCGGCGCGCCGGGACATCCGCCACGTCAACGAGGCGGTGGCGAGCGTGCTGTCCGGCGAGGTGCCCGCACGCCTGGTCTTCGTTTACGACTCGGGTCTCCCCGTCGAGGTCGACGAGCACGACGCCGCCGGGGCGCCGGAGATCGGGTGACCTCGGTTGCCGGGTGGCTTAGGGCCCTACGCGCGGGGCGAGGAGGCCCACCATGTTCGACACCGGACGGTCGCCCGATCGATGCGCCGTTGCCGAGCGCCCAGGCGACCCGACCGGAATCGTCGACGCGGCTCGCACCCGATTCCTGTCGGGGGGACCGCCGCGCAGACCCTCGAAGCCCAAAGCGGGACTTTCGCCCCTCGTGACAGTCTGCACTCGTCCCCAATCTTGACGTATGAACACGAAGACGGTCACGCACTCTGCAGAGGACCTCAAGGTCCGTCACGACGTCCAATCCGAGTTGGGCTGGCAGCCCGGCCTCGATGATCCCGCGCACATCGGCGTCGCAGTCGATGGAGGCGTCGTCACCCTGAGCGGCGAGGTCGGCTCGTTGAGTCAGCGGGCCGCCGCCGTGATGGCGGCGCAGCGCGTGGTCGGGGTGCTCGCGGTCAACGACGAGCTTCATCTGCGGCCGATTCTCTCCGAGCCGTCCGGGCTGGAGTTGGCCAAGGCGGTCAACGACGTGCTGCGCTGGTCCTCCGGGATCCCGGAGGACCGCATACATCTCGAGGTGCAGGGGCACTCGGTGATCCTCAGCGGCTTGGTCGACTGGAATTACCAGCGCACGGCTGCTGCCAAGGCAGTCCGGAGGATCGACGGCGTCCATGCCATCGACAACCGCATCCAGCTCTCCGGGCGTCCCGACGCCCAGGATGTCGAGCACCGGGTGCGGGAGGCGATCATCCGCAACGCGGCGCTCGATGCGCGCAACATCGTCGTCAAGGTCGACGGCACGGAACTCACCCTGAGCGGCACCGTGCGTTCGTGGATCGAGAAGCACGAGGCCGAGACGACAGCATGGTCGTCTCCGAACGTGACGCAGGTGCACAACGAACTCGTCGTCCATCTCGGAGACTGATAGTCGCCCCTTAGCCCCAGGCCGAAATCGAACACGAGCTTCCTATCGTGCTCCTCGTCGCGAGTGCGCTCACCCGCTCGGCGAGGGCCGACCAGATTCGGAACGGTCCGCGAACACGGCATCATCCCCTAGCGCGCATCGACCGTGCCACGTCCGCGCTGCTCGATGTGCGCGTCAGACCCGGGGAAGACGATGGTCGTCCGCCCGTCCTCCTCCCATTTGACGACGTACGGTGGCGCACCATCGTCGCCGTGCACTTCCTCGATGATCCCCACTCGTGGCGACTCCTCGAGGTGGTTCGAAGCTATGACCAGGAAGTCACCTGTTTTCGCCTGCATCCGACTCAGCTCCTTCTGCGGCCCGCGAGCGCGAGCTCTGGCTGTGCTCAAGAGACGCTACCCGCCCCGCCCAATGCAGGTCGGGTCGAAGGTCCTCCGGTTCGGTTACGCCACGAACGCCTGTGCTGGGAACCGGACGACGCGGATCAGGAAGCCGGAGGCGGACTCGGTGGAGGCGAGGGAGGGTCCGCCGGTTCCACGGGCGGCTGCGACGGCGGCGCGAGCGGTTCGCTGCTCGGCTTCTCCGGCGGTCGCGGCACCGCATAGAGAGGCTGGCCACCTGCAGGGCCGGCATACGGGAGCGGTGGTTGAGGCCAGCCGTAGTCGTGTGGCGCGAGCCCGGCTCCCGGGATCGGCACCCTGTAGCCGGGGACTTCGCCGTCTGGGCGATCGAATCGGGCTCCGCGTGGGTTGGGTGGCAGGAGTGTCATCACGAAGATCGCGAAGCCGCCCAGGCTCGGGATGAGCAGCAGAAGCAGGAGCAGCCCGCTCAGATCGACATCGTGCAGGCGGCGCGCGGCGAGTGCGAGACCTGGGATGACCGTTCCAAGCCACCACGCTGCGAGGAGGATGATGCCGACCGCGATGCCCGGTCCCGGGATGAGACTTCCCTCGGAGTCTTGCGAGGACCCCACGAACGCACCCGTCAGGACGATCGCATAGAGCGCGAGGATGATCAGTGCGTCGATGAGCGCCCACCACCAGTACTCGCTTCGGCTGGCTCGCCCATCGAAGCGCGCGTACTTCTTCCAGTAGCGCACGAAGGCCTCACCGAACGGCGCACGATAATACGGCGCCCATAGTGGCACATGCGGCTGGGCTTGGGATTCGGGCGTGATCATGATGTCCCCTGAGCCGACGCTGAGTGCGCCGGTCGTCGTCAGAGTACTGCGTCCCGACCCATCAGTGCAGCACCGACGCCGACGGCGGGACCTTCGACCCCCATGGCGATACGCCTTGAGCGTTAGCGTTTCGGCGTTAGGCCTATGAGAGGAGTAACTCATGTCAACGAAATCGACGACGGTCGCGGTCGCAACCTACGCCGCGCGGGACAGAGCGGTTGAGGACTATGAGGTCATTCGGGGTGCCAAGCACCAGGGCGAGCTCGATCATCTCGCGATCGCCGTGATCGCCAAAGACGAGGACGGCAAACTCGTCGTGGACCGCCACGACTCGACCGCCAAGCATCTTGCGTGGGGAGGCGCCATTGTGGGCGCGTCGCTGGTCGTTCTCGTCCCGCCGCTCGGAATCACCACCCTGGCTGCGGGCATCGCGGGCGGGAGCGCGGTCGCCACTGCCGGCGCGCTCGCCGGTGCTGGGGGGATCATCGGGCACTTTTACCGGAACATCCCCAAGGAAACCATCGAGCAGATGGGGGCGACGCTGTCGTCGGGGCAGGCGGGTCTCCTGATCATCGCCGTGGACCCGAAGGGGCTGGACATCGGAGCCCTTCTCACGAACGCCGAGAAGAAGGTCGTTACTACGGGTGTCACGGACGAGAAGGATGCCGAGAACGATGCGCTCGAATCCGCCTTCGAGCAAATGAGCGACAAGAGCGCGACGGCAGCGGCCTGAAGTCGGTCCGGCCGTGGTTCGTGGGACAAAGGGGTCAATGCCGTCCTCTGCGGTCCGCGGACACCAGCACGGCTGCGTCGGGAAGGGGCCGGCCCAGCAGGTCCAGGAGCCGCAGCACCTTAGGCCTGGAGCGCACTGCCGACGGCGGGACTTTCGCCCCTCTTGTCGACGAGACCGAGACGGCATCCTTGCACCATGAACACGAATGCGGCCACGGAGACCACCCTTGCCGGCGTCGTGGGTGGGATCGAGAAGCATAAGTCGATCCCTGCCGCCCGGTCGTTGCCGACCTTGACGGAAGCCGACAAGCAGCTTGGCGCACACAGCGAGGACGGCCGATGAGCACGCACCGGCCGCTTCGCTCCGGTGCGTTCCTGGAAATGGCGGGCGTGACGGTCCTCTTGGCTGTTCTCTTCTTCGCGATTGCGGTGGGATCGCTGTTGCTCGTGTCGACGATGTTCGCTTCCCAGATCGGGACGATCCTCGGGATCTTTGGCATCGCGCCCGCTTAAGCGGTCCGGGGATGTATGCAGCACGAATCGTCGCGTGTGGTAGCGACGCCGGCGCCAGATGCAAACCAGCGGCTCAGCCGTCGACCGTGCCTGGCGTCGAGACGTTCGCTCTGTTCCGCGACACGGACGACAACATGGTCGAGATGACGGTCCGGGACCCAGCGGCGTCCCGGCCTGAAGGTGCGCCGTCCTGACCGGGCTCTCCAGCGCGGAGGTCGCGGACCGCAGGGCGGCCGGCGGTAGCAACCACTACCGGCCGCGGACGAGCCGCAGCCTGGCGGGCATCCTCCGGGCGAACGTGCTGACCTTGTTCAATGCGATTATCGGAGGCTGCCTCACTGTCCTGCTCGTGATCGGCGACTGGCAGGATGCCCTGTTCGGCTTCTCAGCGATTGCGAACCTGGTCATCGGCACCTGGCAGGAGCTTCGGGCGAAAACGACACTCGACCGACTTGCGCTGCCCTCCGCAACATCGGCGAGCGCCGTCCGGGACGGACACGAGGTCGTGGTGAACTCAGAAGACGTCGTCGTCGACGAGCTCCTCGTCGTACGCGTCGGAGACCGCGTGGCCGCAGATGCGCGAGTCGTGAGTTCGGACGGGCTTCAGGCCGACGAATCGTTGCTGACTGGGGAGTCCGACCCTGTAGATAAAGGGGTGGGCGACTTTCTGCTCGGCGGGTCCGTAATCGTCGGCGGCGAGGGCACGGGACGCGTTGAGCGGGTCGGAGCGGACACCTTCGCGAACGGCCTGGCCGCGCAAGCACGCCGATTCTCCCTGGTTTCAAGCGAGCTCCATTCGGGAATCCGAACCGTGCTGCGCTGGGTGGCCTGGGCGATCGGGCCGCTCGCGCTGCTGGTCTTCAATGCTCAAGTGTTCGCTCTCGGCGGGTGGTCGGCCGTGTTCCGTGGTGAAGAATGGCGGGAAGCCGCGGTCTATACGATCGCCGCGGTGGTGGCATTGATCCCCCTCGGCCTGGTTCTCATGACCAGCATCGCATTCGCCGCCGGCGCGATCCGGCTCGCGCGCCGCAGGGTGCTCGTACAGGAGCTCGCGGCCGTCGAGGTCCTGGCACGCGTCGACGTGATCTGCTTCGACAAGACCGGAACCCTGACCGAGGGCGACGTCCGCTTCGACGACGAGCTCGTGCTGCTCCCCTTTGCGGCCCTCCCTCGCGGGTGGCGGGAGGTCCTCGGATGGTTCGGGGCCGCGGTTGACGCGAACGCTACAGCGCGCGGCCTTGCCCAGCGGTATCCGGCGCCCGCCGGCGCAGCGCCGACAGCACGGGTGCCGTTCTCATCCACCAGGAAATGGTGCGGAGTGTCCTTCGCCGACGAAGCGGCCAAAGGCAGTTGGGTTCTCGGCGCGGCGGACGTCGTGTTCCCCGATTGCCGCCTCGAGGAGACGATCACCGCGCTGACCGCGTGCGGCCGCCGAACCCTGGTCCTCGCGCACAGCGATGCGCCGCAGTGCGCCGACGCCAGTCTGCCCGCAGGGCTGAGGCCCGTCGCAGTGCTGACCTTCCGTGAGCACGTACGGACGGACGCCGCTCAGACGCTGGCGCTCCTCGACCGCGAGGGTATCGCCGTCCTCGTTCTCTCGGGCGACGATCCCCGCACGGCGGCTGCTATCGCGAACGAAGTCGGGCTGGGCGGCCACGACGGCTTCGATGCCCGCGACCTTCCCGACGACCCTCGCCGCCTGGTGGCGGTCGTCGGCGAACAGATCGTGATCGGGCGCGTCGACCCTGACCGCAAACGCGACATCGTCGCAGCGCTGCAGTCAGTTGGGCGCACCGTGGCGGTGATCGGCGACGGCGCGAACGACATCCCCGCCCTCAAACGGGCCGACATCGGCATCGCAATGTCGTCCGGCAGCGACGCGACGAAGGCGATCGCCCGGATGGTGCTCCTCGACGAACGGTTCGCCGAACTCGCTGCGGTCATGGCAGAGGGCAGGCGCGTCATTGCGAACATTGAGCGGGTCTCCAGGCTCTACCTCACCAAGACGGTCTACGCGGCGGTGCTCGCTTTCATGTGCGGTGCGTTCGTGCTGGTCTTTCCGTTCCTTCCGCGACAACTGTCGGTCGTCGACGGCCTGACTATCGGGCTACCAGCGTTCTTTCTTGCCCTCCTCCCGAACCTCCGCCGGTATGAGCCCGGCTTCCTGCGGCGCTCGCTACGGTTCGCCCTCCCCTCCGGCTGCATCATCGGCCTCCTGATCTTCGTCTACGCGCTGTCTGCCACGGTTCTGGGCGTGCCAGGTGAGGAGGCCCTCCGGACCGGGTCGACTGCGATCCTCGCGATCGTCGCACTCTGGGTGCTCGCGATCGTCTCGCGGCCGTTCGACGTCTGGAAACTCGCGGTATTCGCCGCGATGGTCACGGGTCTGGCAGTCGTGTTCACTCTCCCGACGCTCCGACGCTTTCTCGTGCTTGTCGAACTGTCGCCGGCGGGGTCGGCCGTCGTCGCCGGAGTCTCGATCGTCGGCATCGCCCTCATCGAGAGTCTCATCTGGATGCTGGGCGAGGGGAGGTGTGCCCGTGACCGACGAGGCACGACGTTCACATGGCGGTGACCCTCGCGC
Organism: Leifsonia sp. Soil_N53; assembly: GCF_057655165.1. Lineage (NCBI taxonomy): Bacteria > Bacillati > Actinomycetota > Actinomycetes > Micrococcales > Microbacteriaceae > Leifsonia > Leifsonia sp. Soil_N53. The sequence continues at coordinate 57,521 of NZ_JBDGMM010000058.1, forward strand.
CCGGAATCAGCCCGCGCCCTCGTCGGGCGCGTTCATTCGAGACGATGCATCCACCCCCGGTGACGGGCGGTCCGGGCGCTCGCTGGTGACGCTAGTCCCAGGTGTATGTGGCGCGCCTCAGCCGGTGCCCTTCAGGAACGGGGTGATGTCCCGCTCCGGCTGCGCGTCGGCGAGGAGGGTCGCCTGTGCGTCGGCCATTTCCAGGAGCTGAAGGACGCTGTCGTCGATGCTTTCAGCCGCCGCCGTCGCATCTGGGCGAGGTCTCCAGAAGCACTCGACTAGGAAGGAGTCGCCGCGTTCGGTGATCGAGCCGATCAGCTCGTCGCCGTCTTCGATGACTTCGAAAAGATACCAGCGCGTATCGATGAGGTCGAGAAGGAATTCCCGGTCGTCGCGCGCGAAAATCCTGACGTTCTTAGGCATGATCTCCCCATCTCTTTGAGGACGCGACGTACAGAGACGGGGAAAGCGAACAGCGCAGGGTCCGGGCGCCGCCAACAAATCAAGAAATTCGGTTGGTTCTGTTTGAGCAAACCATAGATCTGTCAAGCCGGCTGAGTCAACCATATGGGTACTGCGCGTCCGCCTATTCGCACGTGACCTCGCGCCCACGGATCGAGCACTTCTCGAGTCGGCGGGGCTTGATCGGAGGGTTTCGCGCACTCTTCGACCGACGTGTTGAGCGATTCCAGACGGCGGGTACAGTCCGTGTCAAGGTTTCGAAGCGCGGTGAGGGGGATAACGCTATGGTGAAGAAACTCGCCTGATTGGCGCGGCGCTGTGGCCGTGTCGACGGCTGGGCACTGTCAGTGGTGCGCGCGACCATCGGCGCATGGATCCACACGAACGGTTTGCCGACCTCGTCGCGTTGTATATCGCTGTTCCCGAGGTGACCGTTCCGCACAGCGGCGGCGGGTTCGGCTCTGCCAGTCTGCGCCGAAACGGGAAGATCTTCGCCTTCCTCTCGAACGATCGGCTCATCGTGAAGCTCCCCGCCGACCGGGTACGGGAGCTCGTGGGCGAGGGCCTCGGAGATCACTACGACGGACGCCGTGGACGGCCGATGCGCGAGTGGTTGTCCGTGGACCCATCGTCTGACCTCGAGTGGACGGACGTGGCGGGCGAGGCGTTCGAGTTCGTCGGCCCTCGGTGAGGGGCAGAGCGTCCTCAGGACGGGCCGAGTGGTTGACCGCATGCGGCGACGGTGGTTTGTCGGGCGGTCCGGCCTGACCGGTGCGGCCATCCGCCGTCCAGGTCAGCTGTGGGGGCGATTCGCGGCATGCCGCTCTTGGCCTTATGCGTCGTCTGGGCCGAAGCCTTCGTCCGCTGGCATCGGTGTGGTGTTGGCGATGTGTTCGCGGAGTGCCGAGTTCTCGCCTTCGAGGGTGAGGAGCATCCTGATCCCGGTAAGGTTGACGCCCTCGTTCTGGAGGTCGGCGACGCGGCGCATCCGCTCGATGTCGTCCGCGCTGTACCGGCGGGTTCCGCCGTCGGTGCGCGCCGGCGTCAGCAGTCCCTTGCGTTCGTAGAGCCGCAAGGTAGTCGGCGCAAGTCCAAGCAGCTCTGCGGCCACGGCCATGCTGTAGACGGGCTGGCTGCTCGACAGATCACTCATGTAGGAATCTTCCTCGCATGACTTGCATTAAGTCAACGTGAGATGTAGAAAATCTATACCGACAACTGCAGATGATGCTGACGCCGGGACGAGGTACATTCGCCCGTGCTGTTGCAGTGGAGTGGGGAGGTGACCGGCGTTGCCAGGCATGGTCGATTCGACCGCGGAGATCTTCGCGGACATCATCTGTGCCGACCCGGAATGGGTGGACGGCGAATTCTGGGCGATCGTGGGCGGCTCGGATGATATCCCGGCTGCCATCGACGCATCGCTCCCGGCCCGTTCCCGTGGCGTCGAGGACGCTGACGAGACCGGGCTCCCGGATGCTCGGGGCGCACTCCATCGGACGGATTCGCCCATCCGTTCGCCACCGACCAGGGGAGTGAGCACCCCAGCGTGAGAACCGAAGCACACAGTGAAGTGGAAAGGAAGAATTTCACCATGTCGATGTCATTTGATCCTTTCAGCCAGCTGGATCGGATCGCCCAAAGCGTCTTCGACACCAGCAGGCAGCCCCGGATCATGCCCGTGGACTTGTTCCGTGAAGGCGATCAGTACGTCCTGAACGCCGATCTGCCGGGGATCGACCCGGGCTCGGTGGATGTGGATGTCGATGGGCACCTGCTGACCATTCGCGCGCAACGCTCTGCCGCGAACCGGGAGAACTCCCGCTGGCTCGCCCAGGAGCGGCCGTTCGGTTCATACATGCGCCAGTTCTCGATCGGAGACGACGTGAACGCCGAAGGCATCAGCGCCAGCTATGACAACGGCGTGCTGTCGGTGGTCATCCCGATCGCCGAACGCGCCAAGCCGCGCAAGATCCAGGTCGAGTCGGCCGCCGAACGCGGTCACCGATCCGTGACCGCCTGAGAACAGCACGAAGAGCTCTCGGACGAACAGGTCGGACCGTATGGGGCGGACGACGGACTGCATTCCCGAGAGCGACAGGGGTGGGCGCCGGTACGGGCCCGGGCGTCCACCCCTCACGGCGTACGAGGTAGTAGTTGGGCACGGCAATGTCCTGATGCAGAATCGTCAGAGATGTCTTGATACACCACACGATGTGCCCGATCTCGCGGACGGGATTCGTACATACGAGGTCGGACGGCCCGGCCAAGCCCATCATCCCGGAGAAGACCGCTCGGCACGCCTTAGCGGCGCCAGGGCCGTTTCTCGAGCTCGCTGGTAGTGAAGCGGTCGAGCCGCTCAGTGCTGGCTTCTGAGACGGCGAGCGATCCGATCCAGTCGCTTCTGAACCAGGTGGCTCCGCGCGGGTCGGTGACCGCGTTCTACGCCGAGCACGGCATCTCCCGCGACCTGGGATCACTCCGGCGAGAGACCGATCGACTGCAGATCGTCGTCGAGACGCGAAGGGTCGATAGGGAATTCGCTCGGCAGCGCGAGGGAGGCAACGCGCAGAAGAGGTGGGTGGCACCGTGCAGTGGAACGGCGATACCGTCACCGCAGCGGGTTGCCGCGCGACTGTGCGCGAGCACCATCAGCGAAGGAGCGCACCATGGCGGATGACGACCTTGAACAGGTGGGACCGATCGATTATGTGATCATCCAGTTTCCTGCCGGCCAATCGAAATTCACGGGCGAGATGGCCGACGAACTCGTGAAGCTCGTCGATGCCGGGACCATCCGGCTCATCGATGCCATCGTCCTCGTGAAGGACGCCGACGGCGATGTCGATGCGCTGGAACTGTCCGACCTCGATGATCTGGGTCCGCTGGCGGCACTGGAAGCCGATCTGGCGGAGTTCCTCGCGGAGGAGGATGTCGCGAACCTGGCGGCGGCGATGGATCCAGGAACCGTCGCCGGCGTGATCGTCTACGAGAACCTGTGGGCGGCGCCGTTCGCGGTCGCCGCGCGACGAGCGGGAGGTCAGCTGATCGCCGACGGACGCATCCACTCACAGGCGATTGCCGCCGCGCTTGAAGCAGAAGCAGAACTCGAAGAAGAAGGAGCTTGAGATGTTGAGAGCAGGCCGAGTAGGACGGGTCGGGGTCGTCGGGGCCCCCGTCGTCAAAGCCGCTGTCGTCACGAAGGCGGTCACCCCCGGCCCTGCGCCGGTCGCGAAAGCGGCCGTCGTCGGAGCGGCCGTGACGCCGCGCCGGCGACGGATCTGACCACGGCACGCGAAAGAGGGTGCGACGACCATGAACCCCGATCGCCACGCGCACTCGTTGGGCGGACCTCCTCGCGCTACGCCTCCGTAACCCAGCGTGGTGAGCGCCTCTGAAGTGTGGGACCTTCGGCCCTGCCCCGGTATGGCCGTCGACCGGTGCAATAGACGGAGGGTTGCGGATCGGCGGCCGTGTATTCGAGGGGTCGGAATATGTCCAATACGCAGATGCTCATTGTGGCCGGATACCCCGATGTCGACGTCGCCGTGGCTGAGTTCCGGGCGCTTGCCGACAAGGTCGGTGTCAAGGAACTGACGAGTCAGGGCATGATTCTTGTCGGGCAGGACGCCGACGGGAAGCCTCGGCTCATGGACACGGGCAATCACCTCGGGCGTCGTGGTGCCGGTTGGGGCGGGGGAGCGGGTGTGCTGGTGGGGCTGTTCGCCCCGCCGATGCTTGCCGCCGTGGCAGTGGGCACGGCTGCCGGTGCGGTGGTCGGGCACTTCGCGGGCCACAAGCTCACCGCGGCCGTCCAGGAGCAGGTCGGTGCCGCCCTGAAGGCAGGGACGGCCGTGATCATCGGAGTGTTTCCCGCCGAGTCCCGCCTCGATGTCGAGCGCGCCCTTCCGGGTTCACCCCTCAAGTCTGTTGTGGAGAGCGACGAGCGCGGTATCGATGAGCTGAAGGTGAAGCTGGCGGAGGCGATGGGCAAGTTCAACCCCGACCGCAGCGTCCTGCCGATTCCCGACCGGAGCTTCAGCGGTGTCGGCGGCCGGATCATCGACGGGTCCGTGGGGGATTGGAGCATCGTGGCGGCCACGAAAGCGCCCGACGGCGCCCCCAACGTTCTCGTGGTCCTCATCGACGATGCGGGCTTCGGTGGGCCTGATACCTTCGGCGGTGGCATCCGGACCCCGAACCTCACCCGTGTGCAGCAGCAAGGAATCACCTTCAACCGGTTCCACGTGACGGCGGTCTGCTCCCCGACGCGCGCCGCGTTGTTGACCGGTCGTAACCACCACAGGGTGGGGATGGGCGGCGTCGCGGAGTTCCCTGGGCCGTTCCCCGGCTACACGGGGATCCGTCCACGGTCGTGTGCTGCACTGCCTCGGATCCTGAAAGAGAACGGGTACATTACCGGCGGGTTCGGCAAGTGGCACGTGACCCCGGGGCGCGACATGGGCGCGGCGGGCTCGTTCGACCACTGGCCTACGGGATGGGGATTCGACCACTGGTGGGGCTTCCTGACCGGGGCCGCGGGTCAGTACGACCCGATCATCACCCAGGACAACTCGACCCTCGGCGTTCCGGAGGGTGCCAACGGAAAGCTCTACTACTTCCCGGATGACATCACCGACAAAGCGGTCGAGTGGCTGCACGCGGTCCGGGCCCAGGACGCAGAGAAGCCGTGGTTCGTCTACTACTCGACGGGCGCGACGCACGCGCCGCACCATGTGGCCAAGCAGTGGGCGGACAAGTACAAGGGACAGTTCGACGAGGGCTGGGACGTGTACCGCCAGAAGACCCTCGAACGACAGAAGAAGCTCGGCATCGTCCCGGCCGACACCGAGCTCTCCGAGCGTCCGGCAGCGTACCCGGCGTGGGACAGCCTGAATGACATGGAGCGAAAGCTGTACGCCCGTCAGATGGAGGTGTTCGCGGGGTACTCGGAGAACGCGGACTGGAACGTCGGCCGGATGCTGGACGCGATCGAGGAGATGGGTGAGTCCGACGACACGCTGGTCGTCTATGTCTGGGGCGACAACGGCGCCTCGATGGAGGGCACCGTGACCGGCTCCTTCAACGAGACCACGTTCTTCAACGGGGTGGTGCTGGACGCTGAGGAGCAGTTCACGATGATCGACAAATACGGCGGTCTCGAGGAGCTCGGCGGCTTTCACACCGCCCCACACTTCGCAGCGGCTTGGGCCCACGCGAACAATGCGCCGTTCCAGTGGGGCAAACAGATGGCCAGCCACCTCGGCGGGACGCGTAACCCCATGGTCATCTCGTGGCCGCGGCGGATCGCGGGCGGCGGTGGGCTGCGGACGCAGTTCACCCACTGCATCGACATCGTCCCCACAGTGCTGGAGGTCATCGGGCTTCCGGAGCCGACCATGGTGGACGGCATCGAGCAAGAGGCGATGGACGGCACCAGCTTCGCCTACACCTTCGACGCACCCGAGGCGCCGGACCAGCACACGGTGCAGTACTTCGAGATGTACGGGAGCCGTGCGATCTACAAAGATGGCTGGTGGGCCTGCGCCAAGCTCGACAAGCTGCCCTGGGATTTCACACCGGCCACGCTTTCGCGGTTCGGGCCCGGCAGCGGCTGGGACCCCGACCAGGAGCCCTGGGAGCTGTACTACCTTCCCGACGACTTTTCCCAGGCTCACAACCTCGCCGTCGAACAGCCCGACAAGGTTGCGGAGTTGGTGGAACTCTTCTGGGCCGAAGCCGAACGCAACCGGGTCCTTCCTCTCCTTGGCGGGTTCGCGGTGTTCTTCGGAATCCTGCCACCGATGCCGACACGGACCCGGTTCACGTTCTCCGGCGATGTCCAGAACATCCAGACGACCCAGATCCCCCGCATCATCGGTCGTTCGTATGCCATCGAGGCGGAAGTGCACGTGCCGGATGACGGCGCGGAGGGCGTACTCGTAGCCTTCGCAGACTTCATCGGAGGATTCGCGCTGTGGGTCGACGAGAACGGACTGCTGAACCACACCTACCAGTACCTTGGCATCGACACGTACCGGCAGACCTCGACCATGCAGATCCCCACCGGCGATGTCACCCTCAAGATGATGTTCGATGCCGACGAGACGACGCCCGGCACAAGCGGCCATGTCACTCTGTGGGCCGATGACAAGCAGATCGGCGAAGGGGATATCCCGCACACCATTTCGCTCATCTTCACCACCTACGCCGGTATGGACATCTCCCGGGACAACGGTGGCGTCGTCGACCTCGACTACGAGGACCGGGCGCCCTACGCCTTCACCGGCACCGTCCGCAACGTGGTATTCGACATCGCACCCCATTCGCACGAGGACGAGTTCACACTTCACAAATCCGCCGCGCAGGCCGCAATCGCCCACGGAGCCGCCGGCTGAGCCGTCGCAAGCGTTGTCGTGGACTCTTTCCTCGCAGGGTCACCGACGAAGCTAAGCGGACATGGATACCGACGACCTCGTGCGTCCACACTGTTTCACAGGAGACCTATCGGCTCCCGCCGCGCAGCACGCAAGGAACGGCACGGCGGGAGCCGTGCCGTTCCTTGAGTCGCGAGTGCCCTCCGCGCCGCCGCCTACTTCTTGTCGGCGTCGCTCTCGGTGGCAGGGGGTGCCTCGGCCGCAGCACCGGAGTCGGCCGCGCTGTCTGCATCCTTGCCCGCCGCCTTGATGTCGGCCGCGGCGGCATCGTCGAGGGCCTTCTCGACGATCCGGTCGGCCTTCTCGAGCGCCTTGCGGATCTTGACCTCGCCGGGGTTGGAGACCAGCGCGATGATGCCGGAGTGGCCGGGTGCGATCGCGTCCTCGAGCTCCTTGGCCAGCTCCTTCTTGTGGTGGCGCTCACGCAGCTTGCCGATGATGCCGCCGCCCGCGCCGACCACGAGGGCGCTGCCGATGATCGAAGGCGGGAACAGGACACCCAGGACGGCGCCGCCGACAGCGCCCCAGGTGAGGCCCTCGCGGGTGCTGTGGTCGGTTGCCTTCTGCACTTCGAGCTTGCCGCCCGCGTCCCGTCTGACGACGACGACCCCGTCGATCTTGACCGTCGCGCCGTCCTCGATCTCCTTGAGCGCTTCGTACGCCTCCATCGCGATATCGGTGTCCGAGAAATCGGCGGCGATCAGCGTGTATGCGCCGTCGCTGACGCCCGCCGCCGCCACGCTGACGGACTCGTCATCCGCGCCGGACTGGTCGGCGGGAGTGGATGTTGCATCGGTCATTTCGGGTCTCCTTAACGAGCGGTGACTGCCGTTCGGGCGAAAGTATAGGAGGGCGCTTCGCTGGCGGCTATGCCGGATCCAGGCGCTCGTCAGTGGGCCTCGTGCCACTCAGCGAATTCGCGGCCCCGCCCGCGAAGGTGACGGGGAATGAGCTGCTGACCTTCCCAGCAGAGCGGATCCACGTACCCGTGCTCGTCGGGGTGGACGCATTGCGGGAGGCGGGGTGCCGCGCGGATACTTCTCGCATGGCCATTCGAGAGGCCCCGGTCGTGGATTGGACCGGGCGCTTCGCACAGTTCCTCAGCGACGAGGCCTCGCTCTCTGCGGCCGAGCTGGATGAGTTCGGCCAGGCGGCGTGGTTCATCGGGCGGGACGACGTCGCGGCCAGAGCCTGGGAACGTGGGCATCTGAAGCACCTGGAGAGCGGCGATGGAGCGGGCGCCGTCCGGTGCGTCTTCTGGCTGGGATTCACCCTCGCCGAGCACGGCGAGGTCGTGAAGGCCCAGACATGGATGGCTCGATTGTTCGAACTGTGCGCCCGCTTCGCCGGCGATCCGTTCGTCGATGCGTGCGCGGAGCTGTGCCGCGCACAAGTGGCGTTTGCGAGAGGGGAGATTCCGGCGTCCGCGCTTCTCTATCACGATGCCGCCGGCCTTGCCGAACAGGCGGATCCAGACGTCGAGGTTCTGGCGACGATGGGGGAGGGTCGCGCGCTCATGCGCCTGGGCCGGATCGAGGAGGCCCTGGCCTGTATGGACCGGGTCATGCTGCTCATCGGGACGGGCGGCGTCACTGATCGCGCAGCCGGCCCGGCCTACTGCGCGACGATCGCGAGTCTGCTCGCTCGAGGCGACATCGAACGGGCGCGTGTATGGACGCAAGACCTGGGGCAATGGTGCGACGCGCAGCGAGGACTCCAGCCGTTTCGAGGAGAGTGCACGCTCCACCGGGCGACGGTCATGCAGATCGGCGGCGAGTGGGCGTCGGCGGTGGCGGCTGCCGATAGCGTCTGCCGCACCGAAGAGCGCCCGGAGACGCTGGGCAATGCGTGGTACCGCGTCGGTGAGTTGCATCGAGTCGCGGGACGCGCCGCCCAGGCACGGAACGCGTACCGGCAGGCGTCGGCGATGGGCCGCGTGGTGCAGCCGGGCCTTGCCCTGCTGCACCGGGATGCCGGACAGCTCGACGTTGCCTGGGCCGGGCTCGAGCGCGCCCGGGCAGCGGCCGTCGAGCCTGCCTTTCGGGCGGAGCTGCTCGCCGCCGCCGTCGAGGTCGCTCTCGCGATGCGGCAGGTTCCGCGTGCCCGGGTGGCGGCCGACGGACTGCGGGACTGCGCCGAGGTCGCCGACACCCTCTACCTGTGGGCCTTGTCGGCACAGGCGGATGGCGAGGTCGCGACAGCCGAGGCTGCGATCATCGACGCGCTCACGCTGCTTCGCACCGCGTGGTCTCTGTGGCGGCGCCTGGATGCACCCTACGACGCGGCCCGGACACGATTCGCGCTGGGGCGGGCTGCCCGAGAGGCCGGCGACGAAGAGGGAGCGCAGCTCGAGTTCGACGCGGCCCGTACCGTGTTCGAAGCACTCGGTGCTGTGCCCGACCTGGCGCGGCTCGAACGCGCCGCCGCCCGAACCGGAACGACGGCCCCGGATCCCGGGCTGAGCCGCCGGGAGCGGGAAGTGCTCGACCTCGTCGCGCACGGACTGTCCAATCGAGGCATCGCCGAGCGGCTGTTCCTCAGCGAGCGCACGGTCGCGCGGCACGTGGGCAACATCCTGGCCAAACTCGACGTGCCCAGCAGGTCGGCGGCCACTGCGTACGCCTTCGAACACGACTTGGTGCCGGCGTCCTGAATTGGTCATTTCTGCCGATGCTTGTCGGGCAGCCCGACCGTACCGTGAGGCAAAAGGGAGGCCTCATGTCCACGGCAGCATTAGATCTGGCCATCATCGGCGGCGGCCCGGCCGGCCTGCACGCCGCACACTTCGCAGCCGCTCGAGGAGTCGACTTCGCCGTCTTCGACGAGCATGCCCGCATCGGCGACGTCTGGCGCGAACGGTATCGCTCGCTGCGGTTATTCACCCCGCGGCGCTGGGCGAGCCTGCCCGGAATGAGAATCGACGTGGGGATCTTCGACTACCCGACCGGCGCCCAACTGGCCGATTACCTGGAGCAGTACGCGGTGGCGTCCCAGTTGCCGGTGCGCACCTCGACCCGGGTCGAGCGGCTGACTCTCGATGCGCCTCGGGCGTTCCGCCTCGCATTGTCAGGCGGCGAGGACGTCACCGCCAACCGCGTCATCGTTGCCGCGGGCGCACACCATCAGCGGATCATCCCCAGGTTCGCACGCGACCTCGACCCCTCGATCCACCAGATCCACTCGGTGGATTACCGGGGCCCTGAAGACCTTCTCCCGGGCCCTGTCCTCGTCGTCGGCGCCGGCAACTCCGGGACCGACATCGCGCTGGACTCCATCGCTTCGGGTCACCCGACCACCATCGCAGGACGCGTCCCAGGCGAAGTGCCGGTCCCGATCGACACTCCGCTCGGAAACCTGATGCTCGGTATCTTCGTCCGACGCCTGCGGAACACGACGATCGACACGGAGAAGGGCCGCCGGTTCCAGCAGGAGCACCGCGGACACGGCGTGAACCTGGTGCGCAACCACATGGCGGACCTCGAAAAGGCGGGCGCCCGCCACGTGGGACGGATCGTCGGGGTAGAGCAAGGGCGCCCCGTCCTCCAGGACGGCGAGAAGCTGGACGCGACCACGGTCGTCTGGTGCACGGGCTCGCTGCCGCGCTTCGACTGGGTGGACATCCCGGCCGCGTTCGACGCGCACGGCTGGCCCGTGCACGAGCGGGGCGTCGCCACAGAGGTGCCCGGGTTGGCGTTCATGGGACTGCCGTTCCAGTACTCGGTGGCCTCACCGACGCTCATGGGGATGGGGCGGGATGCCAAGTATGTGGACGAGCAGATGTTCGCCGCGCATGCGCCGGAGCGCGTCGCGCTCGCCTGACCGGAATAGTGGGGGCATGGGAGCTGTTCGGGCCAAAGGCTGCTTCCGCAAACTGAAAGGCACCCCCTCGATGGATCTGTTCTCCCCCGTCTCGCTCGGCGACCTCCACCTTCCCAACCGCGTCGTGATGGCGCCGCTCACTCGCACGCGTTCGGGTGAAGCCGGTGTCCCGGGGCCGCTGGTGGCGGAACACTACGCGCAGCGGGCGAGCGTGGGCCTGATCATCTCCGAGGGAACCTACCCGAGCCACGAGTCGCGCGCGTATCCCGGCCAGCCGGGCATCGTCACGGATGAGCAGATCGCCGGGTGGCGCGCCGTCGCCGACGCCGTGCACGCCAAGGGCGGCCGGATCGTCATGCAGCTCATGCACAGCGGCCGGGTCTCGCACCCGCTCATCAACGGGACGGACCGTGTCGTCGGGGCGAGCGCGGTCGCGATCGACGGTGAGGCGCGCACTCTCGCGGGCAAGGCGGCCTACCCGGTGCCGCACGCGCTCAGCACCGAAGAGCTCGCGATCGTGCGCGACGAGTTCGTCACGGCGGCGAAGAACGCCATCGCGGCCGGCTTCGACGGCGTGGAGGCGCACGGCGCCAACGGCTACCTGCTGCATCAGTTCCTGTCGCCGGTGTCCAACATCCGCGACGACCAGTACGGCGGCAGCCCGGAGGCGCGTGCCCGCTTCGTCGTCGAGGTGACCACGGCGATCGCCGAGGCCGTGGGTGCGGGGCGGGTGGGCATCCGCCTGTCGCCGATGCACAACATCCAGGACGTCTTCGAGACCGACCTCGCCGACGCCACCGCCACCTACGAGGCGGTCGTCGACGGGCTTGCGCCGCTCGGCCTCGCCTACGTGAGCGTGCTGCACGGCGAGCCGACGGGCGCCCTCGTGCAGGACCTGCGCGAGCGCTTCGGCGGCCCGTTCATCGTGAACAGCGGATTCGGTTCCGTCACGACGCGCGACGAGGCGATCGCGTTGGTCGAGGATTCGCACGCGGACGCTGTGGCGGTCGGCCGTCTCGCGATCGCGAACCCGGACCTCGTCGAGCGCTGGAGGGGCGAGCACCCGGAGAACGAGCCCAACGCCGCCACCTTCTACGGGCCGGGGGCCGAGGGGTACACGGACTATCCGCGGTTGAGCGCGTAGGCGCCGGGCGGCGAGTGCTCCAGGTGACCTGCCCAGCAGGTGAAGCGCCTGGAGCACTTTCTTGCGCTGCGCAGGACAAGGCGGCGGACTGGCCTGCGGCTCCTCCATCGCGCCGACCCGTGGATTGACACCCACCCCCGCAAGGCATAGATTTTGGAATCAAGTTTCCTTATTGTGAAAGTTGAGCCCAATGACGTGGTCCTCTGTTTCCGACTTCGCGGCGCTGATCGCAGAGCTGCCGCAGGGTGGCGTCATCACCGACCCTGCCGGCATGGACGACTATCGCTGGGATCGTGCGCTCGACCCTGATGTCGGCGTGCCCGTCGCGGTCGTGCGGGCCGAGTCCACGGAGGACGTTCAGGCGGCAGTGCGGTTCGCGGCCGCGAATGGGCTCGGTGTCATCCCGCGCGGCGCCGGCTCCGGGCTGTCGGGGGGCTCGTCAGCCCAGGCCGGGTGCATCGTCGTCTCCCTCGATCGGATGCGGGACATCTCCATCGATCCGGTCACCCGCATCGCGGTGGCCCAGCCGGGTGCCTTCAACTCCGAAGTCAAAGCCGCGGCCCGGGAGCACGGCCTCTGGTATCCGCCGGATCCGTCCTCGTTCGAGTTCTGCTCGATCGGAGGGAATGTCGCCACTAACGCCGGCGGGCTCTGCTGCGTGAAGTACGGGGTCACCACCGACTACGTGCTCGGGATGACCGTGGTCCTCGCGGACGGCAGCGCCGTGACGCTCGGCGGGCCGCGGCTCAAGGATGTCGCGGGGCTCTCCCTCACGAAGCTGTTCGTCGGCAGCGAGGGGACGCTCGGCATCATCACCGAAGTCGTGCTGCGGCTCGTCCCGGAGCAACGCCAGCCGATCACTCTGGTCGCGTCGTTCCCGACGCTGGCGGGGGCGTCGCAGGCGGTGCTCGACATCACCCGGCGGACGCGGCCCTCCATGCTGGAGTTCATGGACAGGACCTCGATCAACGCGGTCGAGGACATCACGCAGATGGGGCTCGACCGGGAGGCCGCGGCCCTGCTGCTCGTCCAATCCGACGAGCCGGCCGAGTTCGCCGCCGCCGAGATCGCGCTGGTCGAAGAGCTCTGCGATCGCAACGGCGCGAGCGACGTCTACACCACCGACGACCCGGCCGAGGGCGAGACGTTCACGGCGGCGAGGCGGATGGCGATCCCGGCCGTCGAACGCCGGCGGACGATTCTGCTCGAGGACGTGGGCGTGCCGATCCCTCGGCTCGGTGAGCTCGTCCTCGGGATCGACGCCATCTCGCGCCGGCTCGGCGTCGCCATCGCCGTCATCGCCCACGCGGGCGACGGCAATACGCATCCGCTCATCGTCTTCGACCCCGTCGACGAGGACGAGGCGGCGCGGGCGCGGCGCGCCTACGGCGAGGTCATGGATCTCGCGATCGAGCTCGACGGCACGATCACCGGCGAGCACGGCGTCGGCCGCATGAAGAAGGCGTGGTTGGAGGACTATCTCGGCGCCGACGTCATGGCGCTGAACAGGCGCGTCAAAGCGGCACTGGACCCGGACGACATCTTCAACCCGGGGTCGGTCTTCTAGCGCTTCTAGCGGCCTTCGTCGAGTTCCTTGGCGATGGCGCGGGCCGCGGACTGCAGCTGGGGGACCGCGCGCTCCGTGAAGGCGGCATCCACTCGAGCAGCGGGCCCGGACACGGAGATCGCCATCGGAGTCGGGGCATCCGGCACCGAGACCGCGATGCAGCGGACGCCGAGCTCCTGCTCCCCGTCGTCGATCGAGTAGCCGCGATCACGGATTCTCTGGAGTTCGACCAGAAGATCGTCGATGGTGCCGATGCTCTTCTCTGTCGGTGTCGGCATGCCGACCCGAGTGATGATGTTGCGCACGGCGGTGTCGCCGAGCTGCGCGAGGATCGCCTTCCCGACTCCACTGTTGTGGGCGTGCACACGGCGACCCACCTCGGTGAACATCCGCATGGAGTGCTTCGACGGGACCTGGGCGACATAGAGCACCATCGACGAATCGAGCACCGCCATGTTCGAGGTCTCACCCAGCGAATCGACGAGGCCGGCGAGGGGCGCGTGAGCGAGCTCCCCGAGCTGCTTGCTCGCGTTCTCGCCCAGCCGGATCAGGCGCGGGCCCAGCGCGTATCGCCGGTTCAGGAGCTGACGCACATACCCCTGCGCCGCAAGGGTGCGGAGCAGCCGATGGATCGTCGGCATCGGGAGCCGGGAGACGGACGCCAGCTCGCTCAGCGTCAATGCGTCACCCGCCTCGGCGATGTATTCCAGCAGGTTGAATGCGCGTTCGACGGATTGGACACCGGTCGCGGCAGCGTTGTCGGCCATGTCCCCCCTCTCCGACTCGATGTACAAGTATCGTGGGCGCTCGGCCCAAACAGGCTCAGCTTACGGGTTTGCCCGACCTCGAAGTCCGCCTCCCTCATGGTAACCCGTGACGGAAATGAAATGTCATCTCCCGGAATTAGCGCCTCTCCTAGCGGATCGGTGTGACCCGGAAGGAGTGCGTCGCGGTCGCGCCAGGCGCGAGCCCGAGCGTCCCCGGGCGCCGGTCCCAGAACCCGTCCTCCTCGCGCGGCGGGTTGCCGCTGATGGCGCCGTACCAGGGCTCGAGCGCGACGAACGGCGAGCCGGGGACGCTCCAGACCTGCAGGTGCGAGGCGCCGGGGAAGTCGAGCGCGAGCGCACGCCTGCTGCGGTCGCTGGCGACGACGACCCGGTCGGAGTCGAGCGACCCGAAGCAGAAGGCGCCCTCGGTGAAGAGCCCGTCGTCGAGCCGGAGCCGGCGGCGATCGGGGGTGAACGCCGCGTCGACGGCCTCGCGGGGTCCGAACGTGCGCACCAGCTTCTCCGGTCGTTCCGGCGCGTCGAAGACGAGCTCGTGGTCGGCGAACGCCACGCCCTCGCCCGGGTCGACCGGGCAGGTGAAGCGCGGATGCGAACCGACCGAGTAGAGCATCGTCGCGTCGCCGGGATTGTCCACGGCGTACTCGGTGACCAGCGTCGGCCCGTCGAGCGCGTACCGCACGCGCAGCCGGAACGGGAACGGGTACGCCGCGAGGGTCTCCGCGGTGTCCGTCATCTCGTACGTGACGCTGTCGTCGGTGCGGTCGACCACGGCGAAGTCGGTGCTGCGCGCGAACCCGTGCATCGGGATGTCATAGACGGCGCCTGCGAACTCGTACCGCCCGTCCGGCACGGTCCCGAGCAGGGGGAAGCACGTGGAGGTCCGCCCCAGCCCCGGCTCGGCCGGCATCCAGAGGTAGTCGAGCTCCTCGTCCCTGAAGCGCAACGAGTGCAGCTCTGCGCCGTGGCTGTCGGAGACGAAGGCCACCTCGTCGTTGGCGATGGTGATGCGCATGCTGCTCCCGTCCTCGGTCGGCCGGACTACGCCCACGACACGGGACGGATCGGCTGCGGCTCCACGTCGTAGAAGTGGCCGGGAGGCGGCGGGAAGATCCGGTCGATCTCGGCAAGCGTGTCGGCGCTGAGCTCGACATCGACGCTCTGGACGAGCTCCTCCAGGTCCTTCACGTCGGCCGGGCCGATGATCGGCGCGGTGATCGCCGGCTGGGTCAGCTGCCAGGCGGTGTGGACCACGGCGGGCGAGTAGCCGAGGTCGTGGCAGAGCTTCGCGTACTCCGTCAACTGCGTGCGGTACTTCTCCACGTACCAGGCGTCGGAGTCGTTGATCGGGCGGTTCTCGGGCTCCAGCAGGTCGACCGCGAAGACTCCGCGGCGCAGCGGGCTGAACAGCAGGACGCCGATGCCCTGGTCGATCGCGCAGGGGAAGGCCTCGAGCTCTGCGGCGCGCGTCAGCATGTCGTAGCGGTGCTGCGTGCTCACGAGCCCCATGAAGTTGCGACGGCGCGCGACCTCCTGCCCCTTCATCAGCTCCCAGGCGTAGGTCTGGCTGCTGCCGATGTAGTCGACCTTCCCGGCGCGGACGAAGCCTTCGAAGGCCTCCCAGATCTGGTCCCACTGCGCGTTGCGGTCGATGCGGTGCATGTGGAGCAGTTCGACATGATCGGTGCCGAGGCGGCGCAGCGAGTCCTCGACGTGACGGCGGATCTTCCACAGTGAGAGGCCGTCGCGGGTGTTGGGGCCGTCGTAGTCGTTGTCGAACATGGTCCGGCCGACCTTGGTGGAGAGGAAGACCTTCTCGCGCCGGCCGCCGCCCTGCGCGAACCACCGGCCGATGATGCGTTCCGTGTCGCCGCTGGTGCCGCGGCCGTGATTGCCGTAGGCGTTCGCGGTGTCGAAGAAGGTGATGCCCAGGTCGAGCGCGGCGTCCATCATCCGGAACGCCTCATCCTCGCCGGTGGCGGCGAGATCGCCCGACCACGACTCGTTGTACCCGAAGTTGCCCGTTCCCAGGCAGAGGCGGCTGACCAGGACGTTGGAACTGCCCAGTTCACGATATTCCATGCTGACCTCACAAATTCCATGGTGCGGAAGTAAACAAATGTATTGTGGAATCTACCACGCCGGAGTTAAGCTCCTCGTACGTCGTCCGGGCGCCCCCGCACGGCCGGTTCGACGAGATGGGCGCGAGCCCGGTGGCCCGGCGTCCGCGCCGACAAGACGCACACCGCTAGTGCCAGCTTTGCCCGGTTTTGCCCGCATTCATACGAGGGAGTTTGAATTGTTCCGCACACCCACCCGCCGGCGTTTCCGAATCGCGGCCGTCGCGGCCGCGATCGCCGTCGCACTTCCCCTAGCCGCCTGCTCCCCGCTCGGCGGATCGTCGAACGCCGATTCTTCGTCATCGTCGAAGGCCACCGACACCCTGAACCTGGCCATTCCACCGAGCGCGCTCACGTTCGACCCTGCTCAGATGCAGCCGACGGCCAGCCGGTACATCTGGGGGTCGATCTACGAGTCCCTCGCCTACTGGGACCCGAAGACCGGCGCCGTCACCCCGTGGGCCGCCAAGAAGTGGAACTACTCGCCCGACGGCAAGACGCTCACGATCCAGCTCCGCGACAAGCTGACGTTCAGCGACGGCAGCCCCGTGCACGCGTCGGATGTCGCGGCGACGATCAACCACAGCGTCACGACGCCGGGCTACATGCAGTCGATCGACACCTCGGTGGCGTCGGCGGATGCGCCCGACAACACCACCGTCGTGGTCCACTTCAAGAACTACGACCCCAAGTGGGTCTCGCTGATGGGCCGTGAGGTCGGCGTGATCGCCAAGGCCTCCGACCTGAACAGCCCGGACGTCGCCACCAACCCCATCGGGTCGGGTCCGTACACGCTCGACACCAAGGCGACCGTCCCGGGCACGAAGTACGTCCTCAACAAGCGCAAGGACTACTGGGACGCCAAGGCATTCCCCTTCAAGACGATCAACATCGTCATCGACAACGACCCGACGGCGCAGATCAACGGCTTCAAGGCCGGCCAGGTGAACGCCACCGCCATCACGGCGCAGCAGGAGGCCGCGGCGAAGGCCGTGCAGGGCGCCACCGTCACCAAGACCAGCGCGTCGACGCTGTACTGGCTGCTGTTCCTGGACAAGTACGGCAAGACGTTCCCGCAGTTCAAGGACGTGCGGGTGCGGCAGGCCGTCAACTACGCGCTGGACCGGGAGGGCATCGCCAAGAAGCTCCTGCTGGGCCTCGGCACCGCGACCGACCAGGTCTTCTTCCCCTCGCGCGACATCTTCGACCAGAGTCTGGAGAAGGCTTACCCGTACGACCCGGCGAAGGCGAAGAAGCTGCTGGCCGCGGCCGGCTACCCCAACGGCTTCACCGTCGAGATCCCGAGCAGCCAGGCCACCACGCAATACGAGCCGACGCTGTCGCAGGAACTCGGGGCGGTCGGGATCACGCTCAAGTGGGTGCCGATCCCGGAGTCCCAGACCGCGAGCATCATCCTGACCGGCAAGTATCCGATCTACCTGAAGCAGTCGGGCATCGTCTCCGACGCGTATACGGCGGCACTCTACTTCACCCCGCAGGGCGGAACGGTCAACCCGGAGCGCTACACGGATCCGACCATCAGCGCACTCTACGACAAGATCACGACCACGCCGGACGCCCAGAAGTCGATCGAACTCTACAAGCAGCTGAACAAGTACGCGGTCGACCAGGCGCTGGCCGCCCCGGTCACTATGACCAGCGCACTGTGGGCGACGTCCGAGGGCGTGGCGTTCGTGGACCGCGCCGGGCTCCCCTCCGACATCCGACAGTTCGGCATCGCCGGCAAGTGACCCTGACCCGAGGGGCCGCCTCGCGGCGGCCCCTCGGGCAGAAGGAGTTCGACCCGTGATTACTTACGCGCTACGGCGTCTCCTCACCGGGGTGGTGCTCGCGGTCCTCGTGACCTTCATCACCTTCCTGCTGCTGAGCACGTCGTTCCACGACATGATCTCGACGCTGCTCGGGCCCGACGTGACCCCCGACGCCGTCGCGCGGCGCGAGCACGAGCTCGGGTACGACCGCCCCGTGCTGGTGCAGTACGGGGAATGGCTCGTGCACGCAGTGCGCGGCGACCTCGGAACGTCGCTGTTCACCACCCTGCCCGTCGGGCCCTCGGTGCTGTCGCACATCGTCGTCACGATGTCGATCGTCTTCCCCGCGCTCCTGATCGCCGTGATCGTCAGCGTCGTCCTGGGGGTCTGGGCGGCATCCCGCAGCGGGGCCGCCGACCGGGTCGCGCAGGGGATCTCACTCGTCGGGCATGTCGTCCCGGCGCTGCTGACGGCGATCGTGCTGGTGGTCGTCTTCGCCGTCGAACTGAAGATGTTCCCCGCCACCGGCTACGTCCAGTTCGCCGACAACCCGTACGGATGGCTGCGCAGCATCACGCTCCCGGTCGTCGCGCTGGTCATCGCCGGCATGGCCAGCATGACTGCGCAGATCCGCGGATCGATGATCGAGGAGCTCGGCAAGGACTACGTCCGCACCCTCCGTACCGCCGGCGTCCCCACCCGGTCGATCGTGCTGAAGCATGCGCTGCGGAACGCGGCGAGCCCTGCGCTCACCGTGATGTCGCTGGAGTTCATCCAGCTCTTCAGCTACTCGGTCATCATCGAGAACGTGTTCGCCCTCCCGGGGTTCGGGTCGTTCGCCTTCAGCTCGGCGCAGACCATCGACGTCCCCGTCATCATGGGTGTCACCCTCGTCAGCGTGATCCTGGTGGTCGTGGTCAACCTGCTCGCCGACATCGCGAACGGCTATCTGAACCCGAAAGCGAGGACCCATTGAGCATCACAGTGATCCCGGATCCGGCGGACCAGACGAGCTCGACCGTGCCGCGTCGATCGGTGCTGCGCCATCTGCTGAAGGACCCGCAGGCGATCGTGACCGCGATCCTCCTGATCGTCCTGTTCTCGGCGGGGCTCCTCAGCCCGCTCATCGCGCCGCACAACCCCAATGCCGCCAACCTCGACGCGATCAACGCCGGCGTCGGCACGCCCGGCTACCCGCTCGGCGGCGACGAGAGCGGCCGGGACATCCTGTCGCGACTGCTGTACTCGATCGAGACCAGCCTGATCTCCGCGTTGATCGGCGCCAGCGTCGCTCTCGCGATCGGGCTCACGGCGGGCCTGGTCGGCGGCTACTTCAGCAGCACGGTGCGCAACAGCGTCGAGTGGGTCTCCAGCCTCATCATGACCTTCCCCGGACTGATCACGCTGATCGTGCTCCTGCCGCTGACCGGCGGCGACTACCGGTGGACCATGCTCATACTCGGTGTGCTCCTCGCCCCGGGCACCTACCGGATCGTGCGGAACCTGGTGCTGGGGGTGAAGAAGGAGCTGTACATCGACGCGGCGCGCGTCTCGGGGCTCCGTGACTTCCGGATCCTCTCCCGTCACGTCTTGTTCAGCGTGCGCGGCCCGGTGATCGTCAACACCGCGTTCCTCATGGGGGCGGCCGTCGCGGCCCAGTCGGGCCTCGCCTTCCTCGGCGTCGGCGCGAAGGACGTGCCGAGCTTCGGCCTCATGATCTCGTCCGGATTCAACAACATCTACGCGGCCCCGCTGCAGTTCGTGTGGCCGTGCATCTGCCTCGGCCTGATCACCGGGTCCCTCGTGCTGTTCGGCAACTCGCTGCGGGACGCCTTCAGCGGTCCGCGGCCGAAGCGCCCCAAGCCGGTGCACGGTCTGCGGGTCGCGGACGGCGCCGCGCCCGAGCAGACCCCGACCTCCAGCATCTCCGCCCACGCCCCTGTGCTCGCGGTGGAGGACCTCCGGGTCTCGTTTCCCGGCACGAAAGGACTGCGCGAGGTCGTCAAGGGTGTCGGTCTCACGGTCGCCGAGGGGGAGGTCGTCGGCCTCGTCGGCGAGTCCGGATCCGGCAAGACGCAGACCGCGTTCGCGATCCTGGGCGTCCTCGCGCCCGAGGCGCTCGTCACTCGTGGATCGGTGCGGTTGGAGGGTCGCGAGCTCGTCGGCCTGGCCGACTCGAAGCTCGCTGCGCTCCGCGGTCGGGTGGTGTCCTACATCCCGCAGGAGCCGATGTCGAACCTCGATCCGTCGTTCACCGTCGGATCGCAGCTGACGGAGCGCGTGCGGCATTGCCTCCGGGTGTCCCGGCGCGAGGCGCGGCAGACCGTGCTCGACCTGCTGGCGCGGGTCGAGATCGCTGACCCGCAACGGGTCTTCGACTCCTACCCGCATCAGATCTCCGGCGGTATGGCGCAGCGCGTGCTCATCGCCGGGGCGATCGCGAGCCGGCCGCGGCTGCTCATCGCCGATGAGCCCACGACCGCCCTCGACGTGACGGTCCAGGCCGAGATCCTCGACCTCCTCCGCGACCTACAGAAGGAGTACGGGATGGCGATCCTGCTCGTCACGCACAATTTCGGCGTCGTCGCCGACATCTGCGACCGGATCGCGGTCATGCGGTCCGGCGAGATCGTCGAGACGGGCACGACGCGCGAGGTCTTCCGCGCACCGGCGCACGCGTACACGCGCCAGCTGCTCGACGCGATCCTCGAGGACGACGATTCGCCGGCGCCGTCCGCCCCGGTCGATCGCCTGGTGGAGGCCGCACGATGAGCGCGCTGCTCGATGTCGACCAGCTCCGCGTCCAGTTCGCCGGAAAGGGGCGGCGCAAGGCGACCGAAGTGCTCCACGGCGTGAGCTTCGACATCGGCGAGTCCGAGACCCTCGGGCTGGTCGGGGAGTCCGGCTCCGGCAAGACGACGATCGGTCGCGCGGTGCTCGGCCTCGCCAAGGTGCACGGTGGATCGATCCGGTTCGACGGGCAGGACATCACCGCGACGAGTCAGCGGCAGCGCCGCGCGCTGGCGAAGGACATCCAGGTGGTGTTCCAGGACCCGTACAGCTCCCTCAATCCGGCGATGGCGATCGGCGACATCCTCTCCGAGCCGATCGTGCAGCAGGGCTCGTCGTCGCGGGACGCCCGCGCACGCGTGAAAACCCTGCTCGACCAGGTTGGCCTGCCGTCCGACTCGGTCGACCGGCGCCCGCAGGAGTTCTCGGGAGGCCAGCGGCAGCGCATCGCGATCGCCCGCGCGCTCGCACCCGAGCCGCGGCTGATCGTCTGCGACGAGCCGGTCTCCGCGCTCGACCTCACCACGCAGGCGCGCGTGCTCGAGCTCTTCGCCGAGATTCAGGAGCGCACCAAGGTGGCCTACCTCTTCATCTCGCACGACCTCGCGGTGGTGCGGCACATCAGCGACCGGGTGTGCGTGCTCTTCCGCGGTGACGTCGTCGAGACGGGGGTGGCTGCGCAGGTGATCTCCCACCCGCAGCACATCTACACGCAGCGGCTGATCCTGGCGTCGCCCGTGGCCGATCCCGACCGGCAGGCCGAACGGCGCCGTGAGCGCCGACGCCTTCTCGACCAGCAGCCGACCGTGGCCACCGCGTGAGCGCCGGGCGAACCCGGCGGGTCCTGGTGGGATCCGCCGACCGAGGGGCGGACGGCGGTGGCCGGCTCGAGCTGCTGGCTCTGACGGCGGACGACGGGACGACCTCCCTCACGGTGACGGACGCCGTCTCCACCGGACCGATCGCCTTCGTCGCCGCACACCCGACCCTGCCGATCGTCTACGCCGCGAGCGAGCGCGCCGGCGAGGGGACGGTGACTGCCTACACCGTGACGGAGGCAGGCGCGCTGCTCGAACAGAGCGTCGGTCGTGCGCCCGGCCGCGCGGCGCACCTCGCCGTGTCGGCCGACGGCGGACACCTGCTGACGGCGGACTACGGCACCAGCTCCGTCACCCTGTACCGGCTCGCCCCCGACGGCGCGATCCTGCGCAGCACCGCTGAGCTGCGCTTCGAGGGCTCCGGGCCGTCGCCGCGGCAGGAGAGTTCGCACCCCCACCAGGTGCTCGAGGTGGACGGCGCGTTCCTCGTGCCCGACCTCGGCGCCGACGTCGTGCGGCGGATCGAGGTCACGGCCGACGGCGCGTTGCGTGAGACGGACCGGTTCGCACTGCCCGAGGGGAGCGGACCACGGCACGTCGTCGTGGCCGACGGCCTGCTCTATGTCGCGTGCGAGCTCTCCGGCGAGGTCCGCTGGGACGCCCTCGACGACCCTGCCGGCTTCGCGCGCGGCATCCCGTCGTCGCTCTCGGGCGCCGACGAGGTCATGCCGTCGGCGATCCGTGCCGGGGAGGGCACGATCGTCGTGGCGAATCGCGGGCCGGGGACGGTGCTCGAGGCGCGGCGCACGGACGACGGCCTCGTCGATCCGCAGGAGTCCGGGTCCGGCGGCAGCTGGCCGCGCGACCTCGTGCTCGACGGCGGGCTGCTGCTCGTCGCCGACAGCCGCGGCGATGCGGTCAACGTCATCGACGCCGGGGAGCCGCACGCGATCCGCGCGGTGCACGGCGTCTCGGGACCGACCTGCGTGCTCGTCGTCGCGGACCGCGCGTCACTGTGAGGGCGTGACCTCACGCCCTCACAGAGCTCAGGCCCAGGACAGCGGCCGCACCTTCGGCGCCTCGTCACCGTAGAAGTGGCCGCGCGGGGCGGGGAAGATCCTGTCGATCTCCTTCAGCACGTCGTCGGAGAGCGAGATGTCGACGCTCTCGACGAGCTCCTCGAGGTCGCGGACCGTCGCCGGGCCGATGATCGGTGCGGTGACGGCCGGATGGGCGAGCTGCCAGGCGAGCGTGACGTTGCCGACCCGGTGCCCGAGGTCGTGGCACAGCTTGGCGTACTCGGTCATCTGCGGCCGGTGCGTCTCGATGAACTGCACGGTCTCGTCGTTGAGCGGCCGGTCGCTGGGCTCGAGCACGTCGACCGCCAGCGCACCGCGACGCAGGGGGCTGAAGAGCAGGACGCCGATCCCCTGGTCGATGGCGCAGGGGAAGGCCTCCAGCTCCGCCTCCCGGCTGGTCAGGTCGTAGCGGTGCTGCGTGCTGATCAGGCCCATGAAGGAGCGCTTCCGCGCCGACTCCTGGGCCTTCATCATCTCCCAGGCATAGAACTGGCTGCCGCCGACGTAGTCGACTTTGCCGCTGCGTACGAAGCCCTCGAACGCCTCCCACAGCTGATCCCACTGCGTGCGCCGCTCGACGTAGTGCATCTGGATCAGCTCGATGTGATCGGTCTGGAGGCGCCGGAGGGACCCCTCCACGTGCCGCCTGATCTTCCAGAGCGAGAGGCCGTCGCGGGTGTTCGGCCCGTCGAAGTCGTTGTCGAGCATGACGCGGCTGACCTTGGTCGCGAGGAACACGCGTTCGCGGCGGTTCCCGCCCTGCGCGAACCACCGCCCGATGATGCGCTCGCTGTCGCCGGTCGTGCCGGGACCGAAGTTGCCATAGACGTTGGCCGTGTCGAAGAAGTTGATGCCGAGCGACAGCGCGGCGTCCATGATGCGGAACGCCTCGTTCTCGTCGGTCGCCCCCCAGTTGCCCGGAGGGGCGTCGCTTCGTCCGAAGTTCCCCGTGCCCAGGCACAGGCTGCTGACCAGGACATTCGTGCTTCCCAGGGGTCGATACTCCATTGTTCCCGTCCCAATAACTTCCATGATGAGGATAAGAAATTGCGCTATGCAGAACTTAGCACGCAGCTCGGATGCTGTTCCTTGGCACCCCGGTTAGTGTATCCTGGAATTAGGATTCCATAATACGGAAGATAATGGCGAGCAACTCCGGCGCAGCGCCGCGCATCACGACTGGCACCACCGATCACGAAAGGGTCGTCACCATGTCCCCGATTTCCATCCCCCGCGGCGGCACCATCGGCCTGATCGGTTCGGGCGAGGTGTCCGCGGCTCCGGTCGCCTGGGCTGTCGAGCGCATCACTGCCGCTGCGGCGCGGCACGCGGCGACGGTCGTCCCGCGCACCGCCCTGAGTGCCGACGACGTGTTCAGCATCGAGGTCGCGGCGCCCGAGAGCGCACGCACGCGGGGACTCGACCTCGCGGACGGCCCCGAGGCGAGCGCGGTGGGACCGATCGACGCTGCGGCGCCCGGCCTGCTCGTCTCCGGCTCCGATGCCGTCGGGCTCTCCTACGCGCTGAGCGAGGTGGCACAGCGCATCGAGGCGGCTGCGAGCCTCGCGGAGGTGGACGCCCGCACCGCGGTCGAGTCGCCCTCCGTTCCGGTCCGGGGCATCATGCGCTCCTTCTCGAGCTTCCACGAGGACCTGGGCTGGTTCCGCGACCGCGAGTTCTGGACCGAGTACCTCGACTTCATCGCGGCACAGCGCTTCAACCGGTTCCACCTCGCTCTCGGGATGCAGTACAACTACGGCGCCGACAGCACCGGCGGCCCGGACAACTACCTCTGCCTCGCGTACCCGTTCCTCTTCGCTGTCGAGGGTTACGAGGGCGTCCGGGCGGAGGGCGTCGACCCTGCCGAGCAGCACCGCAACCTCGAGGCGCTGAAGTTCATCGCCCGCGAGACCGTGCGGCGCGGGATGCGCTTCCAGCTCGGACTGTGGAACCACGCGTTCGACTACGGGCCGATCGCGCGGCACTGGTTCCCGATCCTCGGGCTCAGCCAGCAGACCCATGCGGCCTACAGTTCCGCGGCGCTCGGGCACCTGCTCGCGGAGATCCCCGAGATCGGCGGGCTGTCGTTCCGCGTGCACTACGAGGGCGGGATCCACGACCAGGGGCACGAGGTCTTCTGGGATGCCATGTTCCAGGCGGTCTCGGAGGCCGGCCGGCCGGTCGAGGTCGACATGCACGCGAAGGGCGTCGACCAGGCGCTCCTCGACGCCGTCGACAAGCCGGGGATCGACGCGGTCCTCTCGGCCAAGTACTGGGCCGAGCACATGGGGCTGCCCTACCACCAGACGACGATCCGCACCCGGGAGGAGGCGAAGCCGATGCAGCGCGGCCACGAGATGAACGGCGTGACCGAGTTCACTCGCCGCTTCACGCGCTACGGCTACGCGGACTTCCTCGCCGAGGACAGGACCGTCGACCTCATGTTCCGGGTCTGGCCCGGCACCCAGAAGCTCCTGCTCTGGGGCGATCCGGAGATCGCGCGCGGCTACGGGCGCCTCGCCACCTTCGGCAACGCGCGCGGCGTCGACTTCTGCGAACCGCTCTACTTCAAGGGACGCAAGGGCAGCGGCAAGCCGGGCCGGCGCGATCCGTACGTCCGCGACGACCTGACGCTCGGCGGGCGGGAGTGGCACAAGCACCGCTACACGTACACGCTCTGGGGCCGGCTGGCCTATGCGCCCGACACCGATCCGGAGGTGTGGCGTCGTGATCTGCGCCGCGACTACGGCGACGCCGCCGGCGCGGCCGAGCGCGCGCTCGCGGCGGCCGGTCGCATCCTCCCGCTCCACACCGTCGTGCACGGCATCGGCGGCTCGAACAACGGCAACTGGCCGGAGATCCCCACGCTCCTGCCGATCTCCCCGTGGGTGCACTCGGTGAAGCACGCGTGGGACATGGGTGAGCCGACCTCGTGGGGGCGGGTCAGCCCCTTCGACCCGGAACTGTTCTCGATCCCGGACGAGTACGTGGCGGATTTGATCGCCGGTTCGGTCGGGCCGAAGTACACGCCGATCGAGGTCGCGTCCTGGATGGAGTCGCTGGCGGATGAGGCGGAGACGGCGCTCGCCGAGTTCCGCCCGCTCGCGCCCGACACCGCGCAGGTTCGCCGCACCGTGATCGACCTCGAGGTGCTGATCGGCCTCGGCCGGCACTACGCGCACCGCTATCGGGCGGCCGTCGACCGCGAACTCGCGGCGCTTCGGCAGGACCCGGTGCTCATGCGCTCGGCGGTCGAGCACGCGGAGCAGTCGCGCGTGGAGTGGCTGGGCATCATCGACACCGTGGACGGGGTGTACCAGGACAACCTGGAGTTCGGCGCCGAGGCCACCGAGTACGGGCACTGGCGCGACCGGGTCCCGGCGATGGATGACGACCTCCGGGCGCTTCGGCGCGAACTGGAGACGCTGGTCGTCTCGGCCACGGAGGCCGGGCCGGCGCCGGTTCCGCGCGAGCGTCGCTCGCCGGTCCCCGTCGGCATCCGCCACGACGCGCCCTCGGGCTACGAGCGCGGCGAACCGCTGACGATCGCGCTCGACCTCGCCGGCGCGGACGAGGTCGAGGATGTCGTGCTGCACTACCGGCACGTCAACCAGGCCGAGAAGTTCCGCACGACGACGGCGACCGTCACCGATGGTCGTGCCGAAGCCGTCATCGACGGCGAGTACACCGCATCCGACTACTCGCTCATGTACTACGTCGAGCTCGGCCTCCGCGGCGGCGAGCGGCTGCTGTATCCGGGCCTCGACGCGACGCTCTCCAACCAGCCGTATCTGATGGTGCAGAGCTCGAAGGCCCGCGCGCCGTACCGCGTGCGATGAACCCGCTGATCACCCGAGGAGCTGAAGCATGACCGACACCACGACCATGACCGACCGCGTCGCCGTTGGCGGGCTGCGGATCGCACCCGAACTCTATGAGTTCGTGCGCGACGAGGCACTGCGGGACACCGGCCTCGACGACACCGCCTTCTGGGCCGGTGTCGAACGCACCGTCGCCGACCTCATGCCCCGCAACCGAGAGCTGCTCGCGGAGCGCGACCGGCTGCAGGCCGACCTCGACGCCTGGGCCCGGGATCACGCCGGCCGGCCGTGGGACGCGGCCGGCTACCGCGCCCATCTCGAGCGGATCGGCTATCTCGTGCCCGAGCCGACGGATGTGACGGTCACCACCGTGGGCGTGGATCGCGAGATCGCGGAACTCTCCGGACCGCAGCTCGTCGTCCCGATCACGAATGCGCGCTATGCCCTGAACGCGGCCAATGCGCGCTGGGGATCGCTCTACGACGCCCTCTACGGCACCGACGCCCTCCCGGGTTCGGCGAAGCCCGGCGGCTACGACCGCGACCGCGGGAGGCAGGTGATCGCCGAGGTGCGCGGCATGCTCGACGAGTTCTTCCCCCTCGCGGAGGGGTCGCATGTCGACGCGACCGGATACGCGGTCGCCGACGGCGCACTCGTCGTCTCCCTCTCATCGGGATCGAGCGAGCTCGTCGAGCCGGCGGCGCTCGCGGGATGGCGGGGAGATCCCGCCGCCCCCGATGCGATCCTGCTGACCCGCCACGGGCTGCACTGGGAGCTCCAGTTCGACCGCACGTCGCCCGTCGGCGCCGACGACCCGGCCGGCCTCAGCGATGTGCTCGCCGAGGCAGCGCTCACGACGATCATCGACTTCGAGGATTCGGTCGCCGTCGTCGACGCCGCCGACAAGGTCGTCGCCTACCGCAACTGGCTGGGCCTCAACCGCGGCGACCTCGAGGACACCTTCCAGAAGGGCGGCCGCACCGTCACGCGACGGCTGCACGACGACCGCCGCTATATCGCCGTCGACGGCTCCGACCTGGTGCTGCCCGGCCGGTCGCTGCTGTTCGTCCGCAACGTCGGGCACCTCATGACCAGCGACGCCGTCCTCTGGGACGACGGGTCGCCGGACGGCGCGGAGATCGGCGAGGGGATCCTCGACGCCGTGCTGACCGCTCTGTGCGCGCTGCCCGGGATCGACCCGGCGAACCCGAAGCGGAACGGCGTCGCGGGCTCGATCTACATCGTCAAGCCGAAGATGCACGGTCCCGCCGAGGTCGCGCTGGCGGTGTCGTTGTTCGAACGCGTCGAGCAGCTGCTGGGCCTCCCACCGCGCACCCTCAAGCTCGGCCTCATGGACGAGGAGCGCCGCACGTCGGCCAACCTCGCCGCCTGCATCGCGGAGGCCACCGACCGGCTCGTGTTCATCAACACGGGATTCCTCGACCGCTCCGGCGACGAGATCCACACCTCGATGGAGGCCGGGCCGATCGTGCGCAAAGCGGCGCTCCGGCAGCAGCCGTGGATCCTCGCGTACGAGGACCTGAACGTCGACATCGGCCTGGAGGCCGGCCTGCCTGGCCACGCCCAGATCGGCAAGGGGATGTGGGCGATGCCCGACCTGATGGCCGACATGCTGGAGCAGAAGATCGGTCACCCGCTGGCCGGAGCCTCCACCGCGTGGGTGCCGTCGCCGACCGCCGCGACCCTGCACGCGCTCCACTATCTCCGCGTGGACGTGCGCGAACGGCAGCGCGAACTCGCGGACGGCGGGCGGCGCGGCACGCTCGATCAGCTCCTGACGATCCCGATCGGTGACCCCTCCGCCTGGGACGACGCCGCCCGCCAGGAGGAGGTCGACAACAACGTGCAGTCGCTCCTCGGGTATGTGGTGCGGTGGATCGACGCCGGCATCGGCTGCTCCAAGGTGCCCGACATCCACGATGTCGCCCTCATGGAGGATCGCGCCACGCTGCGCATCTCGAGCCAGCTGCTGGCCAACTGGCTGCGCCACGGTGTCGTCTCGGAGCAGCAGGTGCGCGCCTCGCTCGCGCGGATGGCCGTCGTCGTCGATGCGCAAAACGCGTCGGACCCCGACTACCTGCCGCTGGCGCCGGCGCTCGACGGGATCGCCTTCCACGCGGCCGAGGATCTGATCTTCGAGGGCACCGCCCAGCCGAACGGGTACACCGAGCCGATCCTGCACCGACGCCGCCGTGAGGCGAAGGCCGCGCGCGACTGAGCGCGCGCGGCCTCAGGGCCGGAGCAGGTCGAGGATCGCCCGCGCGATGTGCTTCCCCGTCAGCCCGAAGTGCTCGAGGAGCTCTCTCGGGTCGCCGCTCTCGCCGAACCGGTCCCGCACACCGAGCCGCTTGACGCGGGTGGGGTGGACCTCGGACAGGAACTCCGAGACCGCCCCGCCCAGACCGCCCGCGATCTGGGCCTCCTCGACGGTCACGACCAGTCCGGTCTTGACCGCGCTGGCGAGGACGGTCTCGGTGTCGAGCGGCTTGATGGTCGGGGAGTGGATCAGGTCGACCCGGATTCCGCTCTCGGCGAGGATCCGCGTCGCGACGAGCCCCTCGAACGTCATCGTCCCGGTGCAGATGAGGCTCACATCCGCGCCGGAGACGAGGACCTCGGCTTTCCCGATCGTGAAGGGCCGGCTCTGGCCGAAGAGGACCGGAGTCTTGTCCCGGGCCAGGCGGAGGTAGGCGGGCCTGCTGTCCTTCGCGATCGCGAGGGTGGCGGCCTGGGCCTCGCTGCTGTCGGCGGGAGCGACGACGACCATGTTCGGCAGGACCCGCATCAGCGCGATGTCCTCCAGCATCTGATGGGTCGCTCCGTCGGGGCCGACGTTCAGTCCGGTATGCGAGCCGACGATCTTGACGGGCTGATCGTTGAGGGCGGCCGTCGTCTTGATCTGCTCCCAGTTGCGGCCGGGGCTGAAGGCAGCATAGCTGCTGGCGAAGGGGATCATCCCGGCGCGGGCCATGCCGCTGGCGACGGTGACGAGGTTCTGTTCCGCGACGCCGATCTGCACGAAGCGCTCCGGGAACGCATCCCGGAACGAGTGCATCTGGGTGCTCTCGGTGAGGTCGGCGCAGAGCGCGACGACGCGCGGGTCTTCGTGGCCCGCAGCGAGCAGGCCCCGGCCGAATCCCGCCCGGATCGGCTCCAGTTCGGGCGACGCGGTCAAGGCAGACGGGTGCAGGTTCGTGCTCATTTCGACTCTCGATTCTGCGAAAGCTGGCCGAGGGCGACGTCAGCTTGTTCGGGCGTGGGGGGCTTGCCGTGCCAGCGGTGGTCGTTCTCCATGAAGTCGACGCCCTTGCCGGGGATGGTCAGGGCGATGATCATGGTCGGCCGTTCGGTCTCCGCCCGCGCGGTCGCGAACGCGTCGAGGATGCCCGGCACGTCGTGTCCGTCGATCTCCAGGACGTGCCAGCCGAAGGAACGCCACTTCGCCGCGAGATCGTCCAACGGCATGACGTCCTCGGTGGAGCCGTCGATCTGGATGTAGTTACGATCGACGATGCCGACGAGCTGATTGAGGCCGTACTTGGCAGCGAACATCGCCGCTTCCCAGATGTTCCCCTCGTTGAGCTCACCGTCGCCGAGCATGGTGAAGACGTATCGGTGCGGTTGCTTCGAGAGGTACTTCAGCACGTACGCATAGCCCGCGGCCTGGGAAAGTCCGCTTCCGAGGGGGCCGCTCGTGCTCTCGAGCCCGGGCAGCGCGAGGCGTTCGGGGTGTCCCTGCAGGCGCGACCCGAACTTCCGCAGGGTGGCCAGCTCCTCAGTGGGAAAGTAGCCGCTCTCCGCGAGGGTCGCGTAGAGCACCGGGGCAGTGTGGCCGTTGCTGAGGAAGAAGACATCCCGGTCCTGCCAGTCGGGGTCGGCGGGATCGTGCCTCAGCTCCGCGAAGTACAGCGCCGCCATGAGGTCGGCCATGCCCAGCGCTCCCGCACTGTGGCCGCTGCCCGCGTGCACGAGCATCCGGATGATGTGCTGCCGGATCGCGAGTGCCCGGTCGGCGACGTTCTGCACCTTCTCGACTGTTTCCATTCGGACTCCTTCGGCCGTGCTGATACGGGAGACTTGCATCATCACCATTCAATCGTGATTGTATTCAAATGGTACTTGTATTACAAAAATTGCTGGAGAGCGATTCCTTATGACGTTGACCGATTCCACCAGCGACGCCCTCCGAGCGGCGGTCATCTCGGGGGAGATCGCGCCGGGCGCGTTCGTGACGGAGATCCTCGTGTGTGAGCGGTTCGCCGTTGCGCGGCCGACCGCCAAGGCCGCGATCGAGCGCCTGGCGCACGAAGGCATCCTTTCGCGCGAGTCCAACAAGCCCGCTCGCGTGCCTCTCTTGCAGGCCGTCGACATCCGGGATCTGTACGACAGCCGGCTTGTGGTCGAGAGCGCGGCGATCCGAATCCTCGCCGAGGGACGGATCGTGCCCAAGAAGGCCGCACACGCCCAGCGGATGATGGAGACCTCCAGCGAAGACGACCCGGGGGAGTTCATCGACGCGGATGTGACCTTCCATCGCGAGCTGGTGCGGGCGACGCAGAGCCGGCGCCTCACCGCGATGCACGAGCTCGTCATCGGCGAGACCCACCTGTGCATGGGTCAGGTCAGGTCGAAAGACGTCCTGTCCTCCCAGGAGGTGGCGAAGGAGCACCGGGAGCTGCTGACCGCGATCGAAGCGGGCGACGGCGACGGGGCGGCGGCACTGCTCGCGGCGCACATCCGCGGGGCACGTGATGCGCTGGTCGAGCGGTTGGCCGCGGAGAGCGGAGTCTGAGGGGCCGGAATCTCGCCGGATGCGTGCGATTCGCAGAACGTCTTCACTTGTCTGCAATGATGTGAGTCTCCCTCTCGTTTGCTGGATGTCCCCGTGACGCAAGGAGTACTGCCATGACCGCGCACCAGCACTCCACCGCAGCGGACCGCCGCCTGAGCGTGCTGCAGCTGGTCTTCTCGATCGTCGCCGCCGGCGCCGCGAGCGCCCTCGTCGTCCTGGCGTTCTCGCCGTTCAGCGCCGCGACGGCCGCCTTCTCCGCTCCGCTCTACGCCGTGATCGCGGGCGGGTACAGCGTGTTCCCCTTCCTGGCGCGGCGGCTGCTCGGCTACCGCTGGGGCGCCACCGTCGTGGGCTGCCTCGCCGGGGTGCTGTCCGCCCCGATCAGCCCGATCGGCCTGCTCATCGTCGTCCCGTTCGTCGGGGCCGGAGCCGCGTACGACTCCGTCGTCTGGGCGATCACGAGCCTCCGGCGCGGCACCAGGGACTCCGAGTGGGTGTTCGTGCTGGCTGCTGTCGTCTCGGCGCTCGTGCTCTTCCTGGTCTCGCTGCCGGTGCTCTCGCCGAGCAACCGAGGCCTCCCGGCATTCCTGGTCGCCGTCTTCGCCGGCAGGCTCGTCGGCCAGCTCGCTGCGTCGGCGCTGGCCGGGATCGTCGCCCGGGTGCTCCGCCGGTTCGGCGCGCGGCGGTGGTCGTGACCGACTTCACGGACGCGCCGTCGGCCGGCGATCGCGTCGGGGATGCGGAGCGGGATCCGTTCGACGCGCTGCGGCGTGCGATCGACGACGACGACTGGGCGGCCGCGACGGCCGCGGTGCGCGCGGACTGGTTCGCGCTCGCGGCGAACGACAGCGAGATCACGCGGGGCCTGCTCGAACGGGTGCCGAGTGCGGCGCTCCGGGCGCAGCCGCTGCTCGCGATGGAGCTCGGAATCGCCTACAACAAGCTCCGCTTCCATCGCCTGCGCGCCCTGCGCTACTTCCTCACGGCGGTGCGCAGCGCCCGGTCGACGAAGAACTCGAGTCTGAATCCGGTCGACCGCGTGCTCATCCGCACGAGCGAGTCCGCCGCTTTCCGTCTCCTCGGACGCACGTCGTCGTCGGTGGCCGCCGCCCGCGCGGCTCTCGGCCACGTGGAGGCCCTCAGCGAGGAAGAACGCGCGTCGATCAGCGACCTGCCGCGCATCTACGCCGTTATCGGCGTCTCCCTCTTCTACGGGGGCGAACCCGAGGAGGCGCTGGAGGCCGCGGCACGCGGGCTCGCCGAGGCGTCAGCTGTTCCGCCCTCCAACGGCATGGGCGCCCTCGCGCTGCTCGCCGGCGTGCTCACCCTCCGCGGCGACCTGCCGCATGCCAGGGAGCACCTCGCCTACGGCCGCACCGGGCCGTGGACCGACCAGCAGCGCAATGGCTACTCCGGCACGTTCTACCGCGTCGCCGAGTCGCTCGTCGCGCTCGAGCGGTTCGACGCCGACACGGCGAGGGCCGAGCTCGGGTCGCTCCTGGCGATGTCCGCCGGACGGCACGCCAACGAGCACTGGACGACCCTCGCGCAGGTGCTCGCCCTGACCGAACTCGTCGATGGCGATCCCGGCGCCGGACTTGCGGCGCTCGACGAGTTCGTGGCGTTCCGCGGCGGGGAGGGCCGCTCGACACGTGCCCAAGGAGACCTGGCCCGCACCCGCTCCACGCTTCAGCTCGCCCTCGGGAACGCCGACGCCGCGGCGGCCATCGCCAGGCGCGATATCCCGGGCGGAGCAGGAGCGCACATCGCGCAGGCGAGGGTCGCCCTCGCTCTCGGCCGGACCGGCGCAGCGCTCGACGAACTGCGCCCGATCGCCGGCGACCGGCTCTCGGCCCGCGACGCGGCGGAGGCCGCGGCGATCGAGGCGGCCGTTCTGATCCGGATCTCGCCGACTCCCCGGCGCGACGGCGCAGTCCAGCGACTCGGCTCGCTCCTGCAGCGCTCGGAACTGCGGCTCCCGCTCGCGCTCCTGCCACCGGCGGATCTGGCACGGGTCGTCGTGGCGCTGGAGGCTGCCGGCTACGCACAGGTGACGGCGGACCTTCCCGAGCGGCCCCTGCTGCGCGACATCGAGCCCGATCTGCTCCTGAGCACGCGTGAGCGCGCCGTGCTCGAACAGCTGATGGAGACCGGATCGATCTCCGAGATCGCCTCCGCGCTGGTCGTGTCGCCGAACACCGTGAAGACCCAGCTGCGGAGCATCTACCGCAAGCTGGGAGTGTCCAGCCGCGACGACGCCATCGCGGTCGCGCTCGAGCGCCACCTCCTCGTCGAGCGCGACTGACTCCGCCGCGGGCGTGTCCCTCGAAGTGGTCGCATCCGGTCAGGGTGAGACCGGGGTGAAAAAAGAAGAGAGCCCTCGTCCGCGTCGATAGCGTGCCAGCGAGGGCAGCGCTGTGAGGTCGCCCTGCGGAGGGAATCAGATGCACACGCGTTCGCGTATCGCCCGGCTCGTCGCCGGAGCGGCCGTCCTAGGAGTGGTCATCGCGGGCTTGAGCACGGCATTGCCCGCCTCGGCGGCGGACACGGCCATCTCGATCAGCCCCACGACGACCACGACGAAGAGCGGCGTGCCGACCACCTATACGCTGACGTACTCGTGCAGCAACGGAGCGGGCAGCTGCCTGAACTCGGTCGTGACGATCCCGACGGGGACGGTCACGGGCGACGGGTCGACCACCGACTTCGCGTCGTGGGTGTCGACGGGAACCTGCCCGGCAGTGAACAAGACGGTCGCAGGCCAGGTCTCCTTCGCCTTCGGCACCCTCGGCACCAGCACCAACACCTGCACGTTCACCGTCGTCCCTCCCGAGTACACGACGCTGAACAACGCGACCGCGACCATCACACCGACGCTGTCCAGCAGCAACTCCACATCGGCGACGGCCGCGCCCGCAACCCTGACGGCGACGGCGGGCCACAACGACAGCATCGGCAACTCGGTCCCGGCCAAGGCGATCTCGGGCAACACGCTCCAGTACACGGTCAGCTTCAACTGCGGACTCGTCGTCAAGGACTACACGGGTGACCTGGGTGTCACGGGCATCGTGCTCACGACGACGCTCCCAGCCAACTTCGACTACGCGTCGGCCCGGCCCAACTACGCACTCCCCGGCACGATCTCGTACAACGCGGCGACGCGGGTGCTCACCTACTCGGACCCGACCGGCAAGTCGTGCGGCAATCCGCCCCTCAACATCTCCAACTACTTCTCGATCATCGTGAGCGGCAAGGCCTCCACCAACGGTGTCGCCGATGCCGTGGGCTCGAAGATCTGCTTCAGCGCCTCCGGCACCTGGACGTACATCGACGGCGTCGCCGGCTCCGGGTCGGCCGCCCAGGTCTGTTCCACGGTGATCGATCTGGCCATCAACACGACCAAGTCCACGATCGCCCCCTCGACGCTGGGCAACATCGGCCAGTACACCGCCGCCGACGGCGGTGCGATCGCCCCCTACACCTACGCCGGGGACTGGGACACGTCCGGCGCCTCGGTCTACTACGACATCACGGCCTCGACCAACCCGGCCAACACGAATGCGGGCATCTCCTACGACATCAAGGACCCGATGCCGTGCCTCACGAACGGCTCGAACAAGAACTACTCGTCGAACGCGCCCGGCACGGTCTGCTCGTCCCCGGCATTCGTCCCCACGCTGATCCAGCCGTTCGGCTACACAGCGACGATCGCGGACACGCTGACGCTGGTGTACGCCGACGGCACGACCGGCACGGTCGCGTACACGACCGCGAAGTCCGGCTGGGTCATCCCGACCTCCCCGGCGGTCGCCGAGATCGACTTCCCACCCTTCGCCGCCGAGGGCGCCAACTCGACCGCCACGATGCGGTTCCGCACGTTCGGCTACGCGGCAAGCAGCGTTCCGACGCCGGCGGTGCTGACGAACAAGGCCGTCACGACGCCGTACGCCGCCGGTGACAGCACGTCGCCGCTGCTCGCTTCGGTGACCGCCTCCTCGCGTCTCCTCGTCGTGGCGCCGCCCGCGAACAGCGCGGCGTTCATCTACCCCGGCCTCACGACGCTCCAGGTCGGCACGACCTGCACGGCGAACGTCAGCCTCAACAGCGGCACCAACGGCGCGTACAGCAACCGCATCGAGATCCCCACTGCGCCGTCGCAGGCGATCTACATCGACTATCTCGCCCCCGCCGGCGCCACCGGGGTCACCCCGTCGACGACGGCCTTCCAGCTCAACACGTTCAACACCAACGGTGCAGGCGGAAAGTCGTTCACCTCGCCGACGGTCACCCCGACGGTGACGCCGAACTACAACGGCACCGGCCGGACACTCGTGCGCTGGACCATCCCCGCGGGCGTCGCCACCACTCCGGGCTACTACAACATCCGCTCGGCGAGCTTCGTCACGCTGACACTGGAGGCGGGCTGCGCCGGGACGTACACGAGCGACATCACGGTCGGCTACGGCGCTCCGATCCAGCAGTGCTACTTCAACAACTACTCCAGCGCGCACATCGAGCCCGCACCGATGTACCCGTTCGGCACGACCGACCTCCGCGCCAACGGCTCGCCGATCGCGAACAATTACTGCGGCTACTCGTCCAGCATCACGATCGCCCCGGTCAAGCCCGGCTTCACCGTCGACAAGACGGTGCAGGGCAATCTCGATCCGACGCCGATCGGCAGCGGAGGCACCGGTCACGTGAGCGTGGACGGCGGCACGGCCGACTACACCGTCTCGTTCACGAACACCGGCCAGTCGACGCTGACCGACCCGGTCATGTACGACCTGCTGCCCCGGGTCGGCGACACCCGCGCCTCCTCGACCGCCGCACGCGACTCGCAGTTCGCGGTCTCCCTGAACAGCCTCGGAGCACTGCCCACCGGACTGACGGTCGCGTACTCGCAGTCGAACAACCCCTGCCGCCCGGAGGTGCTCACGTCCAACCCGGGCTGCGTCGACGACTGGTCGACCTCGGCCCCGTCGCCGCTCTCGAAGACCACCGCGTTGCGCTTCAGCTACAGCGGCCGGGTCACCGTCGGCACCGGATTCTCGACGACCTACACGGTGACGACGCCGCCGGCCGCCGCGGGCAACACCGCGTGGAACAGCGTCGGGACGAACGCCACCGCGGGTGCCGCACTCGTCGGCGCCGCCGAGTCGTCGCTGACCGGGCTGCAGGCGCAGAGCGCGCAGCCCGCCATCACCAAGACGGCCTCGCGCAGCACCGTCGACGCGGTCGGCCAGACCATCACCTACACCTTCACGGTCACGAACAACACTGCCGTGACGCTGGGCAACGTCCGCGTCTCCGACGCCCTGGTCGACTCGTCGGCCTCCAGCATCGCGCCGACGGCCTCGTGCGCGGCGTTGACGAACCCGGCGGCGACCTGCTCGGGTACGGTCACGACCCTCGCCGCTGGTCAGTCTGCGACCTTCTCGGCCACGTACGTCACGACACAGGCGGATCTCGACCACGGCGGGATCTCCGACCAGGCGACCGCGACGGCCGACCCGCCCACCGGGCCAGGGCTCAGCAACAGCAGCGAGGTCGTCACGGTCGCGGCCGTGCAGAACCCCGCACTCACGCTGACCAAGTCCGCGAGCCCCGGCACGGTGCAGGCCGTCGGCGACACCGTGGACTACACGTTCGCGGTCACGAACTCGGGCAACGTCACCCTCACGACGCTCGGCATCACGGAGAAGTCGTTCAGTGGCAGCGGCGCCCTCTCGGCGATCACCTGCCCGCCCGACGCCCTGGCTCCCGGCGCCACCGCGACCTGCACGGCCGGCTACCCGGTCACGCAGGCCGACCTCACGGCGGGCTCGGTCGTGAACACCGCCGCGGCGACGGCGAAGAGCCCCACCGGCGCGACGGTGAGCTCGGCCGACTCCACCGCGACCGTCACGGTGAATCAGATCGGCGCGCTGTCGATCGTGAAGTCGGCGACCCCGTCTGCGGCCGCGGCCTACAACGTGGGTCAGCTGATCACCTACACCTACGTCGTGTCCAACACGGGCAACATCCCGGTGACCGGCATCGTGGTCAACGAGCAGAGCTTCACCGGATCCGGCACGCTCTCGGCGATCAGCTGCCCGGCGACGCAGCTCGATCCCGCGACGCAGTTCACCTGCACGGCGACCTACACCCTGACGCAGGCGGACGTGGACTCGGGCTCGCTCCGCAACACCGCGAACGCGACGGGCACAGCACCGTCCGGGCCGGTGACGTCGAACGACTCGACGGTCACGACCCCGCAGACCCCGGTCGCGAAGCTGACCCTGGTGAAGACTGCGGACACGGCCTACGTGAACGCCGCAGGTGACACGATCGGCTACTCGTTCGCCGTGCGCAACACCGGCAATGTGACCGTCCACGGCATCCAGGTCGAGGAGACGGCGTTCTCCGGCTCGGGAGGCTCGCCTGCGGTGTCCTGTCCGACGAGCGTCCTCATCCCGGGCCAGCAGATCGTCTGCTCTGCCGCCTACACGGTGACCGCTGCCGACATGAACGAGGGATCCATCGTGAACACCGCCGACGCCACCGGGATCGACCCGACCGACTCCGGCGTGACCTCCGCCCTCTCGACGGCGACGGTCACGGTCAACGCGGCTCCGTCGCTGACGCTGGTCAAGACATCGGACGTCGCGTCGTACGACGCGGTCGGTGACCCGATCGGGTTCTCGTTCCTCGTCACCAACACCGGCAACGTCGCGCTGACCGACGTCGGGGTGCAGGAGGGCGCGTTCACAGGCAGCGGCACGCTGACCGACGTCCAGTGCCCGAGCACCGAGCTGGATGCCGGCGAGAGCCTCACCTGCACTGCGGGTTACAGTGTGACCCAGGCCGACATCGACCGCGGCGACGTCTCCAACACGGCGACCGCGTTCGCGCAGACGTCTGCCGGGGTGCCGATCGAGTCCGACCCGTCCACCGTGGACGTCGCAGCGGTGCAGTCGCCGGCTCTCGTGCTCGAGAAGACCGCGTCGCCGACGACCGTGAACGCCGCGGGAGCCACCGTGACCTACTCCTTCCACGTCACCAACACCGGCAACGTCACGGTGACGGCCGTCTCGATCGCCGAGTCGGCGTTCTCCGGCACGGGCGCGATCGGCACGCCGGATTGCGGTGCGGCTGCGCTCGCTCCGGGGGCTGACCGGACGTGCACGGTCGACTACCAGGTCACCCAGGCGGATGTGGATGCCGGGACGATCGAGAACACGGCCGTGGCGACCGCGGACGCGGGTTCCTCGACCGTGTCCTCGGCGCCGTCGTCCGCGACGGTGACGATCGACCGGGCTCCCGCCCTGTCGCTGGTGAAGTCGGCCTCCCCATCGGCCCCGGTCGACTTCGTGGCCGGTGAGGACATCACGTACTCGTTCGTGGTCACCAACACCGGCAACGTGACGATCACGGATGTCGGTGTGCAGGAGGGCGCCTTCACCGGGACCGGGACCCTTGCGGCTCCGAGCTGCCCGAGCACCGGCCCGCTCGCGCCGGGCGATCAGCTGATCTGTCAGACCGTGTACACGGTGACCCAGGCGGACATCGACGCCGGCTCGGTCACGAACAGTGCGACGGCGACCGGCACGGTCCCCAACGGCGTCACCCCGCCGGTCCCGCCGACCTCGTCGGTGACCGTGCCGGAACCGGCCAAGCCGGCCCTCGCGCTGCTGAAGACCACGGACGCCACCAAGGTGACCGCGGCCGGCCAGCTCGTGGACTACACGTTCACGGTCACGAACACCGGCAACACGACGGCG
The DNA here is from genome assembly GCF_057655165.1 of Leifsonia sp. Soil_N53. Classification (NCBI taxonomy): domain Bacteria; kingdom Bacillati; phylum Actinomycetota; class Actinomycetes; order Micrococcales; family Microbacteriaceae; genus Leifsonia; species Leifsonia sp. Soil_N53. The sequence goes on from NZ_JBDGMM010000058.1 coordinate 96,711, forward strand.
ACCGCGGTCTCCGTCGACGAGGGCACGTTCACCGGTCACGGCACGGCCCCGGTCGTCGACTGCCCGGCGCGCGGCGCCTTGCTGCCCGGTGAGACCATGACGTGCACTGCGAGGTACGAGGTGGTCGCCGCCGACCTGGACGGCAAGGCGCTGTCGAACACCGCGACCGTGCAGGCGAACACACCAGGCGGTGGGACGGTCGTCTCCGACCCGTCGAGCGCCCGGATCGACGACGTCGTGACGGCCCCCGCCGACCCGGCGGACCCGGCGACCGTGCTGGCACACACCGGCAGCACGATCGCGTGGGGTCTGGGCGTCGCGGCCCTCGGGATGACGGTGCTCGGCGCCGTCCTGCTGATCCTCAGGCGACGCCGGCCGCAGAACTGACGCAGTCCTGCCGCCGAGGGGTGGTCCACGATCCGGACCACCCCACGGCCAGGTCGGTCGTGAGCGCGGCGTCAGGACCTCACTGGTCGAAGCCCCGGGCGACCGCGACGAGCCGGCGGAGGGTGTCGGGCAAATCCACGTCGCGGCGCCACACCGCGCGCAGGTCGCGGACGATCCGCAGGTCGGTCAGCGGGATGCGCACCAGCCGTCCGGAGTCGAGGTCGTCCTGGACCGTCAGGATGCTCAGTACTGCCGGCGCCAGACCGGACGTGACGGCGGTTCGGATTCCCGCCGCTGTCGGGAGCTCCACCGCGGGTGGTGCGGGGGTCAGCCCGGCACCACCGAGGGCGCGATCGGCGGCCAGGCGGGTGCCCGATCCTGCCTCGCGGGTCACCAGCGCGGTCGCCGACAGTTCGGCAGCGGTGACGCCGCTCCTGCCCCGTTTCGCCCACGGATGGTCGGGAGCGGCGACGACGATCAGCTCGTCGCGCGCGATGCGTGTCGTACGCAGGCCCGACGCGGCCTCCGGTGTCTCGACGAAGCCGAGCAGAGCGTCGCCGGCGCGGATCAGACGGAAGACGTCGCTGCTGTTCGCCGCCGTCACGGCCACCCGGGCGTCGGGGGCCAGCGACCGGAGGCGGACGATCCAGCGGGGGAGGAGGTGCTCGGCGATCGTGAGGCTCGCCGCGACCGACGCGTCCTCCGGTCTCGCGGCCCGCAGCGTCGCCGCGCCGCTCTCCAGCCGGTCAGCGGCCGCCACGACGTCGGCCGCCCAGCCAGCCACGACCTCCCCGGTCGCCGTCAGGCGCGTCCCCGTCGACGAACGGTCCAGCAGCGTCAGCCCCAGGGCGGCCTCCAGCCGGCGCATCCGCGCCGAGACCGCCTGCTGCGTGACGCCGAGCGCCGCGCCGGCCGCGGACAGGGAGCCGCGCTCGGACACCAGGCACAGCATCCGGAGGGCCACGATCTCGGTGCCCGCCCCAAGCGACGGTTGTAGCGCTGTCACGGATCGAGCCTACTGCCACCGCTTCGCCGGCCGGAGGCTGGAGGCATGAACAGATTCCGCCTGGACGCGGTCACCCCGAACTGGTTCGCCTCCGTCATGGGCACCGGGATCGTCGCGAACGCCGCAGCGGGCTTCCCCCTCCAGCTCCCGGGTGTGCGGGCGGCGGCGCTCGCCGTCTGGGTGCTCGCCGCCGGCATGCTGGTCTTCCTGCTGGTCGCGACCGCGATCCACTGGCTCCGCCATCCGCAGATCGCGCGGTCCCATCACCGGCACGCGGTCATGGCGCACTTCTACGGCGCCCCGCCGATGGCGATGCTGACCGTCGGCGCCGGCGCCCTCCTCGTCGGCCGGGACCTCATCGGCGAGCAGGCCGCCCTCACCGTCGACGAACTCCTCTGGGTCGTCGGGACCGCACTCGGACTGCTCACCGCGGTCGCGATCCCGGTTCTGGCGTTCACCATCCACGAGGCGGCGGACGAATCCGCGTTCGGCGGTTGGCTGATGCCCGTCGTCCCCCCGATGGTCTCGGCGGCGACGGGAGCCCTCCTGCTCCCGCACCTGAACGGGACGGCACGGCAGACGATGGTGCTGGCCTGCCTGGCGATGTTCGGGCTCAGCCTGCTGGCGTCGCTGTTCGTCATCGCCCAGCTGTGGGGACGGCTCACCCGGCACAAGGTCGGCCCGGCCGCGATGATGCCGACGCTCTGGATCGTCCTCGGCCCGCTCGGCCAGTCGATCACCGCGCTGACCCTGCTCGCCCGCAACGACGGGAGCGATCCGCTGCGGACGGCTTCGGTGCTCATCGGGGTGCCGATCCTCGGCTTCGCCCTGCTGTGGCTGGCGATCGCCACGGTCATCACCCTCCGCACCGCACGCCACGGGATGCCGTTCGCGCTGACCTGGTGGTCGTTCACGTTCCCGGTCGGGACCTGCGCGACGGGAGCGACCGGGCTCGCGATCATCACCGGGTCCCCGGCGCTGCTCTGGCTGGCGGCCGCGTTCCTTCTGCTGCTGGTCGGTGCGTGGCTGCTCGTCGCGGGCCGGACCGTCGCGGCTCAGTTCCCGCCGAGGACGCGGACTGCCGCACGCCGGTCGACCGGCGGCGCTCCCTCAGCCCTGGGGCTCCGCCGCTGAGGGCGGGGCCGGGAGGTGGCGGCGACGCCGCGCCGAGCAGCTCGGCCAACGCCATCCCACTCATCGAGGACACCGACTCGATCGCGATCGTCCCGAACTCCCTGCACGCCGAGAAGGCGCGAGCCTACCTGTGGCAACAACGCCCCGACCTCGCCCGGCGGCTCCGGCGCGGCGGCGATTACCGGCTCGGCCAGATTCCGATGATGAAGGTGGGGGCGGCGCTGGTCGCCCTGAGGCGGCGAGGCTGAGCTCAACGCCCACTCATCCGCGCGACCGAATCCCCCTCACCCCCTGTCCTCCTGCCGAACCCGGCCGATAGTGCAGGTATGCGCAGAATAATCGTCTCCGTGACGTGCGCAGCCCTGGCCGCCGCTGCGCTCCTGATGCCCGCGGCCCCGTCGGCGAGTGCCGACGACACCGTCTTCGGCAGTCGGCTGTACGTCGACCCGACCAGCGACGCCCGGCGGATGGCCGACTGGTTCGCCGCAACCGGCGACACCACCCGGGCGGCGCTCATCGAGCAGATCGCGAGTCAGCCGACCGCCGTCTGGCTGGGCGACTGGTACAGTCCGACGCTGCTGCTCAGCGTCATCCAGCGACACCTGCGGGCCGCTGCGGCGCAGGGCGCGACGCCGGTCTTCGTGACCTACGCGATCCCCGACCGGGATTGCGGTGGCTTCTCCGCCGGCGGCTACACGCCCGACGAGTACCTCGACTGGAACCGCCGGATCGCCGCGGCGCTGGCCGGCAGCCGGGCGGTCGTGCTGATCGAGCCGGACTCGCTGGCCATGCTCCCGAGCGCGAAGTGCGCGGGAGTGGCGGACACGCGCCTGCCGCTGCTCCACTCGGCGGTCGACATCCTGGGCGCGGCCGGCATCACCACCTACCTCGACGGCGGCAACGCGCGCTGGCTGACGCCGGACGTGCAGGCGTCCTACCTGAGGGCAGCGGGCGTCGCCGACGCGCGCGGCTTCTTCACGAACGTCTCCAACTTCGACGCCACCCAGACCGAGCGCGACTATGCGGGCAAGGTGTCCTCGCGCGTCGGCTGGAAGCACTTCGTGATCGACGTCTCCCGCAACGGCAAGGGGTGGACGGGCGACTGGTGCAACCCGCCGGGCGCGGCGCTCGGCCAGAACCCGCAGATCACGGAGTCGCCCACCGTCAAACTCGACGCGCTGCTCTGGGTCAAACACCCGGGCACGAGCGACGGCTTCTGCAACGGCGGCCCAGCGGCGGGAACGTGGTTCGAGAGCGCTGCGGAGTCGCTGGTGCTGGGGCGTCAGCCCTAGCGGAGCCCCTTGCCGCACGCCCGCCGCACGCCTCACGATGAGCGGGGGCAGGTCGCCCCCGCACGGCGGAGGAGGCGGATGGAGCACGACTCGGCGCAGGACCCGAGCTGGGCGCCCGACGTGAGCGCGCTGCTCGCGCTGCCCGCGCTGTGGGTGGACCGCGAGCCGCGGGAGATCGCGAACGGCTTGCTCAGCGTCCTCTTCGGGGTGCTCCGGCTCGACAGCGCGTACGCCCGGCTCGCCGACGCCGGGCGGGAGCTGCCGATCGAGGTGTGGCGGCCGGCGGGAGCGCGGCCGCCCGGCGCGCTGACCCGGATGCTGCGGCGGGTGGACGCGCGCGGCGCCGCGATCGTCGTGGTCGGGCCGGAGGGCGGGGAAGCCGGGTCGTCGCGGGTCGTCGCGCTTCCTGTCGCGCTGCCGTGGGAGAACGGGATCGTGGCCGTCTCCGCGCCGCGGCCGGACTTCCCGACCGCCACCGAGCGGAAGCTCCTGACCGTCGCGGTCGGGCAGGCGGCCATCGCCATCCATGCCGCGCGGAGGCTCGAACAGGAGACCGCCGCACGCCGCGCAGCCGAGGACGCCCTGCTCCACCAGCAGGAACTGCTCCGCGCGCTCTCCGACGAGGTGGCGCCCGAGCTCGCCGCGCTCGCGCGGACGGTCCGCGACGCGGGACGACCCCGCACCGCGGCCGAGCCCAGCGGGCCCCTCGGGCTGACCGAGCGCGAGGCCGAGGTGCTCCGGCTGCTCGCCCAGGGCCTCCGCAACAAGGAGATCGCCGCGGTGCTCTGGCTCAGCGACCGGACCGTGGAGCGCCACGTCACCTCTCTCTACCGGAAGATCGGGGTGGCGCGGCGCAGCGAGGCAACCGCGTTCGCGCTGCGGCACGGCGTGGTGTGATCCGCCGGCCTCCGCTCACCCCGCCTCCGCTCACCCGAAGGTGAAGCAGTACGCCTCCGCGCCCCCTTCCGGGAACTCCAGCTCGACCAGCCGGGTCGCGATCGCTCCGGGCTGCCGGATGAGCTGGTAGGTGTTCTGCTCGGCGAGCACACCGTTCCCCCCGGCGTCGACGTCCGTCCCGTGCGCGTCGCCCGGCGCCTTCCCGTCGAGGTGGACCCGGAACGGGACGGTCGTCCGGCCGGGAGCGGGGCCCATCACGAGGTTGACGTCGCGCGCGTGGAAGGCGAAGGTGATCCGCCCGCCCGCGTCCCCGGTGACGGCCGCGTCCCGGGTCTGGGTCCAGCCGCCGGTGAGGTCCCACTCGTTCAGGGCGAGGCGCGCACCGCCGGGGTAGACGCTCGGGAGGTCGTAGAGGCCGGCGTCCTCGGACACGAACCCGCTGCTCTGCCCGTAGCCGAGGTAGGTCTCGGGGGAGCGCAGCGTGGCCCAGTCGGCCGCGACCTCCAGGCCGCGGGCGTCGGGTGCGACGAGCTCGCCGTGGATGCCGGCCGCGCCCGCGTCGCGGAGCAGCTCCTGGAGGACCATCTCGGTCATCGTGTACTCGCCCTCGCCGAAGTGGTGGTAGCGCAGCCTCCCGTCGGCGTCGGCGACGTACACCGCCGGCCAGTACTGGTTGGCGAAGTCGCCCCAGACGCCGTAGTCGCTGTCCACCGCGACCGGGTACTCGATCCCGAGCTCTCGCACCCGCTCCGTCACGGTCGCCAGGTCGTGCTCGAAGCCGAACTCGGGCGTGTGGACGCCGATCACCGTCAGCCCGGCATCGGCGTACTTCGCGTGCCACGCCCGCAGGTAGGGCGCGGTGCGCAGCCAGTTGACGCAGGTGAACGTCCAGAAGTCGACCAGCACGACCTGCCCCCGGAGGCGCGCGGGGGTCAGCGGCGGCGAGTTCAGCCAGGCGGTGGCCCGGGTGAACGGGCCGAGCGGGCCTTCGTCGGGCAGGTGGTCGCGGTCCTCGTCGGGGCGTCGGTGCAGCACCGAGCGGAACGCTCGGCGCGGGTCCGCCAGCGCGTCGCCGTCGCCTGTCTCAGCCATGCCGGACCTCCTCCGTCGACTGCTGCACCGCACTCTGCTGCACCGCACTCTGCCGGGCCATGCCCTCGACCGCCACGATAGCGTCGGCGAACTCCTGCGGGGACTCCTGAGGAAGGTTGTGGCCGACGCCGCCGGTCGCGACGCGGTGCTCGTACGGGCCGGTGAACACGTCCCGGTACGACGCCGCGGCGGGATGCGGCGCGCCGTTCGCGTCGCCCTCCAAGGTGATCGTCGGCACCGCGATCGGCGGACGGGCCGCGAGCTGCTCCTCCATCCCGGACAGCGCCGGGTCGCCGTCGGCCAGACCCAGGCGCCACCGGTAGTTGTGGACGACGATCGCGACGTGGTCGGGGTTGGCGAAGGAGGCGGCGGTGCGGTCGAACGTCGCGTCGCCGAACTCCCAGCGTGGCGAGGCCGTCCGCCAGATCAGCCGGGCGAAGTCGCTGCGGTAGCGGTCGTAGCCCAGCCGGCCGCGCTCGGTCGCGAAGTAGAACTGGTACCACCAGGCGAGCTCGCCGGCGGGAGGCAGCGGCTGGGCGTTGGCTGCCTGGCTCCCGATCAGGTAGCCGCTGACCGAGACGTGGCCGCGGACGCGGTCCGGCCGGAGCGCGGCGAGCACGTTCGCGGTCCGCGCGCCCCAGTCGAAGCCGGCCACGATCGCTTCGGCGACGCCGAGCGCGTCGAGAAACGCCAACGCGTCCGTCGCGAACACCGCCTGCTCGCCGTTGCGGACGGTGGCCTCCGCGAGGAAGCGGGTGCCGCCGTAGCCGCGGAGGTTCGGCACGAGCACCCGGAACCCGGCGTCGGCCAGCAGCGCCGCGGCGTCGTCGAAGGCGTGCAGGTCGTAGGGCCAGCCGTGCAGGAGCAGCACGGCCGGCCCGGTGCGCGGCCCGGAGTCCGCGTACTCGACCTCCAGTTCGCCCGCGACGATGTGCGCGAGATCTGCCGGCGTCCCGCTCATCGCAGGGAGCGGAACGTGTCCCGCATCTCCTGGGAGAAGAGCTCGGGCTGCTCCCAGGCCGCGAAGTGTCCGCCCTTCGCGAGCCGGTTGAAGTGGATCAGGTTCGGATACGCCGCCGTCGCCCAGCTGCGCGGGGCGGCGTAGATCTCGTCCGGGAACACGCTCACACCGGTCGGCAGGGGGACGCCCTTCGGCGCGAAGAACGCCAGCTTGCTCTCCCAGTACAGCCGCGCCGACGACACCGCCGTGTTGGTCAGCCAGTAGAGGCACACGTTGTCGAGGATGTCGTCGCGGGTCAGCCCCTCCGTCCCGCCCGCGAACACGCGCGCGATCAGGTCGTAGCTGCGCGCGTCGTGGTCGAGCATCCACGCGGCCAGGCCGACCGGGGAGTCCGCGAGCGCGTAGAGCGTCTGCGGCCGGTTGCCCATCTCCTGGGCGTAGGCCAGGCCGTGCGCGTAGAAGAAGGCGAGCTGGTCCCAGGCGTAGCGCTCCTCCTCGTCGAGGTCGGCCGGCGGGTCCTCGTGCGCGTCGAGCGCGGCCTGGATGCCGTCGGGGACGGTCGCGGGCATGTTGGTGTGGATGCCGACGAGCCCCTCCGGCCTCAGCAGCGCGAGCTGCTCGGTGACCGCGTTGCCCCAGTCGCCGCCCTGCGCGACGTACCGTTCGTAGCCGAGCCGGCGCATCAGCTCGGCCCAGGCGCGGGCGATCCGGATCGGGTCCCAGCCGGGCCGGTCGGGTTTGCCCGAGAAGCCGTGCCCGGGCAGCGACGGGATGACCAGGTCGAACGCGTCCCCGGCGTCCGCGCCGTAGCTGGTCGGGTCGGTGAGCGGTCCGACGATCTTCAGCTGCTCGATCACCGAGCCGGGCCAGCCGTGCGTGACGATCATCGGGAGGGCCCCTTCGTGCCGCGAGCGCACATGGATGAAGTGGATGTCGAGCCCGTCGATCTCGGTGACGAACTGCGGGAGGCTGTTGAGCCGCGCCTCCACACCACGCCAGTCGTGCTGGTCCTTCCAGTACTCCATGAGGTCGCGGATCACCTGCAGGCGCACCCCCTGCGACGTGTCGTCGACGGTCTCGCGTTCGGGCAGCCTGGCCTCCCGCACGCGCCGCATCATGTCGTCGAGGTCGGCCTGCGGGATGTCGACGGTGAACGGCCTGACCGCGCTGTGCTGGTCGTCCTGGTCGGTGCGGGCGGGGTGTTCGCTGACGGACATAATCGTGCTCCTTCTCCGGGTGGGGGCGATGAACCGACGTCGCCGCCCCTGACCTTTCCGCACCCGCGGCGCCGCGGCTTCGGGGGCTTCCCTCAACCTCCGCGGGGCGGAGGGGATGAATTGAGGGAAACCCCCAACTGTGCGGCCGGTGCGACCGCCTCAGCGGCGCTCGCCGACCCCGGCTCCGCCGAGGAAGTCGAGGAGGAGCCGGTGGAAGGAGAAGTGAGTCGGCCCCGGACGGAGACTTCCGTGTCCGGTCTCCGGTCGTCTACGTTCTCCCCATGGCCGATGACCACCGGAGACCCGTTCGACGGAGCGGCGTCGTCCTGCTGCTCGCGCTCGGAGCGACCGTCGCGCTTGCCGGGGTCGCCTGGGTGGTGATCGCGGAGGTCTCGCTCAGTGCCGCGGCGCGCTCGGCCGACCGGATGCTGACGCTGCCGGTGCACACCTACACGCAGTACACGCAGCGTTCGCTCACGCCCGACTACACCGGGCTCGTGACGGGCACGCTCGTCCTCGTGCTCGGGGTCCTGCTCGTCGTCGCCGGGGCCATCGCCTCGACCCGGGTACCGCGCGTCGCCTGAGGCGGCTGGCCGGTCGGGCGCGTGGCGGTCGCCGGGGGCGGGTGCTGCCTACTCCGGGGGGAGTACCGGCAAGTACTCCACCGGCCGCATGACACGGCGCCGGTGCGCGAACAGAATGGCGGCAGCCGTCCGTTCCGCCGACCGAAAGGGAAGTCGCGATGTCCATGCCCCAGAAATCCCCTGCCGCCCAGAACCCTCGCGCCGCTGCGAACCCTCCCGCGGCACTGGTGCGCCGCTCCCGGGAGGCGCTCACCGCGCTGGCCGCCCAGTTCCTGCTCGGGATGGGCGCGAACCTGCTCGGCAGCCCGGCGGAGAACGACGGAGCCGCGCGCGTCGTCGCCGGCATCGTCCTCGGCCTCCACGCGCTCGTCGGGATCGGCATCCTCGTGGTCGCTGTGCGGGTCTGGCTGACCGCCCGCCGCGAGGGCGTCGCCCAGCAAGCCGCCCTTTGGGCCTTCGTGGTGGTCGTCCTGACGTTCCTCGCCGGCGTCGGCACGATGCTCACGGGAAGCGACTGGCTGTCGTTCGCGATGTCGGTCGGGTTCGTCGCGGCCGCGGTGCTGTACGTGGCAGTGGGCGCGCGGGCGCTGGTGCGGCGGGCGGCGGTGCCCGCCGGCTGAGGGAGGTGACAGGGCAGCGTCCTCCCCAGTCGGCCATCGCGCACCCTCCCGGCCGCAGCCGTGCTCGACCGGGAGGGCGCGCGACCGCACTCCCTACTTCAGCGTCATCGTCTCCATCCCCAGGTACGTCTTCGCCGCCCACGACACCGGGTCGTCCGCGAAGTGCTTGCGGATGGCGCCGTTCTGGAGGGCGTTGTCGATCGACATCATGATCATCGACTGGTCGAGGACGAGGCGGCGGTGGCCGATCGCGCCGGTGACCGGGTTGACCGCGTCGTAGAAGCCGCCGTCCGCGGTGTAGCTGCCCGGGTAGAGCGTGCGCAGCTTCTGGATGTTCGCGAACGCGTCCTGCGGGAGCACCCCGAGCGCCGTGAAGGAGGCGTGCGGCGTGACGACGTCCTCGGTGGCGCAGGTCGGGCACTGGGCGAGCGCCTGGCCGGCCGGGAACTTCTGGCCGGTGGCGCCGTAGATGCCGTAGCCGCCGGTGTCGTCGGCGGTGCTCGATGGCGACATCCCCCACACCGGGTAGCCCAGGGTCTGGGTCGTGTACTTCTCCTGCACCTGCGCCGTCCGCACGTCCGCCAAGCCGAAGCCGTTCGGGCCCCAGGTGGTCTCCGGGACGATCTCGTTCGCCAGCATCGCCTCGAACATGCCGCCGCCCCAGGTCGGGAGGAAGGTCAGCGACGATCCCGGGAAGGTGTAGTGGCCCTCCCACACGTTGAAGACCTTGCCGCTCTGCGGGTCGGTGTACTTCTGCCAGTCGCCGCCGACCGGCCACTGGCCCTGCCAGGAGAAGTCCGGGTCGGTGCTGCACTGCTGCGGCGGGAGCGTGCGCCAGGTGCGCCACCAGACGTCGCCGGGCATCTGGTGCAGGCCCATCCCGATGTACATCGCGATGCGCGGATCGCTGTAGATCGCGCCGTTGTGGTAGCCGGCGGGTCCCTGGCCGGCGTAGTAGCCGCCGTACATCTGCCCGGTCGGCTGGTTGCCCGCGATGGCCGGGTTGGTGTTGCAGTCCGTCTGGGCCCGGTCGTCGTAGAAGATCGAGAAGTCCATCGGCGCGATGAGCGCGTCGATCTGCTTCCGCAGCTCGGGCAGAGCCTGGCGCGCGACCAAGAGGCCGGACGCGTACCAGCCGTTGTCGACCGCCGAGAGGAACGAGCAGTTGTCCTGCTGCGGCGTGGTCTCGGTGGAGCAGTCGGCGGCGCCCGGGTTCAGGATGGTGTGCCCGTTCGTGGTGTCGTACCACTGGAACAGGAAGCCGTGCGAGCGCTTCAGGGTGGCGACGGTGTCGAGCGTCGCGGAGACGAGCGCGCGCTCCTGCGGGCGGGGGACGATCCCGAGGTCGCCGGCCGAGACCACGGCCTCCAGGTAGGTCCCGATGTTCGCGGCGGACGTGTACTGGCCCCTCGTGGTCCCGGGCCCGAGGTTGTCGAGCGGCAGGTGGGTGGTGGGGTCGGTGTCGTTCTGGAAGAACTTCCAGGTGTCTTCGGCGACCTGAAGGAGGCTGGCCTTCTGGGCGGGAGTGAGTGGCGGCTGGGCGCTCATCCCTTGCATGCCTTGAGGGGCGGAGGGGGGTAGGGGCGGTGCGGCGGTCGCCGTCTGTGCGGCCGCGAGGGACGCGACCGCGAGCGCGGCCACTGCGCCGGCTCGGACGATCGCGGTGGTGCGGCGTGAGCGCCGCGGCGGGTGGGACCTGGCCATGGGACTGTCTCCGTTTCGTGTCATCTTCGACCATCGCCCGGCGGGGACAGGCTCACGCGGGGCGATCACTCCGCGCACCGTATGCGCATACATTCGGATGCGCAAGGGTCTGTGGGAGTTGGGGCGGCGGGTCAGTGGGTCGTCAGGCGGCCACGTCGCCGGTGATCCGGGGCGATGCTCCGACGGCGGTGGACTTCCCGTCCGCGGCCTCCGTGGTGTGCGCATCCCACGCCCGGCGGAGACCCTCGCGCGCCCGGTAGGTGAGGGCGGCGGCCGCGTTCGGCGAGACGCCGAGCAGGCCCGCCAGCTCGGCGGGTGCCAACTCCTCCACCTCGCTGTACCAGAGGGCATCCCGCCAGCGCACCGGCAGCGAGCCGAGCACGTCGGCGAGGCGGGAGCGCTCCCAGATGCGGTCGTGCTGGTCGTCGCTCCACGGCTCGTCGTAGTACAGGTCCGGGTCCTCGACCGCGACCTCGTGGCGGGCGGCGGCCCAGCAGGCGGACGCGTTGCGGATGGTCGTGTAGAGGTAGCCGCGGAAACCGCGGACGGGACCGTGCCCGTTGCGGAGCGTCCGGCAGATGCGGGCGAAGGCCTCCGAGACGAGGTCGTCCGGGTCGAAAGCGGAGGTCACGGAGGCGGCGAACCTGCGGCCGGCGTCGGCGTGGCGACGCCAGAGCTCGGCGAACGCCTCGTTGTCGCCGGCCCGGCTGCGGGCGACGAGATCGTCGTCGATGGCGGTGTCTGCGTGCGGGCGCATGGAGGTTCCTTCCGGGCGCAGCCGAGCGCGGACGGGAGGCTGGCCCAACGATGTCGGGATCGCCGGCAGCCCGGCGCGGCGCGGTCCGGTCGGGAGCCGGATTCCTGGTGCGCGCGGGCCGGAGCTGCGGCGGGATGGAAAGAACCTACGGGGGCGTGCGCGCGCCGGAAAGCCGCTCCCGGACAGGGATTCGGCCACTTTCCGCCACGTGAGAGGGCGGGTCCCGCGCCGGGTCGGCGGGATCAGCTCCGTCCTGATGGACTCGGCTCAGCTCGACCCAGCCCGGTCGCGTAGCGGCCGGTCAGTCCGGGCGTCGGTCAGCGGGTCGACGTGGTCGTTTCGACGCCGTCCGCGACGGGTGTGCTGATCCCATCGACCGCGTCCCGCAGCCGACCGAGGAACGCGACGACGGTCTGGACGTCCTCCGTGCTGAGGCTGGACGCCACGTCGACCAGCTCTTCGCGCACGTCGCCGAGGATCGCCCGCTCGACCTGGTCGGTCGGCGGCGTCGGCACGATGATCAGGGCTCGCCGGTCGAACGGGCTGGGGACGCGGCGGATGTGGCCGGCCTTCTCGAGGCGGTCGAGGAGGACCGTGATCGACGAGCTCTGGATGCCGAGGTATTCCGCGAGCTCGCGCGGGCCGACCGTGGTGCCGCGCTCGTCCGCGCGGAGGAGGTAGCGCAGGGCCGAGATGTCGTTCTCGTTCAGTCCCATGGCCTTCTCGGAGCGGCGTTGCATGGCGGTGTCGGCCGCTGCGTAGCCGCGGAGGTGCTCGAGGACCTCGATGGCCCGTGCGCGGTCCGTCTCGGCGCCGTACCAGTGCTGGGGCGCCGGACTGTTCCTGTCCGTCGTCATGGATCAGATGATAGACCACCGAAAAACGGAGAGTCTGACGACGAGTTCGTCGTGCATGTCGAGCCTAGTTGAATGCTAGTGGATCTAGCTACGTGAACTCCTAGATGTTCAAACGCCGCAACGAACTAGCAGATCAACCCCGGCGAATCAACCCCCCTCCGAAAGCTTGCCTCGGCGATGGATTAGCTAGAAGCTCTAGTTACTTCATCGATCACGCCACCTCAACCGAGCCGAAGGGAACGCCATGACGATCGCGGTAAAGGCAGGACGACCGCTTCCGCGCCGCTCGGAGACCCGGGTCCGCCGCGGCCGCCGCACGGCCGCCGCCCCGGCTCCGAGCGAGCACCTCGCCTGGCGTCAGCCGGTCGCCGGGCTGTGGGTGGCCGAGACCCCGTCCGCCTACCTCGGCATGATCGAGGAGCTCGACGACGGCTTCACGGCCTCGGCGGCGGACGGCCGGACGCTCGGCAGGTACGCCACGCTGACGGAGGCCAGGATCGCGGTGTACGCGAGCTGGTTCCGGCCGCAGAAGGCGGCGGGACTCTTCGGATGGGTCCGGCGCCGCGCATGACCGATACCCCGCAAGACGAGGTCGCCGACTGGGCGGAACTGGTCCAGAAACGCGCCTACGTCCTCCGGTCGCCGGAGGGCGAGGACGAGCTCTCCACCTACGGCGGCCCGGGCGAGACTCCCGGATCCGCCGTGTTCTTCGCGCACTCCCCGGACAGCGACGGCGAGTTGACCATCGCTCCGGCCGACGGCTGGACGGTGCTGCGCAGCGTCCACGAGGACGCGTAGGGGGCCGTCCGATGAGCGCTGCCGCCGATGGCAAGGCCCAGCTCCGCAGAGCCGCTCGCACGGCGGGCGACAGCAAGCTGCTGGAGATCCCGGCGCGTGCCGGGTTCGCCGCGAGCGGGCTGATCCAGCTGCTCATCGGCGCCCTGGCCATCCAGCTCGGCGCCGCGCACGTGGGGGAGGCCGACCAGAGCGGCGCGCTGGACGAGGTCGCGAAGATCCCCGGCGGGTTCATCGTGCTCTGGATCGCCGCGGTCGGTCTGTTCGCCCTCGCGCTGTGGCTGCTGACCGAGGCCGTGCTGGTCCGGGCCGGTTCGGCGCGCGACCGCTGGCTCGCCCGCGGGGAGCACTTGGGCAAGGCGGTCGCCTACGGCGTGCTCGGGTTCAGCGCGCTGGCGTTCGCCGACGGGCATCCGACGCACGCCAGCACGGCGACGCGCCAGGCGAGCGCGGGGATCCTCGCGACACCGGGAGGCCAGCTCCTGCTGGGCGTGCTCGGGCTGGCGACGGGTGCGGTGGGCGTCCATTTCCTCGTCAAGGGGATCCGGCGCGGCTTCCGTCAGGACATCCACGTGCCGTCGGGCGCCGCCGGGCGCGGGATCGTCGTGCTGGGCACGGTGGGCTATCTCGCCAAGGGCGTCGTCGTGGTCCTCGCGGGCGTGGCCTTCCTGCTCGCGGCGGTCCGGATGCAGCCCGCGACCGCGACGGGACTCGCGGGTGGTCTGGGCGCGCTGCAGGAGCTGCCGTTCGGCGGGGCCGTCATCGTCGTGCTCGGGCTGGGCCTCATCGCGTCAGGCGTGTACAACATGGCCCGGTCCTGGCTGGCCCGGTTCTGAGGCTGCCGCGGCCAGGGCGGTCGCCCGGTGGACGGCGTCGTTGCAGTGGACGGCGTCATTGTGGTGGGCGGCGTCGGCCACCGCGTCGAAGTGGACGAGGCGGTCGCCGCCCTCCCAGGGACAGACCGGGCAGACAGCCCAGCGGAGGGTTCCGCGACGCTCGACCTCGGCCGGCCTCCCCGGATCGTGTGGGCGGGCAGTCGTGTCGTCGGCCTCGGCCTCGGCGGTCACGGGCCTGCGGTCGCGCGCGAGCGTGAGCAGGCCGGCAACGACGCGGGCGACCGTGCGCACCGACCACCCCGCCGCATCCTCCCACCGACGATCGTCGTGCATGGTCATCGCGTCTCCTCGCCTCTCCCGCCCCGTAGAAGAGAGCAGTGGAGACGCCGACGATGACGCGGCCTGCGGCGGACTCTCAGCCCGTGGACGCGCGCACGACGAGCTCGGCGGGGAGCTCGTGCGTCTCCGGGGCCTCGCCGCCGTCGATGAGGGCGAGCAGCAGCCGCGCCGCCACCGAGCCGAGGAGGTCGCCGGGCAGGGCGACGCTGGTGAGCGCGGGCGCGGTGACCGCGGAGGCCGGGAGATCGTCGAAGCCGGCGACCGCGATGTCCTCCGGGACCCGCAGCCCGGCCTGGGCGCAGGCGGCGAGCACGCCGTGGGCGAGGGTGTCGGAGGCCGCGATCACCGCGGTCGCGCCGGCGGCCCGCCAGCCGGGCAGTGCGGCCTCCGTCGCCGCCTTCGCCTCCGCGATGTCCGGGCGGCTGCGGACCGGCGGCGAGGTGAGCAGCGTCATCCCGCGGCGACCGGCCTCCTCCTCCAGGAGGGTGCGGCGCAGTTCGTAGGTGGCGGCCGGGGTGGAGCCGTCGAGGTAGCCGATCACGGTGTGGCCGCGCTCGCCGAGGTGGGCGATGAGTCGGGCCACGCCGGAGGCGAGGTCGTAGTTGACCGTCGGCGCGCGATCCTCGAGGCCGGGCGCGTCGAGCAGGACGAACGGGACGCCCGCGGGCGCCTCGTCCAGGAACGCCGCGGTCGGAGCGGACACGAGCAGCCCGGCGGGCCGCAGCGCGGCGAGGCGGCGGACATCCGCCACGGTCGGCTGTGCGCCGGTCGGCGACGCGAAGAGCAGGAGCTGGAAGCGCTCGCCCAGCGTCTCCTGCACGGCCGTGATGACGCGGCCGAAGAACGGGTTCGGGAGGTCGGGGGCGAGCAGCACCACGACGTCGCTCGTGCCGCGGGCCAGCGCGCTCGCGGTGCTGTCGACCACATAGCCGAGCTCGCGCACGGCGGCGCGGACGCGCTCCGCGTTCTCGTCGGAGATGCGGCCGCGGTGCTTGCCGTTCACCACCAGGGAGACGGCCGCGACGCTCGTGCCCGCGCGCTCCGCGACCATGGCCGCGGTCACCCGTTTCCGCGGCGGGGGAGGCGGTGGCGTCGGCACCCGCCCATGATATCGAGGGGCGGCCCGGTTGCGCGTCAAGCGCTTTAGGCTTAGCGTATCAACCGTTTTGCGTTCCTCGAAGAAGCGGAGGCTCCACTCGATGGAGAAGATCATCCTCGACTGCGATCCCGGTCACGACGACGCGATCGCGCTCATGCTCGCCCACGGAAACCCGGAGATCGAGCTGCTCGCCGTGACGACCGTCGCGGGCAACCAGACCCTCGACAAGGTCACCCGCAACGCGCTGTCCGTGGCGCGCGTGGCCGGCATCGCCGGCGTCCCGTTCGCCGCGGGCGCCGACCGCCCGCTGCTGCGCCCGGTCGAGGTCGCGCCGGCCATCCACGGCGAGTCCGGGCTCGACGGGCCCGTCCTCCCGGAGCCGCTGATCGAACTCGACGGGCGGCACGCGGTCGACCTCATCGTGGAGACCGTGCTGGCGCACGAGCCCGGCACCGTCACGCTCGTCCCGACCGGCGCGCTGACCAACATCGCCCTCGCCGTGCGCCGCGAGCCGCGCATCGTGGAGCGCGTCAAGCAGGTCGTCCTGATGGGCGGCGGCGTCCACGTCGGCAACTGGAGCCCGGTCGCGGAGTTCAACATCGTCATCGACCCGGAGGCCGCCGACATCGTGTTCAGCGCCGGCTGGAAGGTCGTGATGGTCGGGCTCGACCTCACCCACCAGGCCCTCGCCACCCCGGAGGTGCGCGAGAGCATCGCCGCGGTCGGCACGGCTCCCGCGCGCTTCGTCGGCGAGCTGCTCGACTTCTTCGGGCACGCCTACTCGGAGGTGCAGGGCTTCGACAGCCCGCCCGTCCACGATCCGTGCGCGGTCGCGTACGTGATCGACCCCACGATCGTCCGCGTCGAGCGGATGCCCATCGCGATCGAGACGCAGGGGCGCCTGACCACCGGGATGACCGTGGCCGACCGCCGCGGCCCGGCCCCGGACGACTGCACGACCTGGGCGGCGCTCGAGCTCGACCGCGAGCGGTTCTGGGCACTGGTCGTCGACGCCCTGGAGCGGGTCGGCGACCCGGAGGCCGTCGCGTGACCGCCCCCGTCGCCACCTCCGCCCCGACCGGCCGCCCGGTCCGCATCGCCGCCCTCACCGCGGCCCTGCTCGCCGGGTGCTGGGCGGTCGCCCCGCTCGCCGGCCGGCTGGCGCCGACGCACGGCTACCGCCGCCTGCTCCGGATCGGCCTGGGCGGCAGCGTGGCCGGGACGCTGATCATGTCGTTCGGGCACTCGACGACCGGATACTCTGCCGGAATGATCCTCGGCGCCGTCATCACGGCCGCGGCCCTCGCCGTCTCGTTCCTGATCCCGCGTCCCGCCTCGGCCGAGGTGACCGTGCCGGAGCCGGTCCGGTGAGCGCCGGCCGCATCGTCGTCGTCGGCTCGCTGAACGCCGACCTCGTCGTCCGCACCGAGCGGTTCCCCCGCGCAGGCGAGACCATCTCCGGCGGCGACCTGCGGGTCGGCGCCGGCGGCAAGGGCGCCAACCAGGCCGTCGCGGCCGGCCGGCTCGGCGGCGACGTCGCAATGGTGGGAGCGGTCGGCGCCGACGCCAACGGCGAGCTGCTGCGCTCCGCGGTCGCGGGGGCGGGCGTGGACACGTCGCACGTGTCCGTGCGGGACGGCGTCGCGACCGGGACCGCGCTGATCACCGTGGCCGCCGACGGCGAGAACACCATCGTGGTCTCCCCCGGGGCCAACGGCTCGCTCGCGCCGGAGGACCTCCCCGACGACGTCTTCGCCGGCGCGGCCGTGCTCGGCCTGTGCCTCGAGGTGCCGACGGCGACGGTGCGCGCCGCCGCGGAGCGCGCCCGCGCGGCCGGTGCGACCGTCGTGCTCAACCCGTCGCCGTTCGGGGCGGCGGCCCGCGAGCTCGCGCCTGTCGCCGACGTCCTGCTCGTCAACGAGGGCGAGGCGGAGGCGCTCCTCGGCCTTCCGGAGGGCGCGGTCGACACCGACCCGACGGCGGTGCGCGACGGGTTCGCCGCACTCGGGATCGCCCGCGCGGTCGTGACCCGCGGCGCCGACGGCTGCCTGATCGTGGACGGCGACGCGCCTCCCGCGCACGTCGCCGCGGTGCGGATCACCGCGGTGGACACGACGGGCGCCGGCGACGCGTTCATGGGCGCGCTGCTCGTCCGCCTCGCCGAAGGCGACCGGCTGGCCGACGCCGCACGGTTCGCGGTCGGCGTCGGCGGCCACGCGGCCGCCCACGCAGGCGCGCAGGCGTCGTACCCGACGGCGGACGAGCTGGCGGCGTTCCTCGACGGGCGCATGGCCGAGGCCTGACCGGCGGGGCCTCCTCGGTCGTAGGGTGACCCCGAGCGACCGAGGAGGCCATCGTGACAACTGCCGAGCTGGAGGTCGACCTGCTGGTCGTCGGGTGGGGCAAGGCGGGCAAGACGCTCGCGCGGCGTTACGCGTCGGCCGGGCGGTCCGTGGCACTGGTGGAGCGCGACCCGGCGATGTACGGCGGCACCTGCATCAACGTCGCGTGCGTGCCGACCGGATCTGGACGCACCCCTCCAGCACCGAGGCGCTCAACGAGGTCCTGGCGGAGCTGAGGCCCTACACCGGCTGAGCGCGACGCCGGGCGCGCGTGAGGGCGTGTGACGTGACGCGGCCGCGAGCGGGACGTGCCAGCGGAACCGCAGGGAGAGCATCCGGACGCTGAAGACCAGGGCGGCGACGGCGGCCTCGGTCCACGCGTTGTAGCCACGCGCGCTCCAGACGAGCACGATGATCGCCGCCCCGAGCATCGCCGGCACCGCGTACAGGTCGTGCGGGTCGAAGAGCCGGGGGTCGCGGTTGGCCACGACGTCGCGGAGGAGGCCGCCGCCGACCGCCGAGGTCACGCCGAGCACCGCCGCGGCGACCGGGTTGGCGCCGTGCTCCAGCGCGATGACGCTGCCGGTGATGCAGAACAGCGCGAGGCCGCCGCCGTCGAAGACGAGCAGCGTCCGCGGGAACCGCGCGAGCGCGCCGGACAGGAAGTGCACCAGGACCGCGGCCAGGACGGGTGGGGCCAGGTAGACCGGGTCGGCGAACGCGTTCGGCGTGACGCCGAGGATCACGTCCCGGATAACACCGCCGCCGAGACCGGTGAGCGAGCCGAGCAGCAGCGAGCCGACGATGTCGAAGCCGCGCCGCGCGGCGAGCAGGCTCCCCGAGATGGCGAAGAAGAACGTGCCGAGCAGGTCGAGGACGAGGGGCATCACTCGTCAGTCGTCACCGCCCGCGAAGCGCGTACCGCCGGCGAACCCGGCGCCGCCCGCGAACCCCGGGCCCAGCGCGCTGACCGCGAACGACGCGATGTCGAGGATCGGCGCCGCCGTGTACTGCGCGATCTCGCGCCGGAACTCGGGCAGCAGCGTGCACTCCAGCACCAGGGCGCCGATGTTCGCCAGCCGGCCACCGGGCGCGCACTCACGCTCGAGCACGGCCTCCACTCCGGCGCGCAGGGTGTCGAGGTCCCAGCCGTTGCCGTAGGCGTGGTCGTTCGTGAGGATGCCGTTCCAGCCCGGCTGGTCCTCCAGCCCGACGATCGTGAGGCGCGGGAACAGCTCGTCCGCCGCGAGCATCCGGGTGGCGAGCGGCGCCGAGACGGTGAGCACGCCGATCTTCCCGTTGGTCAGGGTGGCGGCGACGGGGAGGAGGTCGAGGCTGCTCGTGAGCGTGTTGCCGGTCGGGAGGCCCGCCTGTCGGGCGTAGTAGAAGAAGCCGCAGTCGGTGATGACCAGCGAGCAGTGCGCGAGTCGTTCCCTGGCGCGCCAGAAGGCGTCGATCGCGACCGGGTCGCCGGTGACGAGCTGCTCGACCCTGGCCCCGCGTGCGACGGCGTAGGAGACCGGGATGCCGGGCCAGCTGTCCGGGTTCTCGAAGAAGCCGACGGGGTTGTCGCTGATCGCCGGTGCGCCGGGCACGACGCAGTCGAGGTCGTCGACGGCGTAGGAGTCGAGGTCGCACAGGATGACCCCGAGGGTGCGGCTGCTCACGCGGTCACCACGGGCACGGTCGGGCGGGCGGCGTCGCGGGCGGCGCTGCCGACGACGGCGACGGCGTTGACCTCCACGCGGATGCCCGGGATGTTCAGCTCCTTGCCGATCAGGATGCCGGTCGCGGTCGGGCCCGGCTTCGGGAAGTAGCTGAACCGGATGTCGTACGTCCGCTGCCACTCCTCGACGCTGAGCTCGCCGGAGTAGAAGGTGTTGAACTGGACCACGTCGCCCATCGTTCCGCCGAGGTCTTCGATGACCGCCTGCAGGGACTGCATCACGGCGTGGCACTGGGCCTCGATGTCGCCCGGGTGACGCACGTTGCCGTGCTCGTCCAGGTCCTCCTGGCCGCCGACCCAGATCATGTCGCCGACCCGGATGCCGTGGCTGTGGTTGATGGTGAACTGACCGGGCACCTGCCAGTGGCCCGGAACCTGCGCGATGAGACGTTCGGCGGTCATGATCCTTCTCCTCGGAACGGTGGTGGGGGATTCATCACCAGTGTGCGAGTCGGAGGCGCCGCGCGCACCGTTTCGAGGGCGTCGGTCGCTGGTGCTGCCGCAAGGGATCCTTCGGCTGCCGCTGCTGCGTGGGTCAGTCGGCCGCGGTGGCCGCCGCCTGGATGACCGCTTTCTGGGTCGCGGCGGCCTGGCGGATCTCGTCCAGCACCGCCCGCACGATCGGCCGGCGCTCGTCGGCCGCGCGGGTCACCGCCAGGACGCGGCGGCTGAGGTGCGGCCGGTCGAGGGCGTGGATGCTCACCGGCGCGACGCCGCGGTCGATGGACAGCGGCGGCAGCACCGAGATGCCGCGGCCGCGCGAGATCGACTCGACCAGGAGCAGCAGGTCGGCGGTGTGCCAGCGGACGTTCGGCTCGAAGCCCTCCGACCGGCACGCGAAGCGCACGGCCTGCCCGCACGCGCCGAGCTCGTCCGGCATCACCCAGGGCTCGTTCTTGAGGTCCGCGAGCCGGACCTTGGCGGGCATGTCGAACGTCGGCGGTGCGACGAGCACGAGCGCTTCGTGCAGGAGCTCGGTCGTGTGCAGGTAGTCGGGGAACGCCATCGGCACGTTGTCGTAGAGGTCGATGATCGCGATGTCCAGGGCACCGCCGAGCAGCAGCTCGATGCTGTCCGCCGGCTCGATGACGTTCACGGTCAGCTCGATGTCGGGAGCATCGGCGGCGAGGCTCTCGGCGACCGGGAGCAGCACGAAGCGTGCGACCGACGGGATGGCGCCGATGCGCACCCGGCCGGTGAGCTCTCCGCTGAGCTGGTCCATCTCGGCGCGGGTGGCCTCCAGCAGTCGGAGGATGCGACGGGCGTGCTCGACGAGGATCTCGCCCGCGCCGGTGAGCCCGACGCCGCGCGGCGAGCGGTCGAGCAGTTTCACGCCCGCCTCCCGCTCGAGGATGCTGATCTGCTGCGAGACCGCGGACGAGCTGATGCCGATCGTCCGCGCCGCCCCGGCGAGCGAACCCTGGCGTGCCACCTCGCTGAGCAGGCGCAGCCGGGGGACGTCCGGGAGCGAGTTGTCCGTCATGCGCACATTCTTCCATGATTAGGTGTACTTACGACAGTCTAGGGGTTATCGTAAGAAAAAGCTTCCACTCTTGCCCTGAATCGAGTAGACGACGATGTCCGCTGACAGCTCCCCCTCCGACGTCCCGGCGACCCCGTCGACCCGCACCGCCGGCGCCGGCGCCCACGTCCTCCGCGGCGTAGAGCACACCATCGAACGGCTGCGCTCCGAGCTGATCGGGCTCAGCCACTGCATCCACTCGACGCCGGAGGTCGGGTTCGAGGAGCACCGTTCCGCCGCGATCGTGTCCGAGTTCCTCCGCCGGCACGGGTTCGCGCCGACCGTTGGGGTGTCCGGGATGCCGACCGCGCTGCGCGTGCAGTCCGGCGCCGGCGGCCCGCGGGTCGCGGTGCTCGCCGAGTACGACGCGCTGCCCGAGGTCGGGCACGGCTGCGGCCACAACGTCATCTGCGCGGCTGCCGTCGGCGCGTTCCTCGGCGTCAGCTCGCAGCTGGCGGAACTGGGCGGCTCTGTCGTGCTCCTCGGGACGCCGGCCGAGGAGAACGGCGGCGGCAAGGAGGTGCTGGAGCGCGCCGGCGGGTTCGACGACATCGACGCGGTCGTCATGGTGCACCCGTTCACCGGGCCGGACGAGGTCGCGTCGTTCACCTCGCTCGCGGTCCGGGATGTCGAGGCGACCTTCCACGGCGTCGCGGCGCACGCCTCCTCCGCTCCGCACGAGGGCCGCAACGCACTGGACGCCGTCGTCGCCGCGTACCAGGGCGTCGCGGCGCTACGCCAGCACATCCCGGCCACCGACCGGCTCCACGCCATCATCACCAACGGCGGCGCCGCCACGAACGTGGTTCCGGAGACGGCCGCGCTGACGATCGAACTCCGTTCGGAATCCCTCGACGAGCTCGTGGACCTGTCCGCGCGCGTGCAGCACATCCTCGACGGCGCCGCGCTGCTCAGCGGCACCCGGCTGGAGGTCCGCTGGGACCCGTTCCCCGCCTACCTCCCGGTCCGCAGCAACGCCGCGCTGGCCGCCCGGTACTTCACCCACCTGTCGGCGCGCGGCCGGAGGATCGTGCTCGATCCGCCCGGCCTCGTCGGCGGCGGCTGGTCGACCGACCTCGGCAACGTGAGCGTGCGCCGGCCCTCGATCCACCCCACCGTCAGCATCTCGCCCCAGCCGATCGTCATGCACACCGCCCGCTTCGGGCGGCAGGCGGTCAGCCCGCTCGGAGACGCCGCCGTGATCGACAGCGCCATCGGGCTCGCGGCGACGATGGCCGACTATCTGGCCGACCCCGCACTGCGCGCCGCGGTCGACCGCGACTTCGCGGCCGCCGGAGGGCGCGTGGACGTGGAGAGCCTGCTCGCTTCACCGGTCAGCGCGCTCTCCTCTTCTTCCGCTTCTTCCGACGGAACCTGACGATCATGCTGAACCCGGTCCATCTCCGCACGCTGTCCGTCGTGGTCCGCACGGGCTCCTTCGCGGACGCCGCGCGCCAGATCGGCTACACCGGGTCCGCCGTCTCGCAGCAGGTCGCGGCTCTCGAGCACAGCCTCCGGGCGACGCTGTTCGAGCGCGACGCGCACAGCATCCGGCCGACCGCCGCGGCCCTCTTCCTCGCCGAGCGCGCCCACGACATCCTGATGGCGCTCGGCGCCCTCGAGGACGACATGCGCGGCCTCAGCTCGGGAGGCTTCGGCCGCCTCCGCGTCGGCGGCTTCGCGGCCGCGAACCAGCGCCTGCTGCCCTGCAGCCTGGCCGACTACCGCCGCTCCCACCCGAACGTCGACCTCGCGCTCGACGAGGGCGAGCCGGACGAGCTGGTCGCGAAGCTGCGCGACGCGCTGCTGGAGGTGGCGGTCGTCTACGAGTACGACCTCGTCCCCCAGCGCTGGCCGGCGGCCGCGACGGTCACGCCGCTGCTGGACGAGGAGCTGTTCCTGATGGTGGCGGAGGCCCATCCCCTGGCCGGAGACGACCCCGTCACGATCGAGCAGCTCGCCGCCGAGACCTGGGTCTCCACCCGGGAAGGCTCGGCCGGCGACAACTGCCTGATCCGCCTCTGCGGGGGAGCAGGCTTCGACCCGCTCATCGCGCTGCGCGGAGCAGGCACGGACTCCCTCCGCGGCATGGTCCAGGCCGGCATCGGCATCGCCCTCGTGCCCGCGCTGTCGGCCGCCACCACGGACGGGACGCGGCTGCTGACACTCGACGGCGGCCTGCGCCGGCACGTCCAGGCGCTGCACCGGGCGGAGCAGGAGAGCACCCTGGCGGCGGAGTCGGTGACGGCTCTGGCGGCGACGGTGCGGGCACTCGTCGACGTGGATCGCGGCCTCTACGCGCCGGGCGCCCAGCGGCGACGGGTCGCAGAGGTCGAATACCTTGCGAGGCGGGTGGCGGTTGCGGGGTAGTACGGCTGCACGCTGAAGGCGCGGGTCGTCGCACCGACGGTGCATGACGGACCCGCGCCTCGAAACGCAGGGTCAGGCCTCGCTGTCCCCGGTGATCCCGGAGGTGGATTCGATGACGGCGGCCATCTTCTTGTTGAGGGCTTCGTAGAACATCGACAGCGGGAACTCGTCGTCCAGCACCGCGTCGGTGTAGCCCTTCGGGGCCCCGGCGAGGATCTCATCCGACAGTCCGCGCGCCCAGTTGGAGGCCGGGTTGGGGGTGAGGGTCTGAGTCAGCATCTCGTAGGCGGCCAGCCAGTGCGCCACCTTGGGCCGGTCGATGCTGCGCCAGTAGAGGTCGTTGATC
>NZ_JBDGMM010000059.1:0-196716 GCF_057655165.1 Leifsonia sp. Soil_N53
CGGCACTGGACGCCGACCGCGTGCTGACCGCCGGCGGCGAACCGCTGGCGGCGGACGCGATCGTCGTCGCGGCGGGCGCGTGGACCGACCGCGTCCTCCGGCCGCTGGGCGTCCGCGTGCGGGTCGAGCCGCAGCGCGGACAGCTCGTGCACCTGCGGGTCGATGCGGACACCCGAGCGTGGCCGTCGGTGCATCCCGTCGCGCCGCACTACCTGGTCCCGTTCGACGCCGGGCGGATCGTCGTCGGCGCCACCCGGGAGACCGGCTCCGGCTTCGACGCGCGCGAGACCGCGGCCGGCGTCCGGCAGGTGCTGGCGGACGCCCTCGCGGTGGCGCCGGGCCTGGCCGACGCGACTCTGGTCGAGACCAGGGTGGGGCTGCGCCCGCTCCCGGACGGCGACCTCCCGACGGCCGGCCCCGTCGAGGACCGGCCGGGGGTCTACGTCAACACCGGCTTCGGCGCCGGCGGCCTGACGATGGGCCCCCTGATCGGCGACCTGCTGGCCGAGCGCATCCTCGCTGAGATCAGCTGACCCGTGGATGTCACCGACTGTTGGACCGTCCGACTCTTGGACGTTTCTGGGGAGTGCTGGGATTGACTGACCGCAGACGCTGATTCGAGAGGACGGTGCCGACCTGTCCGTCACAACGCTGCGGCCGGCCCCGATCCGCAGGACCGCGCCCCTCGCCCGCCCGGCCGTGCTCGCCGCACTCGCCGGCGTGCTCGCGACCGTGCTGTCCGCAGCCGGCTCCTGGATCCCCTCGCTCTGGGGCGACGAGGCCACCAGCATCATGTCCGCGCAGCGTCCGCTGCCCACCCTGTTCCGGATGCTCGGCCAGCTGGACGCCGTGCACGGCACCTACTACCTCGGCCTGCACTTCTGGGGCGAGCTGGCCGGCTTCTCGCCGTTCGCGGTGCGGCTGCCCAGCGCGATCGCGGTCGGGCTGGCCGCCGCCGCCGTCGTCCTGCTCGCCGCACGCCTCCGCGATGTCCGCACGGCGGTCGTCGCCGGACTGATCTGCGCGCTCCTGCCCCGGGTCACCTACATGGGCGAGGAGGCGCGCTCGTTCGCCTTCTCGGCCGCGATCGTCGCCTGGCTGACCGTGCTGCTCATCGGCGCGCTCGGCCGCGACCGTCCGCGAGCACTGTGGTTCGTCGGCTACGGCCTGCTGCTCGCGGTCGGGACCTACGTGTTCCTCTACACGATCCTGTTCGTGATCGTGCACGGCGTGGTCGTCGCCGTGTCCCGCGCGCCGCGCCGGACCGTCGCCGGCTGGCTGATCACCGCGGGAGCCGCGCTGCTGGCCTCCGCTCCCCTGCTTGCGGTGGCGATCCGCCAGCACCACCAGATCGCCTACCTGGGCGCCGTGCAGCAGCTCGCCCCGCAGACGCTCTTCAGCGGCATCTGGTTCGGCGACGCCTGGCCGCTGGCTCTCGCGGCCTGGGCGCTCATGGCCGTCGCCGTGACCGTGGAGGCCCGGCAGCGCATCCTCGTCGCCCGGGTGGCGGGAGGCGGACTGTTCTTCCGGTCGGGCACGCGCCTGCCGTCGCTCGTGCCGCTCGCCCTGCTGTGGCTGCTGCTCCCGCCGGCGATGCTGATCGCCGTGCACGCGGTCGTCCCCGACTTCACCGCCCGGTACGTGTCGTTCTGCGCGCCCGCTGCCGCGCTGCTGATCGCGTGCGGGGTGGATGACATCCTCCGCCGGCGGCGCTGGGCGGGCGTCGCCGCCGGGCTGCTGGTCCTGGCGCTGTGCATCCCCTCCTACGCTGCGGAGCGCACGCCGTACGCGAAGAACCAGAGCGACTGGGCCGAGGTCTCGGCCGCGGTCGGAGCGCATGCGCAGCCGGGCGACGGGGTCGTGTTCGACGAGTCGACCAGGCCGTCCCGACGGCCGCGCCTCGCCGAGCACACCTATCCCGCGGGCTTCGCGCACACGACGGACGTCGCGCTCGACCTGCCGTTCGCGCAGGCGCCGTCCTGGCACGACACCATCTATTCGGTGAGTCAGGCGGGCGCTCTGGGCCGGTTCGACGGGCTACGCCGGGTCTGGCTCATCGAATACGCCGCCTCGCCCCGCACCGTCGACAGCTACGGCATCGCCGACCTCGCCGACCTCGGCTTCCATCCGACCACGACGCGGATCGCGACGCATCGCGCAGTGATCGCGCTGTACGAGAGGACCCCATGATCTCCCACCCCCTGGCGGCCGCCGGCGCCGTAGCCCATTCCGGCCTCCTCGACCCGCAGGCCCTCATCCAGGCCGCCGGCCCCTGGGCGCTGCTCGGCATCTGCGCGATCGTGTTCGCCGAGACAGGCCTCCTGCTCGGCTTCTTCCTGCCCGGCGACACCCTGCTGTTCTTCGCTGGCGTGCTCACGCTCACCGGGCAGATCCCGCAGCCGCTCTGGCTGGTCATCATCGCCGTCGCGGCCGCCGCGACCGCGGGCGGCGAGGTCGGCTACCTGATCGGCCGCACGAGCGGCCCCGCCGTGTTCGACCGGCGCGAGTCGGGAGTGTTCAGCCGGGCCAGCGTCGTGCGCACGCAGCAGTTCTTCGACAAGTACGGCAACGGCGCGGTCGTCGTTGCCCGCTTCGTCGCGGTCGTCCGCACGATCGCCCCGGTCGCCGCCGGTGTCGGCCGGATGCGGCACCGCGTCTTCAGCCTGTTCAACCTGATCGGCGCCGCCGTCTGGGCCGCCGCGGTCGTGCTGATCGGCTACGGGCTGGGCCACATCCCCGGCGTCGCGGACTTCGTTTCGAGGTATCTCGACCTGGTCCTGATCGCGATCGTCGTGCTCTCGGTCGGGCCGGTGCTGGTGCGGACGATCACGCTGCGCCTGCGGAAGTCGCGCGCCGATCGCTAGCGTAGGGGCATGGCCCTCACCCTGGACCGCGACGAAGCGCGCAGGATCGCCGTCCGCGCGCAGCGCCTCGACGCCGAGCGCCCCGCCGGGCTCATCCCGCTCGCCGAGAGCCTGACGTTCCTCCAGCTCGATCCCACGGCAGCGATCGCGCCGAGCGCCGACCTGATCGCCTACACCCGGCTCGGCGCGGCCTACCGGCCGCAGGACCTCGTCCAGGCGCTGGAGGCCGATCGGCTGCTCTACGAGGTGAAGGCGATGGACGACCCGGTCACCGCGCCGTTCGCGATGGTCCGGCCGGTCTCCGACCTCGGCCTCCAGCTCGACCGGATGTCGCGCTGGCCCGACGCCCGCTCCGGCGCGCAGGCCTGGCTGCAGGCCAACGACGCCTTCCGCCGGGACGTGCTCGCACTGCTCCGCGACAACGGGCCCACGCTGTCCAAGGACATCCCCGACACCGCCGCCGTGCCGTGGGAGTCCACCGGCTGGACGCACAATCAGAACGTCACCCGCCTGCTCGAGCTCCTGCAGGGCCGCGGGGAGGTCGCGGTCGCCGGCCGCATCGGGCGCCAGCGCACCTGGGATCTGGGAGAGCGGGTCTACCCGGCGGGCATCGAAATCGTGCCGGAGGCGGAGGCCGCCCTGCTGCGCGACGAGCGGCGGCTGCGCTCGCTCGGCATCGCCCGCCGCGCTCTGGTGGGCGAGGCGGGTGAGCCGGCGACCGTCGAGGGGAGCACGCTGGAGTGGCGGGTCGACCCGGCCGCCGTCGGCCTCCCGTTCTCGGGCCGCACGGCACTGCTGTCGCCGTTCGACCGGCTCGTGCACGACCGGGTCCGCACGCAGGAGGTGTTCGGATTCGAGTACCTGCTGGAGATGTACAAGCCCGCCGCGAAGCGCCGCTGGGGCTACTTCGCGCTGCCGATCCTGCACGGCGACCGGCTGATCGGCAAGCTCGACGCCACGGCCGACCGCAAGGCGGGCCTCCTCCGCGTGACGGCGATCCACGAGGACGAGCCGTTCGCGCCGGACGTGCGGGACGAGGTGCGCGCCGAGATCGGCGCGCTGGCGGCCTGGCTCGCCCTCGCCCCGGAGTACGCGTAGCGGGAGTACGCGTAGCGGGCTACGCCACCGACTCGCGGGCGTGGGGGTCGGAGTCGTTCAGCACCCGCACGACCGTGTCGTAGTCGCCACGGGCCTCGCCGTAGCGGAGGAACTTCACCCGCTCCACCTGGAGCTCGGTCGCCTCCGGCCGGGACTCGATCAGCTCCATGACCTCCGCCACGAACTCGTCCAGCGGCATCGCGAAGTCGCTCTCCTCCTGCCCCGGCATGAGCGCCGTGCGCACGGCCGGCGGCACGAGCTCCACGACCCCGACCGACGTGTCGGCGAGCTGGAGGCGGATGCTCTCGCTGAGCATGTGGATGGCCGCCTTGCTGGCGTTGTAGCTCGGCGTGACCTTCAGCGGTGTGAACGCCAGCCCGGAGGAGACCGTCACGATCGTCGCGTCCGGCCGGGTCTGCAGGTGCTCCACGAATGCCGCGATCAGGCGGATGGGGCCGAGCACGTTGGTGGTGACGATCGACTCCGCGGAGGCGAGGAACGTCTCGGGCCGATGCCAGTCCTCCGCCTGCATGATGCCGGCCATCGTGATCAGCACGTTCAGGTCGGGATGGGCCGCGAGCACGGTGGCCGCGGCCTTCCGGATGCTCTCGGCGTCGGCGGTGTCGACGCGCACGGTGTCGATCCCCGGATGCTCGGCGGCGATCCGCTCGAGCAGCTCGGTGCGGCGTCCGCCCACGACGACCGTGTTGCCGCGCTCGTGGAGGGCGACGGCGAGCGCGAGCCCGATGCCGCTGGTGGCGCCGGGGATGAAGACGGTGTTCCCTGTGATGTTCATGCCCTCCACTCTGCGGGCGTTCCCGCGCGGGCGGGAGCGGAGCGCTCATCGGGGGATCCGCGATCCCTGGTCCGGCGGCCGGCGACGTCGGATGATGGTGTGATGGACCGCATCGCCCTCGCCGACTTCCTCCGCCGCCGCCGCGAGGCGCTGCGCCCGGAGGACGTCGGCCTGCCGTCCGGCCCCCGCCGCCGCGCCCCCGGCCTCCGGCGCGAGGAGGTCGCCATGCTGGCCGCGATGTCCAACGACTACTACACCCGGCTGGAGCAGCGCCGCGGCCCGCAGCCCAGCGACCAGATGCTCGCCTCCCTCGCCCGGGCGCTCCGGCTGTCCGCCGACGAGCGGGACTACCTCTACCGCGTCGCCGGCCACAACACCCCCGACCGACTCGGCGGCGCGCACGTGCCTCCCGCGTTGCAGCGCGTGCTCGACCGGCTCGACGACACCCCGGCGCTCGTGCTCTCGAATCTGGGCGAGACCCTCGTGCAGAACCGGCTGGCCGTCGCGCTGCTGGGCGACCGCTCGCACTACACCGGCCTGGAGCGCAGCGAGTACTACCGCTGGTTCACCGACCCGGAGACGGCGCGGGCGATGTATCCGGAGGCCGACCGCGACCGGCAGAGCCGGGCCCAGGTCGCGTCGCTGCGTGACGCGTACGGCGCCATGGGTCCGCAGTCGCGTGCGGGCGAGCTCGTGCGGGCGCTGCTGGAGCGGAGTCCCGAGTTCGCCAGGCTCTGGGAGCGGCACGAGGTCGCCCGCCGGTTCGAGGACCACAAGACCCTCCTGCATCCGGAGCTCGGCGCGATCGAGCTGGACTGCCAGGCGCTGTTCACGGAGGACCTGTCGCAATGCCTGCTCGTGCTGACGGCGGCGCCGCGGACGGAGGCGGCGGAGAAGCTCGCGCTGCTGGGGGTCCTGGGCACGCAGTCGTTCGCGCGAACGGGCGCTGCCGGGCCCCAACCGGGCATTTGAACCTTCTCAGGTTAATGAGCTATTCTCAGTTTCATGTCCACGGGCTCCGACCCAGGGACGCAGCCCGCTGAGCCGGGCGGATCCCCGGGCCCGCACAACCGACGCCGCTGGTGGCTGGCCGGCGGGATCGTCGTCGCTGCGGCGGTGGTCGCCGCGGCCGTGCTGGGCGGCATCGCCATCGGGCGCTCGGCGGACTCCGGTCCCGTCCGGCTCGTCGCGTCCGGAGACCCGGGGCCGAACCCCTTCACCGAGAGCACGCAGCGGGACGCCGCCCCCGCCCCGAGCGACACCGTCGCGAAGAAGACCGCGCAGCTGCGGGCCACCCTCCCGAAGGCCGCGGGGACGGACACGCCGGTCGCCGGAGGGACGACCCCGGGGCTCTACGGCGGGAGCGGGGACGCGCAGGTCTGCGACCCGCAGCGCCTCGTGACGTTCCTCGCCGGCGCGCACGCGAAGGCGGCGGCGTGGGCGCGCGTGCTCGGCATCGCGCCGGCGAAGATCGCGGCCTACGTCTCCGGCCTGACGCCCGTGATCCTGGGCAGCGACACGCTCGTGCAGAACCACGGCTACCGCTCGGGAGCGGCGACGTCGTTCCCCGCGATCCTCCAGGCGGGCACCGCCGTTCTCGTCGACGCCACCGGCACGCCGCGGGTCAAGTGCAATTGCGGCAATCCGCTGACCGAGCCGCAGCCGCTCTCCGTAGTGTCGGCGGCCACGATCGGGACGGCGTGGCCGGGCTATGCCGGCGGCGCGGTCATCCTGATCCACTCGGGCCGGCCCGGCGGCTCGCTCCCGCTGGTCGATCTGGAGACCGGACGGGTCTACGACCAGCCCGTCGGGTCGGCCGGGGCCGTGTGGGCCGCGGTGACCTGGAGCTCGTCGGCCGGCATCGGCCTGGTCGACCAGTCCGTGGTGTGGACGAGTCGCGACGGCGCCTCGTGGGCCCGAGTCGCCACCGTCCCCCACGAGCTGATCGACGACCTGGCCTGGGGCGACGGCCGCTGGGTCGCCGTCGCGGTCTCCGACGATCAGGCGAGCGTGCACTCCGAGATCCTCACCTCGGCCGACCTTGCCTCCTGGTCGACCGCCGCGACCGTCGCCGAGCGGCTCCGCGGCGTCGGCTTCGGCGCCGGACGCTGGCTGGCGGTCGGCGACCCGGCCGACGGCTACAGCGACACCCTCGGCCTCTCGGCCCCCAGCGGCCGCGCGGTCGTCCACGCCAGCGACGACGGCGCGAGCTGGACGCCTGCGGCGACGGTGCAGACTCCCGGCGCCGACGGCTTCTGGTCGGTGGCGTACGGCGGAGGCCACTGGCTGGCGACCACCGCGGCCGTGTACGTGCAGGACTCGCCGGTGAGCGTGTTCCGGAGCGCGGACGGGAGCGCGTGGGCGGCGAGCGGAGCCCCGCTGTCCGGCCAGACGACCGGCTCGGTCGCGTACGGGGCGGGCGGCTGGCGGATCGCCGCGGCGACGACCTACCCCGCCGACCAGGCGACCGGGCTGCCCGCGACCGAGGACACCGTGATCGACGCGGGCACGACGCGCAGACCTGGGCGACCTCCACGCCGGCCGCGCTGAAGGGACGGCTCCCGCACGGCCTCGCGTTCGGCGGCGGCCGCTGGCTGCTCGGCAGCGAGGACTCCGGGATGCAGAACCAGGCGCACTCCCTCAACACGACGACGGTGTCCGCGAGCGCTGACGGGACGACCTGGACGACCGCCGGGCGCATCGACGGGCCGCTGGGTGCGCTGGCGTACGGGAGTGCGGTGGTGGGCTCCGCGACCCCGTCGCCCGCGCCGTCGACGCCGACGCCGACGGCGACCCCCGGTGGATCCGGCGGGTCGGCCGGCGCCGACTGCAGCGCCGCCGCCCTCCAGCGCGCCTTGGACGCCGCCGGGCTCACCGGCACCATCGGCACCGACCTCGCGTGCAGCGCGGGCTGGGCGACGGCTGGCGTGAACCACCCCGAGTCGCAGACGACGGCGGTGTTCCAGTGGGTGGACGGCGCCTGGCAGGTCCGCGACCGCACCGAGGTGTGCGCGCAGAACGTCCTCCCGCCGGCGGTCCAGCGGGCGGCGTGCAACAGCAACTGAGCGGCGCGGACGTGACCGGCGGGCGGCCGCGCGGAGTACCGTGTGCGCCGTGGATGTCATGGACTGGCTTCTGGACGGGGACCCCGCGATCCGCTGGCAGGTGCGCCGCGACCTGCTGCACGAGCCGGAGGACGCGGTCGCCGCTGAACGCGCGAAGGTCGAGACCGACGGCTGGGGCGCCCGCCTGCTCGAGCTCCAGCAGGAGGACGGGACCTGGGGCGAGGGGGTCTGGACGCAGCGCGACCGCCTCGGCGTCGACGACGCGATGCTGCTGCTGGCCCTGCTGGGCGCACCCGCGGACGGCGAGCGCACCCGCATCGCGGTGGACCGGGTTGTGCGGCAGGTCGACTGGGGCGAGGAGTGGTGGAACCATCCGTTCTTCGACGGCGAGGTGGAGCCGTGCATCAACGGCCGCGTCCTGGTCGCGGGAGCGCGGTTCGGGCATCCGAGCGAGCTGATCGTCGAGCGGCTGCTGAACGAGCAGCAGGACGGCGGCGGCTGGAATTGCTACGCGGAGACCCGCCAGGACCCCGGCTCGTTCCACAGCACGATCTGCGCGCTCGAGGGCCTGGTCGCCTACCGGGACGCCGGCGGCCCGACCGACGTCGCGCCGGCCGTCGCGCGCGGCCACGACTACCTGCTCTCGCGCGGCCTGATGCGCCGGCGGAGCGACGGCGCGATCATCCGGGAGAGCTGGCTGCGGTTCTCGTTCCCGTACTACTGGGCGTTCGACATACTGCGCGGGCTCGACCACCTGCGGGCGGCCGGCGTGCCGGCGGACGACCGGGTGGCGGAGGCGGTGTCCGTCGTGGAGTCGCGCCGCCAGCCGGACGGCCGCTGGCTGCTCGACCACGAGCACTCCGGCCGCGCCCTGCTCGACCTGGAGACGGTCGGCGAGCCGAGCCGGTGGAACACGCTGCGCGCGCTGCGGGTGCTGGACTGGTTTTCACCCTCAACCCACCCGATCGCCCTCTAGACGCCCAGGCCTCCGCGGCGTTACTCTCAGCCCACATCCAGGCTCGGACCCGGGCCAGGGGGAAGGGAAAAACGACATGGACTTCTGGAACAACTTCTGGAACATCATCTGGCTGTTCTTCTGGAGCTTCGCTTTCATCGCCTACCTGTTCGCGCTGTTCGCGATCATCAGCGATCTCTTCCGCGACCACAAGCTCAACGGCTGGTGGAAGGCGCTGTGGATCATCTTCCTGATCTTCGTGCCGTTCCTCACCGCGCTGGTCTACCTGATCGCCCGCGGTCCGGGGATGGCGGAACGCAGCCAGAAGGAGGCCCGCCAGGTGCAGCAGAGCACCGACGCCTACATCCGCCAGGTGGCGACCGCCAGCCCGGCCGACGAGATCGCCAAGGCGAAGGCGCTCCTCGACGCGGGAACCATCACCCCGGAGGAGTTCGCGCACCTCAAGAGCGTCGCGCTCGGCCACCAGGCCGGGGCCGGGGCCCACGCGGCGCCCGCCGCACCGTCCGCGCCGACCCCGCCTCCGGCTGCGCCGACGGCGTGATCGAACGGGATCGGTGACCGACGTGACCGACCCGACCGCTACGGCGCCGGAGTCCCGCAGGGCTCCGGCGCCGTCCCATGCCCGCACCAGCTCGGCCGGGCGGTTCAACATCGACAGGGAGGCCGTCATGGCGCTCCACACAGTGATCCGGGAAACCGATCATGGCCGCCGCTAGCGGCATCTGGCCGTTCCGCCGCCGTACCCGCCGTCCCGAAGCGCCTCCGCCCGAGGGCCCGGACCCCGACCAGGAGGCCGCCGCCGCGAACGGCCGCAGCGTCCGCATCCTCGTCGGCCTGGCCGGCGGGGTC
Source organism: Leifsonia sp. Soil_N53 (assembly GCF_057655165.1). Classification (NCBI taxonomy): domain Bacteria; kingdom Bacillati; phylum Actinomycetota; class Actinomycetes; order Micrococcales; family Microbacteriaceae; genus Leifsonia; species Leifsonia sp. Soil_N53. The sequence continues at coordinate 9,649 of NZ_JBDGMM010000059.1, forward strand.
GTCATCCTGATCGGGATGCACGCCATCGCCGGCATCCTCGCCCCGACTCTGCTCGCGCTGATCCTGGTCATCTGCGCCCAGCCGGTGCGGGTCTGGCTGGAGCGCCACGGCACCCCGAGCGGCGTCGCGACCGGCGCGGTCGCGCTGACGACCTTCGCGTTGCTGGCCGGGTTCGTCGCGCTCCTCATCATCGCGATGGCCCAGTTCGTCGGCATGCTGCCGCAGTACAAGGCGCAGTTCCAGCAGATCGGCCAGCAGTTCGCGAGTTGGCTGTCGAGCATCGGCATCAGCCCGCAGGACCTCCAGGCGGTGACGCAGGGCTTCGACCCGACCAAGCTGCTCAACTTCTTCAGCGGCCTGCTCGGCGGCGCGTTCGGCCTGATCACGTTCGGCGTGATCGTGTTGACGATGCTCATCCTCATGCCCGCCGACGCCGCCTACACTCCGACGCTGCTGCGCCAGCTGGAGCCGACCAAGCCGAACCTCGTCTACGCGATGTCCGGTTTCGCCCACAACGTCCGCCGCTACATGGTGGTGACCACCGTGCTCGGCATCGTGCAGGGCGTCATCAACGGCATCGCGCTGTGGATCCTCGGCGTGCCCGCGGCGCTGCTCTGGGCGATCCTGTCGTTCCTGTGCAGCTTCATCCCCAACGTCGGCTACTTCCTGGCCCTCGTGCCGCCGCTGGTGTTCGGCTACCTCATCGGCGGCTGGGGAACCGTCATCGCGATCATCATCATCTACGGAGTCGTGAACGCGGTCGTGCAGTCGGTCGTGCAGCCGAAGGTGGTCGGCAACGCCGTGGCGCTCAGCCAGACGCTCACCTTCTTCTCGGTGCTGCTCTGGGCGGTCGTGCTCGGCGCGATCGGCGCCATCCTGGCCATCCCGCTGACGCTGCTCGCCCGGGCGATCCTGGTCGACTCCGATCCGCGCGCCCGCATCTGGCGCGCCGCGATCGGCGACCTACGGGAGACCAAGGACATCATGAAGGTGGAGTCGGACGCGGCGAAGGCGCAGCGCCGCTCGGCCAAGGCCGCGCGTTCTGGAGGCGGGGGCGGCGGCGCGCCGCAGCCGCCGGCGGGGGCCGGCGGGCCGGGCGGGCAGGAGAGCACGGGCGGTCCAACGTAGGGGCGCGGCGCCGGCTCAGAGACGCCGGTCAGCCGGCAGCGGCAGCCCGCGCGTTCTCGAGGTCGTAGCGCATCTGCATCCTGAGCCAGAGCTCGGCCGTACCGATGCCGTTCGCCTCGAGCGCGAGCGCGAGCTTGGTGCTGACCGCGGCGTGCCCGTTGAGGACGCGCGAGAGCGCCGGCCGAGACATCCCCAGCTTCAGCGCGGCCCCGCCCACGGTCAGCCCGAGCCCTTCGACACCGAGCTGCTCCGCGATCACCTCGCCCGGGTGCGGCCTGTTGTGCATCGTCATCATCGCCTCCTTCGTCTCAGTGGTAGTCCAGATAGTCGACCAGGATCACGTCCTCCTCGTCGAAGGCGAAGATCACTCGCCAGTTTCCGCTCACCCGCAGGGAGAACATCCCGGCCAGCTCGCCTTTCAACGCGTGGAGGCCGAACGCGGGCAGATCGACATCCTCGGGTACTGCGGCGTCGTCGAGCGTCGCCAGGATCAGCCGCAGCCGTCGCCGGTGCTGCGGAACGATCCCCTTCGCCGAGCCTGTGTGGAAGAACGCTGACAGACCCTTGTGGGCGAAGCTCTTGATCACCTCCATCACTGTAGCGCGTAACGGCACACGTTACAACCGCTCGACCCCTCAATGCTGCAGCGTCGTCTTCAACAGGATCACGACCACCCCGAACAACCCCGTCACCACCGCCCCGGTCAGGCACACCAGCACCGACCTCCCGCGGATCAGGAACACCAGGTAGCCGAGCAGCCCCAGCAGCAGCACGGTCAGCCAGAGCGACAGCAGCACGCCGACCTCCGCTGGAAGGATGCCGAGCGCCGCCAGCAGGAGCGGGATGCTCGGTACGACCGCGGCCTCCAGCATGCCGCTCGACTCGAACAGGGCGTGGCGGAGCGAGTCCACGATCCGGGCGCGCACGCTCTCGTCGGCGGCGTGGAAGCCGAGGGCCGTCGAGTAGACGTGGGCCATCCAGAACACCACGATGCTCACCAGGCTGAAGACCAGGACGTGCAGGGCGTCCGCCTGGTCGGCGGCGCCGCCCGAGCTCGCGGCCACCACGCTCGCGTACACGATCGTGCCGTAGATGCCCGCCGGTGTCCCCCAGTGCCGCCACAGCGCGCGCTGCACGCGGATGCTGCCGTCGGCGTCCGCCGCGGACTGGTTGAGATCCATCGAGTCCATGAGGACATCATGGTCCGCGCTGCGGCGCGGCGTCAGTCCCGACGAGGGCTCACTCCTGCTCCGGGTAGCGCGGTTCCGTCATCAGGCCGCCCTGGGCCGCCCCCGAGCCGGCGACGCCGCCTCCGCGGCCGCGCAGCAGGAACGCGGCACCGACCGCGATCACCGCTCCGGCGAGCGGGCCCACGATGTACACCCAGTAGGCGTCCCAGTGGCCGCTCACCAGGTCCGGCCCGAAGGTGCGCGCCGGGTTCATCGAGGCTCCGGAGATCGGGCTGCCCCAGAGGCCCGCCAGGGCGATGTAGGCGCCGACGCCGAACGCGCCGATGATGCCGAGGTTCTGGGCTCCGGAGGCCGTGCCCAGGATGACGCTCACCAGGCCGAACGTCAGCACCGCCTCCATCAGCAGCGCATCCCACGAGCTGAAGCCCGACGCCGGGTAGTTCGACCCGTACCGGGACGACACATGCGTGACGCCCTCCAGGAACCACGCGGCGAGGGAGGCCCCGGCCAGCTGGACGAGGATGTAGCCGGGCACGCGCACCCACGGGAAGTCCCCGCGCAGCGCGAAGGCCACGCTCACCGCCGGGTTCAGGTGGGCGCCGGAGACCTTGCCCATGAACAGGATGATCGCGAACACCATCAGCGCCGGCGCGGTCACCGCAGCGGTGCGGGAGATCGTGTTCGGGAACGCCTGCCCCATCATCCCGCCGCCCGCCGCCACCAGCACCAGGAAGAAGGTGCCGAGCAGCTCAGAGAACAGCCGCCGCCACTCCTGCGACGTGTCGTGGAAGTCCTCGATGGACTGCGCGATCGTCGCCGGCACGTGCATGAGCCTGCCGTGGACGACGTCGTTCATGATGCCGCGCGCCTCCGCGGCGTCGGCCCGGGTGCGCGACTCGGGCGATTCCGGTGTGCCGCTCATGGTTCCTCCTCGATCATCCGACACCTACAGCGCTCGGCTCCACCGACAGGTCGCCGCCGCCTTCGACGGTGATGCGCCGGCCGATCCGGACGAGCTGCGGCTCCTCCGAGAACGCCCCCGCGAACAGCGCCTCGCCCTTGCGGAAGGTGGGCGACTGCTCCAGCAGGTGCTGCGGAACGAACCCGAACACGTGACCGATCTCGTCCAGGTCGCGCGGCGAGTTCATCCGCATCAGGCCGAGGTTGTCGCACTGCGACAGGACGTTCGGGTGGATCTTGGTGGGCCGTTGCGTGGACAGGAACAGCCACAGCCCGAACTTGCGGCCCTCGGCGGCGATCTGGATGAGCTGCTCGGTGAGCTGCGCCTCGACACTGTTCCGCGGCACGGGCGGGCAGAAGTTGTGCGCCTCGTCCAGGACGATGAGCAGCGGGTCGCGCTCCATCCGCTTCTCCCACAGGTGCTCCAGCACGCAGAGCGCCGCCGCCTGCGGCTCGGCCTGGTGTGCGAACCCGCCCACGTCGAGCACGGTGACGCGGGGCCGCTCGTCGATCGTGTCGACGGCGGAGGAGCCGCCGAACGACCACAGCGGCCAGTCCAGGATCTCCAGGTTGTCGATCCGCATCCCGAGCCGCCGCCGGGCCGGGTCGTCCGAGGAGGCGAGCGACTCCAGGAAGACCTGCTTGTCGAAGTGCCGCCCCGGCGACTTGTCGAGGTGCAGGAGCGCGTTGTACTCCTCCTCGTCGGCGATCGGGTCCAGCCGCCCGACCGCGGCCTGCGAGCGGACGCTGAGGTCGACGTAGCGGGCGTGGAACTGCGGCTCGCCCCGGGTGCTGGAGTGGAAGACGCGGATGTCGAAGCCGGCGAACCGGTCGCGCTCCTCGGGCGAGGCGTCCTCCCGCGTGCGCGACATCCGGACGAAGTCGGCGTTCGGGTCGAGCACGGCGATCGGCAGCTCGGTCTGCAGCAGCAGCTGCTCCAGCACCACCCCGAGCGCGTAGGTCTTGCCCGACCCGCTCTGACCGCACCAGAAGGTGTGCCGGTTGAAGCGGGCGCCGTCGATGACGGCGGGACGCTCCGGGGCGTCGACGGTGGTGCCGATGGTGAGCGGGATCATCGTGCGGCCTTCCGGTTGGTGGAGCCCCGGTCGTACGGGCTCCGGGCGGTCAGAGCGGCATCCAGCGCGATCGCCGCTCGGATGAGCGCGAGATGGGTGAACGCCTGCGGGAAGTTGCCGAGCTGGAGGCCGGCCGGGTCGATCTCCTCGGCGAACAGGCCGACGTGGTTGCCGTAGGTGAGCATCTTCTCGAACGCGTACTGCGCCTCGTCCAGCCGGCCGGCGTCAGTCAAGGCGCACACGTAGAAGAAGGAGCAGAGCGAGAAGGTACCCTCTTCGCCCGGGAGGCCGTCCGGCGACGCGGACGGGTTGTACCGGTAGACCAGGCTGTCGGTGACCAGCTCCTCCCCGATCGCGTCGAGCGTGGACAGCCACATCGGGTCGTGCGGCGAGATCATCCCCACCAACGGCATCAGCAGCGTGATCGCGTCCACCACGTCGGTGCCGGGATGCTGTGTGAACGCCTTCCGCTCCGGGTTCCAGCACTTGGTGAAGACCTGCTCGTAGATCGCGTCCCTGGTCGCGATCCAGCGCTCCAGCGGCGCGGGCCTGCTGCGCTCGCGGGCGATGGTGATGGCGCGGTCGAAGGCGACCCAGCACATGATCCGGCCGTAGGTGAAGTCCTTGCGGCCTCCCCTGGTCTCCCAGACGCCCTCGTCGGGCTGGTCCCAGTTGTCGGCGAGCCAGTCCAGGATGCCGACGAGCTTCATCCAGCCGGGGTGGCCGATCGGGTGGTGGTCCTCCGCGATCGACAGCGCGTCGATCGCCTCGCCGTAGATGTCGAGCTGGAGTTGGTCGGCGGCGCCGTTGCCGATGTGCACCGGCGTGGAGCCCGCGTAGCCCTCGAAGTGGTCGAGCGTGAGCTCCTCGAGGTCGGAGGAGCCGTCGATCCGGTACATGATCTTGAGCGGTCCGGAGCCCTCGCCCACCTGCTCGGACACCCGGTCGGCGGTCCAGAGCGCGAAGGCGGTGGCCTCCTCCTCGTAGCCGAGGGCGAGCAGCGAGTAGACCGAGAAGGAGGCGTCCCGGATCCAGGTGTAGCGGTAGTCCCAGTTGCGCACGCCGCCGAGCTGCTCGGGCAGGGCGGCGGTCGGCGCGGCGACGAGGGCCCCGCTCGGCGCGTACTGCAGCAGCTTCAGCACCATCGCCGAGCGCTCGACGTCCTCCCGCCAGCGGCCCGAATACGTGCTGCGGTCGATCCACTCCCGCCAGAACGCGACCGTCTCGCGGAACAGCCGGTTGCCGCGGACCCGGCCGATGTCGCGCGGCGCGCCACGCGGCTCGGTCTCGAACGCGAAGATCCGGAGGTCGCCCGCGGCGAGCGAGAACTGCAGGTCGGCGTCGCCGTCCACCAGCGCCTCGGGCGGCACGCCGTGCAGTGCGGCGGTGGTCTGGCCGTCTTCGAACAGCACGCCGTTCTCGGAGGCCGTCGCCGTGTGCGGCCTCCTGCCGTAGTCGAACCGGGGGCGGCACTCCAGCCGGAAATTCAGCTCCCCGCGTACCACCCGCACCGCCCGGACGATCACGCGCCGGGCGGTGGCGATGCGCGGCTCGTCGGCGACCGGCATGAAGTCGATGACCTCCCCGACGCCGGCGGACGACATGAACCGGGTGATCAGCACCGCCGTCTGCGGGAAGTACATCTGCCGGATCCGCACGTCGTCGGCGAGCGCGCGGATGCGGAAGTAGCCGCCGTTCTCCCGGTCGAGCAGCGCAGCGAACAGCGTCGGGGAGTCGAACCGCGGCGCGCAGAACCAGTCGATCGACCCGCTGGTCGAGACCAGGGCGACGGTCTGGAGGTCGCCGATCAGTCCGTGGTCGGCGATGTCCGGGAACGCCTCCATGCCGGTCTCCTCCCGTCGTGGCGCACGCAGCCCGGCGCCGACGGCCGCATGCTAGCTCCGCTCGCGAGCGCGGCACCAGACCTGTCCGCCCCGGCGCGCGAACGCCGTCGCGTCGTCACGCCGATGCCGCGGCGGCGGGCGGCGTCTCCGCGCTGTCCTCGTCGTCGTCGTTCTCCGGCCGGCCCAGCACGCTGGACGGCAGGTTGCGCGAGAAGAACACCGCGCCGAGCGAGACCATCGCCAGCGCCGCGAAGGAGAGCCGCAGCGCGTCCAGCTGCGCGGTGCTGTAGATCGACGACAGCTGGTCGGCCTCCTCCTGGGAGAGGCCCGCGTCGGTCGCGATCTTCGGCACGTCCGCGACGGGGACCACGGCGACGCCCGCCGCCGTGCGGGTCGCGACCTCCTGCTGCACGGAGTCCGGGAGGCTGCTCGCCGCGACGCCTCCGCTGAACAGGGTGGTGAGGGACGCGATCATGACCGAGCCGATCAACGCGGTGCCGAGCGAGGAGCCCAGGTTCTGGAAGACCCCCTGCACGCCGCCCGCCTCGCTGAGCTCGTCGTCCTGCACCGCCGACATCGTGACATTGCCGAGCTGGGAGGCGAGCAGCCCGAGGGCGGCCCCGGCCAGGAACATCCCGGTGCCGAAGATCCAGTTGTCGAGCGTCGTGTCGACCGAGCCGAGCAGGACGAGGCTCGACAGCACCAACCCGAACTGTCCGATCCGCGCGATGAGCTTGGGCGACAGCCTCCGCGCCAGCACCGTGCCCAGGATCGAGAACAGCACGAGCGCGACCGAGAGCGGGAAGATCCGCAACCCGGTCGACAGCGCGTCCAGCCCCAGGGACAGCTGCAGGAAGATCGGCACGACGAAGAACAGGCCGGCCGTCACGGTGTACTGGATGCCCAGGCTCCCGACGCCCGCACGCAACTGCTGGAGCCGCAGGATCGCCGTGTTCAGCAGCGGCGGCCGCCCGAGCCGGATGAGCCGGCGCTGGCGCAGGAAGAACAGCCAGAGCAGCACCGCGCCGATCCCGACGATGAACGGCACGAGCGACAGTCCTAGGAAGCTGATGTTCTGCTGCGTCGGCAGGATCCAGCCCCAGGTCTTGGTCTGCAGCAGGCCGAAGACGATGAGCACGAGGCCGGCGGCCGACAGCAGCACGGACGGGATGTCGATGCGGATGCGCGAGCGTCCGCCGGAGTCGGAGACGACGTTGCGGAACAGCAGCACGACGGCCATGATCACGACCTCGCCCGCGAACACGTACCGCCAGCTCGCGTACGTGGTGAGGAACCCGCCGATCAGCGGGCCGACCGCGACAGCGACACCGGAGGCCGCGCCGATCGCGGCGAACGCCGTTACCCGGGCGTGGCCCGAGTAGTTGTCGGCGATGAGCGCAGCGATCGCCGGGATCACCAGCACGGCGCCGAGCCCCTCGATCACCGACCAGCCGAGGAACAGCACAACGATGTTCGGCGCGAGCGCGGTCGTGGCGGACCCGACCGCGTAGACGATCGAGCCGATCACCAGCGCCCGCCGCCGCCCCCAGACGTCGCCGAGCTTCGCGCCGAGCAGCATGAAGGCCGCCATGGTCAGCGTGTAGAAGGTGATGCAGGCCTGCATGGCCGAGATGGTCGTGTGCAGGTCCTTGACGACGGTGGAGATCGAGACGTTCATCACCGTGCTGTCCAGCGTCATCACGAACTGCGCCGAAGCCAGCACCGTGACCGCGCCCCACCGACCCGCCATGGCAGCCCCCTCCGGGAAATCTGGTCGATGGTAGCCCGGCGGCGATGCGGCGCACCAGACCCGGGAGTCAGCGCCGCAGCAACCGCAGGCTCTCCGGCGCGGGGAACGGCAGCGGGTAGTACAGCTGCGGCGCGCCCACCGCGCCGAAGTCGTCCTTCTTCGCCACGATGCGCTCAGGCGAGACCTCCGCCAGCCGCACCCGCAGCCACGATCCGTCCGGCAGCCGCAATTCGTACAGCTCGGCGAGGTAGCCGATGCCCGCGGCGTCGAGCGTCTCCTCGGCCGCCAGCCAGTCGACGGGTCCGCTGAGCTCACGGCCCAGCAGGTCCACTGGGACGAACAGGTCCCCCGCCATCCGGATCCAGCCGACCCGCTCGCCGTCGTGCCTGCGGTGCTCGATCCATCCCGTCCGGTCCACGGCGTCCACTCTAACCAGAACCGTCTACCCGACCGCCGCGCGCCGAGCTAGCATGAGCGCCAGCCAGGAGGTGCGTCATGACGACCATCGCGACCCCGCTCACGGAAATCGAGCTCTACGACGCTGGGCGGGCTGCCCGCTCGCAGGTGCCCCGCTCCGCCCAAGCCGATTACACGCCGCCGCCCGGGCGTGACCCACTGGGCATCCTGCACACGCAGAACGAGTCGCGACTCCCCTACCTGGTGAAACTGCGCATGGAACGAATGAGCACCGACCCGTTCGCCTTCTACCGCGGCACCGCTGCCATCCAGGCCGCCGACCTTCGCGACGCGCCGTCCTCCGGCGCCGAGGTGGTCATCTGCGGCGACGCGCACCTGAGCAACTTCGGCATCTACCGGTCGCCCGAGCGGTCGATGGTGTTCGACATCAATGACTTCGACGAGGCGTCCGTCGGCCCGTGGGAGTGGGACGTGAAGCGCCTGCTCGCCAGCGTCGTCCTGGCCGGGCGCTCGCTCGGAATGGGCGGCGGCGACCTGCGCTCGATCGTGCTCTCGTCGGCGGCGATGTATCGCAACTCGCTGCGGAACGCGCTGCAGCAGCCGCTGTTCGGGCGCTACTTCCGGCCGACCACTCTGGCCAACAGGCAGGTGCTCAGCCCGGACAGCGAGCGGATGATCAAACGGACCCTCAAGGAGTCCGAGAAGCGCACCAGCGAGCGCGTCGCCCGCCGCACGCTCGAGGAGGGCGGCGACGGGGGCTTCCAGTTCGTCGACAACCCGCCCGTGCTGACCCGGCTCGAGCCGGAGATCCGCCCGCTGATCGACTCGGTCTTCGCCTCGTACCGCGCGACGGTCCCCACGAATCTCGCCCTGATGCTGTCGCAGTACACCGTGCTCGACATCGCCCGCCGGGTCGTCGGGGTGGGCAGTGTCGGGACGCGCTGCTTCATCATCGCGCTCGGCGACCCGACCGGCGACGTGCTGATCCTGCAGCTCAAGGAGGCCAGCCAGTCGGTCGTCCAGCAGTTCGGCGGAGTGACTCCCGCGCCCGGCTACCTCGACCCGGAACTGGAGGCCAAGCACCAGGGCTACCGCGTGGTGGGCTGCCAGCGCATCCTGCAGGCGGTCTCCGACCCGTTCCTCGGCTACCTGAACGTGCAGGACTACAGCTTCTACATGCGGATCTTCCGCAACCGGAACGCCTCGTTCGAGATCGCGGACATGAACCGCGTGCAGTTCAGCGAGTACGCGCAGTCGTGCGCGATCGTCCTCGGCCGCGCGCACGCGCGGTCACCGAAGGCCCAGTTCGCGGCCGGCTACATCGGGACCGGCGGAACGTTCGTCCGCGCGGTCTCGGAGTGGGCGCACGCCTACGCGAACCAAGCCGAAGCGGACTACGCGACCTTCGTCGACGCGATCCGCTCCGGCCAGTTCGGGTAGGCGACCTGCGGCCCGGGGGCCAGCGGCTGGGCAGCCGCCGGCTCGGCGACCGCCGCTAGTCGAGTTCGTGGGCGGTGCGGATGACCCGCTCGGGGTCGTACGCCTGCTTGATCGCGCGCAGCCGCTCCAGCGTCGCCGGGTCGTAGAACCGGGACGGCGAGGCCGGGGCCTCGCGGAAGTTGGAGTAGTCGCGCGGGCTCGTCCACGGTTCCAGGGCGGCGCGCATGCCGGCCACCTCGGCCTCCAGCACGGGTACGAGTGCCGGGTCGGGCAGCATCCCGACGGCGTAGACGAGGAAGCGCCCGGGGAAGTGGTCGACCGCTCCCCCGTTCTCAGCGGGTCGGCCGACGGCGCCACCGAGGTGCCGGAGGTCGACGGCCAGCAGCGCGGTCTGGGCATCGGGACCGGCGATCGCGACCAGCGCCTCGATCGCACCCTCCGGGAGGTCGTCCAGGATCAGCCCGTCGCCGATCGCGGGCACCGGCTCCGGCGGGTCCATGTGCACGAGCCCGAGCTGGCTGGCCGGGAGGACGTCGAACGTGTCGATCGCCGGACCGAGCGCCCGCAGCGGTTCCAGGATCGCGGCGGCCTCCGCTTCGGGCGCGTCGATCGCGCCGTCGACGCCGACGAAGGCCTGGCCGCGGAGGAAGTCGGGGAGGTCGGGCAGCGGCGGGACGTGCAGCAGCCGGACGCACGTCGTGGCGGCCTCGGTCAGGTCGCGGGTCCACTGCTCGTAGGCGCGCAGCACCTCGCCGGCGCGCGCGATCGGGTACAGCAGCATCCCGGCGTAGACCGTGGCGACCGGGAACACCGTGAAGGTGAGCGCGGTCACGATAGCGGCGTTGCCACCGCCGCCGCGGAGAGCCCAGAACAAGTCCGGCTCGCTGTCGGCGGTCACGTGGCGCTGCCGGCCGTCCGCGGTGACGACGTCGATCGCGGTGACCGCAGAGCAGCCGAGCCCGCGCTTGCGCGCCATCCAGCTGTAGCCGCCGCCGAGCAGGTAGCCGGCGACGCCGACGTCCGGCGACGACCCGGCGAGCGCGGCCAGCCCGTGCGGTGCGAGGGCTGCGCTGACCTCGCCCCACAGCACGCCGGCGCCCACGCGGACGCTGGCGGAGGCGACGTCGACCTCCACCTCGCGCAGCCGCGGCGTGCGCAGCAGCAGCGCGCCGGCGAGGTTGCCGAGCGGCGCGGCGAGGTGTCCGGTGCCCTGCGGCACGACCCGGAGGCCGTTGTCACGCGCGAACCCGACGACGACGGCGATGTCGGAGGCGTCGGCCGCGACGACCACGGCTTCGGGGCGCTGGTCGGCGGCGAGGTTCCAGGCCTGCCGCTGGGCGTCCCAGTCGGGTTCGGCCGGCGTGACGACACGGCCGGTCAGCCGGTCGGCGAGATCTCGGAAACGATCCGAGACGGAGGTCTCGGTGAGAGACATAGTGGTGCTCCTGTTCGGGGTGCTGAGTTTTCGGGTGCTGAGTTTTCGGGTGCTTGTTTTTCGGGTGCTTGTGTTCTGGTGAGGGCCGCCGGCGGCCGGGCACGCTCGGCGACGGGAGACAGGATGCTCCTCCGAGGACGCCGCGCACCACCCCCGAGTTGAAAATTGCTCATCTGAGCACGGGGCGGCCCGTGCACGCTCCGTCGGCGTGCGGCTCAACGGGTTCGGCGGGTTCAGCGGGCGGCGAGGAAGGTGCGGACCGCGTCGAGGACCTCCGGAGTGTCCAGGTGCAGTCCGTGCCGCGCGTCCAACTCCAGCAGCCGGGCGTGCGGGATCCCCTCGGCCAGGAGCCGTGCGTGGGCGACCGGAGTCAGCGAATCCTCCCTGCCGTGGATCACCAGGGTGTCGGACCGGATGCGGCCGAGCACGTCCCGGGCGTCATGGTCCCGGCTCGCCGCGAAATGCCCGCGCAGCGCTGCACGCGAGGCGACCCGGTCGAAGAACCGGGCCACGGCCTCCGGGTGCGCCCGCGCCCAGTCCGCGTCGAAGAACAACGGCACCATGCGCTCGCGATCCCCGCTGAGGAGGTCGCCGACCACGGCTGGATCCCGCCGGTCGCCCGCACCGCCGGCCTGGTCGCTCGCCGTGGTGCCGATGAGCACGAGGCGGCGGACCCGGGACGGGTGCTCGGCCGCCAGCCATTGCGCCGCCCGCCCGCCCATCGAGTGACCGAGCACGTGCGCAGCCGAGACCCCCGCCGCATCCAGCACTGCGAGCGCATCATCGGCGAACTGGCGCGTGCTGTACGTGGCGGGGTCGCCGGTGCCGCTGTAGCCGATGCCGCGATGGTCGAAGACGATCACGCGGAAATCCTCGGCGAGGGCGTCCGCGAACGGTCCCCACCCGCGCATCCCGGTCGCCTGCCCCGCGATGAGCAGCAGCGGAACGCCGGTCCCCGCCTCCTCGAACGCTATGGGCACACCATCGTCGGCGGTCGCGAGAGGGGGCACGAGGTGGGAGTCTAGCGGTCGGCCGCCGCTAGCATCACGTGATGCATGTCCGACTGCGTCCGGCGACCGACGCGGACGCCGATTCCGCGTTCGAGATGATGCGCGACCCCGAAGCCGTCCGGATGGCGGCCTTCACCGCCGCCGACCCCGACCCCGACCCCGACCCCGACGACCGTGCCGCGTTCGACGTCAGGTGGCTGCGCCACCTGAACGATCCGACGATCATGCTGAGCGCCGTGGAGGCCGACGGCGGGTTCGCCGGCACCGTCGCAGCGTTCACCCTCGACGGCGACAGGGAGGTCACCTACTGGATCCGTCGCCCGCTCTGGGGCCGGGGCATCGCGACCGCAGCCCTCCTGCTGCTGGTCGCGGCGGAGCCGGTTCGCCCGCTGCACGCGCGCGTCGCCGCAGCCAACGTCGGATCGCGGCGGGTGCTCGCCCGGGCGGGATTCGTGGAGACCGGGCGCGAGACGTCCTACGCCGCGGGCGCAGGGAGGCCGGTAGAGGAGCTCCTGCTCGAGCTGCGGTGATCGCTCCATTCACTGCGCACCGCCCGTGCGCTCCACCGCCCGTCGGCCCGCTCAACGCGGATCGGGTGTTCGAACGCGGTGCTCACGGTCTCGGTCGTGACGGCCTCCGCGATGGGGCCGGATGCGACGATCCGGCCGTGTGAGAGCAGCAGGGCGTGCGATGTCGTCTCCGGCAGCTCCTCCAGATGATGGGTGACGAGCACGCTGGCGAGCTCGGGCACCGCGATCGAGAGGCCGTCGATGGTTTCGAGGAGCTGTTCGCGCGCGGCGACGTCGAGCCCGGTCGTCGGCTCGTCGAGCAGCAGGAGCCGCGGCTCCGAGATGAGTGCCCGGGCGATCAGAGCGCGGCCGCGCTCGCCCTGGGAGAGCGTGGGCCAGCGGGCATCGCGCCGGTCGTCGAGGCCGATCGTGTCGATCAGCTCGCGCGCACGGAGGACCTCCGCCGCGGTCGGCTCCCAGCGCATCGGCAACTCCAGGGAGCCGGTGATGCCCGTGAGAACCACCTCCGTCACGGTGAGCGGCGAGCGGACCGGATGGCGCGGGTTCACATGGCCGATGTGCCGCCTGAGCTCCTGCAACTCCACCCGGCCCAGCCGGCGCCCGAGCACGTCCACCGTGCCCGATGTGGGGAACGCGACGGCGCCGCAGAATCCGAGCACGGTGCTCTTGCCCGCTCCGTTCGGTCCGAGGAGCGCCCAGTGCTCGCCCGAACGCACATCGAAGCCGATGCCCTGGAGAATGTCGCGCCCCTCACGCCGGAACGTCACATCACGTAGCTCGAGCACCGTCTCCATACATCCATCCTGCCCTGTGCGGCGCGCTCGCCGCGCCGGGAGGCGGCCCTCCGGCACAGTCCGCGGCCCTCCGGCACAGTCCGGCAGTCCGTGGCTGTCCGGCACGGTCTGCGGCCGTCCGGCACGGTCCGGGGGCGTCCGGCACGGTCCGGGACCGCCCGGCACGGTCCACGACCGCTCGGCACGGTCCTGGGCCGCCGCCCGGCACGATAAGCGGCCGCCCGACACTGTCCGGGGCCGCCCGGCACGATACACAACCGCCGGGCACGGTCCCCGGCCAGCCCGCTCGATTCGCTCCCGTCCGCTTGGTCCGCGGCCCCTCCCGACCGGGCGCGAAGCCCCTCAGCTGTGCGCGACGCGACCACCCCACCCGCGGCGCCACCGCTGGCCGCGCGCATCTCAGGTATTCGGACTGGGCACCGGAGTCGGGGCAGCACTCCCTCCGTGCTTCCCGGGAGCGCCGTGAGCCGTGCTCGCGAGATGAACGATGCGGGTGGCCGTGACGCTGTCGCCGACGCGTGTTCCGACGACGCCGATGCGGTCTCCGACCGCGAAGGATGAAGCATCTGCGGGTTTCTTCGCGGTGCCGAATGTCGTGCCGGAATCGACCGTCACAGCAATGGTCGCACCGGCCGCCGATCGGATCGTCCAGGTGCCGCCAGACATGGCCGTCACGGTTCCGACCGCAGCGCGGTCATGGTTGCGCCCGACGACGCCCGTCGTGCCCTTCTTGGCGTGCACCGCCGTGCTCATTGACGCGGGCGCGGCAGCATCTGCTTGCCCGACCGCCGCAGACACTCCCCACGCCGTGCCGCCCGCCACCACCACGACAGCCAGGGCGGCGGCGGCGATCGAGAGGCCGACCGCATGGCGGCGCAGGAACGCTCCACGGTCGGGCTCGATCGACTTCATCGAATCCGTCACGGCCATCCCCGCCGCGGGCGCCACCTGGCTGGAAGCATCACCCGCGCCCGAACCCGTACCCCCTGCCGCAGACCCCGCTCCGCCAGAACCGCCTGCGACACCCAAACCCGCATCCCGCCCCGCTGCTCCTGCAGCACCCGGATCCCCCACCGCTGGCCCCACCACGCCGAATCCCACACCGGAAACCGCACTCCCCGCTCCGCCGCCCTCCCCCAACGCCTCGCTGCCCCCACCCGCGCCCGGCCCGCCGGCCTCCGCTTTCCACCATGGCAGCGGCTCGGTCACCTGATCGTCGCTCACCGGGTCGTTCAGAGGGTGCTTGAGGGGGTCGTTCTCGCTGTCGTTCGTGTCCATGCCTCAACCGTGACAGGAGCAGATCAGGGCGAAGCTCAGGGAATGTCAGAGGAAGGTAAGGCCACCCGGAACTCCGTTCCCCCGCCCTCGACGGCCGCCACGTTGATCCAGCCGCCGAGCCGAGTCGCGAGCGCGCGCGCGATCGAGAGTCCGAGGCCGGTTCCGACCGGTCGTGCGCCGCGATAGCGGGCGTGGAGGGTCCCGCGGTCGAACGCGACAGCGGTGTCCTCGGGGCTCAGCCCGGGTCCTCGGTCGCGGACGGCCAGTTCGACCATCCCCTGGCGGGAAACCCCGCCCGTGATGACGATCTCGGTGCCGGCCGGCGCGACGCGCAACGCGTTCTCCACGAGGCCGTCGAGGATCTGCCGCAGCCGCATCTCGTCGGTGTCGACGGGGACGGGGCCGTCCTGCAGCTCGGCGCGGAGCACCACGTCGGCACCTCCGGCCGCGCCCGCCCACGCCCGCACGACAGCGCCGACCGTGTCGCGCGCGTCGAAGTGCTGTCGCTTGATCGTGAAGTCCTCGGCCTCGAGCCGGGCCAGTTCCAGGAGGTCGTCGAGGAACCGTCTCAGCCGTTCCGACTCCGCTGAGAGCGTGCGCCCGGCCTCCGCGACCTCGCCGGCGGGGATCACTCCGTCCGCGAGCGCCTCGGCGTAGCCCCGGATCGCCGTCAGCGGCGTGCGGATCTCGTGCGAGACCGAGAGGAGGAACTCGCGCTGGCGGTCCTCGCTCGTCGCAAGCGCCCTGTCGAGCGTGCGCAGCGCCTGGGCGATGTCGTCGATCTCCGCGACCGACTGGGGTTCGATCTCGACCCGGCGCCAGCCTCCGGCCAGCGCTTGCGCGACATCGGCCAGCCGGCGAAGCGGGCGGGCCAGCAACCGCGCGAGCAGCACTCCCGCCGCGGTGGCCACCGCGAGACCGATCGCCAGAGCGAGCAGGATGCCGCGCAGCAGCTCGGCGTCGCCCGCGGCGATGTCGGAGACCTTACGCACCCCGACGATCCCGCCGCCCTTAGGGCCCGGAATGCCGACCAGCACCGCGTCTTTCCCGTTCAGTGTCGTGGTCGCCGAGACCGACTCGCCGTGCTGGAGCTTCCGCACCACCTCGGCGCTGACCGTCCCGCGCGCCGCGCCCGTGACCGTGCCGTCGGGCGAGACGACCGCGAACCGGTCGCCGACCACTCCCACCCGCCCGCCGGCCGCGCGCCCGGAGGCCACGAGTGCCGCCGCCTGTGCCTTGAGCTGCTGTCGTGCCTGGTTCTGCTCCACCGTCTGGACCACCTGCACAGCGACCAGCGCAGTCACCAGCACCGCGATGAGGGCGACGGCGAACGTCACCAACACGAATCGCGCGCCCAGCGAGCCGAGCAGGCGCTTGCGGCGCGCCATCGCGCTCAGCTCTCGTCCGCGACGCTGTACCCGACGCCGCGTACGGTGCGCACGATCTCCGCGGCCGCGCCCAGCTTCACCCGCAGCTGCGCGATGTGGACGTCGACGGTGCGGCTGCTGCTGTAGTCGGCCACCCCCCACACCGAGGAGAGCAGCTGTTCACGCGAGAACACGCGCCCGGGCTGGCTCATCAGCCGGTCGAGGAGGTCGAACTCCGTCGCCGTCAGCTCGACCCTCCCTGCAGCGGTCTCCACCCGGCGGCGCGCGCCGTCGATGCGCACTCCGCCCACGCTGCGGGTCGGGGCGGCCACGGGCCCGGCCGCCCGGCGCACCATGCCCTTGACCCGCGCGACGAGCTCGCGCGGTGAGAACGGCTTGGTGAGGTAGTCGTCGGCGCCCAGCTCGAGACCGAGCACGCGGTCGACCTCGTCGTCGCGGGCCGTCACGAAGATGACCGGCGTCCAGTCGTCGCGGGCGCGCAGGGCGCGGCACACCTCGATGCCGTCGAGGCCGGGGATGCCGACGTCGAGCACGATCGCGGCCGGGCGCAGCCGCTCCACCGCGGCGAGCGCCTCCCGTCCGTCTCCTTCGACGTGGACCCCGAAGCCCGCGCCGGACAGGTAGAGGCGCTCCAGCTCGACGATCGTCGCCTCGTCCTCGACGACGAGCACCAGCCCTCTCTCCTCACTCATCTGACCATCTTCCCTGGTCGCGTCCCGGCGGAGAGCCGATTCCCCACACCCTTACCGTTTCCTTACATTCCGCTCTCATCGACCGAACACTTCAGTCGTTGACTTGCCTCATGCCCACTTGGTTCCGCCTCCGCAGCCCGATCGCCCTGCTCATCGCGTTCGGCGTCGCACTCGTCCTGGCCGCGGGCGCCGCGGCTGCGACGGCGGCGACGGTCGCGTCGTCCGCGCCCCCACCTCGCGTCGACACGACCGGCTTCCCCGCGGGCGGGGCCAACCCGGGCATCTTCACCGACACCTGCACTCGCTCCCTGACCGCGCCGAACGACCCCATCATGATGCCAGGCATGACGGGGATGTCGATGCAGCACGACTTCTTCGGCAATCCCGCGGTGAACGCCTCCTCGACGGCTGCGATGCTCCGGGCCGGCTCCACCACCTGCTCGACCTCAGCCGACTCCTCCGCCTACTGGACGCCGGTCATCTATCAGAACGGGCGGGCGCTGGTCCCGCAACGCACCCTGCTCTACTGGCGCACACCTGCAGCCAGTGCGTCCTCCACCCGCACGATGCCGGAGGGCATCAGCCTGATCGCGGGGAACGAGACCGCGACCGCTCCGCAGAGCACGTCAGTGGTCGACTGGACATGCACCACCACGACGGCCGATCCGCGACCAGGCAGGGCCGCCCTGCCGCACGACTGTCCCTCCGGCTCGCAGGTGCGGCTGATCATCACCTTCCCGAACTGCTGGGACGGGCACACCATGAACGGTCGCGAACGCTCCGGCGCGGTCTACGCCACACGAACGGGATGCCCCGCCTCGCACCCGGTGCATATCCCCCAGCTCGTCCTCCATGTCACGTACCCGACAACAAGCGGCTCGGGAATCACGCTCTCGACCGGACCGAACACCCAGGGTCCGCCCGTGACAGGACACGCCGACTTCGTGAGCGGCTGGCAGCAGAACAGGTTGGACGCGGATGTCGCCGCCTGCGATACGGCGCAGGTGCGGTGCGGTCCGGTGAAGGGGGTGGACGCGACACCGCAGGGTGGGAAAGCGGCCGGGCGGCGGTGAGGGGGAAAGGTGGGGGAAGGGCCCCCGCGACCGCGACATCCGTCCGCCTACACGCGCCAACGAGCGCGAATTCGCAGCATTCGCTCTCTGTACATTTCCACACGAACCCCACACAATGACATAACATGAGCCACCCTCACGTAATCCGGACGCCCGATCAACGATTACGGATCTTCGTCTCCTCGACCCTGCAGGAGCTGGCCGCAGAACGACGGGCCGCCCGGACGGCCATCGAGCGGCTTCACCTCGCGCCCGTCATGTTCGAGCTCGGTGCTCGGCCGCACCCGCCGCGCGAGCTGTATCGCGCCTATTTGCAGCAGTCGGATGTCTTCCTCGGCCTCTACTGGGAGCGTTACGGCTGGGTGGCGCCCGACGAACAGGTGTCCGGCCTCGAGGACGAGTACAACCTCTGCCCCGACGATGTGCCGCGATTGCTCTACGTCAAAGCGTCCGACCACCGGGATGAGCGGCTCACCGGCCTCCTGAACCGCATTCGCGAGGACGATCGAGCCGCCTACAAATACTTCGAGACGACCAAGGAGCTCGCCCAGCTGGTGGAGGCCGACCTCGCCATCCTCCTCGCCGAGCGCTTCGATCAGAGCCGGCCCGTCCTCGTCGACGAGCCCGATCCGTCGCTCCAACCGATCGCACGGTCCGGGCCGGATCCGGCGGTCGCCGATCCCGTCCGGCTGCCGGTGCCGCTCACCGGGCTGGTCGGCCGCGAGCGCGACATCGCCGAGATCCGCGGGATGCTCGCCGTCGGGACCCGGTTCGTCACGCTGGTCGGGCCCGGCGGGATCGGGAAGAGCCGGCTGGCGATCGCGGCGGCACGCGCCTCGGCACCCGACTTCGACGACGGCTCGGTCTTCGTCGACCTGTCGGCCGTGCACGACCCCGAACGGGTCCCCAGCCGCATCGCGCAATCCCTCGGCGTCCGCGACACCGGCGACGCGCCCATCATGGAGAACCTGGCGACCGCCCTGCGCGACCGCAGCATCCTGCTCGTCCTCGACAACTTCGAGCAGGTGGTCGACGCCGCGCCCGCGCTCACCGCACTGCTCGCCGGAGCTCCCGAGCTCGCCATCCTGGTCACCAGTCGCGTGCTGCTGCGCATCAGCGGCGAGCAGAGCTACGACGTCGGACCGCTCGCGGACGAGCAGGCGGTGAACCTTTTCGTCGAGCGCGCCCATGCCGTCAAACCCGACTTCGAGATCACGCCGGACAATCAGGAGTCCGTCGAGCGCGTCTGCGCCGCCCTCGACGGCGTGCCGCTCGCCATCGAGCTGGCGGCGGCGCGGGTCCGGGTGCTCTCCCCCGCCGAACTGCTGGACCGCCTCGATCGGCGGCTGTCCGTCCTGGTCGGCGGGCCGCGGGACCTCCCCGCTCGCCAGCAGACGATCCGGCGCACGATCGAGTGGAGTACGCAGCTCCTCGACAGCGACCAGCGGAGGCTGCTCGCCCGGCTGGGTGTGTTCGAGGGCGGGTTCACGCTGGAGGCAGCGGAGTTCGTCGGCGGCAGCGCGTCCACCGCCCCGAGCACGGGCGACGACGACGCCGGTTACGCGGACGTCGTCGACGGCGACGTCCTCGAGAACCTCGCCGCGCTCGTCGACAGCAGCCTCGTGGGTCAGCACGACAGCGACGACCGGCCACGGTTCTCCATGCAGGCGATCGTCCGCGAGTACGCGAGAGAGCAGCTCGCCCGCAGCGGCGAGCAGCCAGCCGTGCGCGACGCCCACGCCCGCTACTTCCTCGCCCTCGCCCAGGACGCGGAGGACGATCTCCGCGGCGCCGGGCAGCGCACGTGGATGCAGCGGCTCGGCGACGAGCGCGACAACCTGCGGGCGGCCGAGAGGTTCCTGCTCGACGGCCGCGACTGGGATCGAGCCGCGCACCTCGCCTTCAGCCTCTACCTGTACTGGTGGGTCACCGGCCTCCTCGGCGAGGTGCGGACGTGGATGGACGAGGCGCTGACCTCCGGCGACGAACTCGACCCGCACACCCGCGCCATCGCGCTCTACTTCAGCCGCACGATCATGTTCTGGAAGGACCCGGACGGCAGCGTCGCCGCCGACCTCACCGAGAGCATCGAACTGTTCCGGCGCACCGGCGACCCGAACGGCGAAGGCATCGCCTCCATCTCGCTGGCACTCGCACTGCTCGCCGGCGACACACCCGACACCGCGCGCGCCCGTCGAGTCATGGAGGCCGCGCTCGCGCTCTACCGGTCGACCGGCAGCGCCTGGGGCGAGTCGATGGCGCTGGTGCTGCTGGGACGCGTCGCCCTGCGCGAAGGCGACCTGATGGAGGCGCAGGACCACTTCGCGGCGAGCCTGGCGCTCACCAATCGGTCCGGCGACCGCGTCGGCCAGCGGATCGCGTCGTACCACCTCGGCTGGACCGAGCTCATGCTGGGCGATGTGGCCGCGGCCCGCTCGGACTTCGCGCTGAGCGTCACGATCTCCGCCGCGGTCGGGCATCCGGAGGGCATCGCGTACGGGCTGGAGGGCATGGTCGCGGTGGCGGCGCTGGCGCACGACGACGAGCGGGCGGGGATGCTGGCAGGAGCGGCGCAGGCGCTCCGGGAACGCAGCGGCCTGCACAACGGCCCCACGTTCACTTTCCACCAGCGCTACCTGGACGACCTGCTCGCCGGGCCCCACCACGACCGGGTCGCCAGCGCCATGGCGGCCGGCCGGGAGCTCACCGTGGAGCAGGCGGTGGCGGAGGCGCTGGCCGAAGGACGCGGCGAGGCGGCGGGGCCGGCCGAGGGGTGACCGCGGGTTAGGCGGGGCGGGACATCCGCCCCGCGCTCGAACGCAGCGCACGCTCAGCGCGCGCCGCTCCCTCCCCCTACGGCAGCACGATGTCGAACCCCGGGTCCCCGTCGTCCAGCACCGCGACCAGCGCCGTCAGCACACCGAGGTCGCCCTCCACCGTCAGCCCGTCCGACTCCGTGTCGCCGCCGACCAGCCGCAGCAGGCGCGGCTTCGTCAGTGTGAGGTGCAGGGGCGCGTCCCCCGACGGCTCCCGCTCCACGTACACGAGGACGCCGTTGTGCAGGGTCAGGTGGAAGCTGCGGCCCAGGTCGGTCAAGGTGATGTCGAAGGCCAGGTCGAGGTCCCAGGAGCGCGGGCCGTCGACGCGGATGGCGACCGCGTCGAAGAGCTGTTCCGGCGAGAGCTGCATGAGGATCGCCGGCGACGCCGGGGTGGTCGGGGTGCCGAAGTTGCCTTCGCGCAGCTCGGTCGCCCCGGAGAGGAAGAAGTTGCGCCAGGTGCCGTTCTCCGACCCGTACGCCAGCTGCTCCAAGGTGTCGGCGTAGAGCGCCTTCGCCGCGTCGTGGCCCGGGTCCGCGAACACCGCGTGGTCGAGCAGCGTCGCCGCCCAGCGGAAGTCGCCGGTGTCGTAGGCCTCCTGCGCGAGCTCCACCACGCGGTCCACGCCGCCGATCGCCGCGACATAGCGCTCGGCGAGCGGCTGCGGCGGGTGCGGCCAGAGCCGGGCGGGATTCCCGTCGAACCAGCCCATGTAGCGCTGGTAGACGGCCTTGACGTTGTGGGAGACCGAACCGTAGTACCCGTGCGTGCTCCACTCCGCCACCAGCGCGGGCGGGAGCTCGAACTCCTCGGCGATCTCCGCGCCGGTGAAGCCGCGGTTGATGCCGCGCAGCGTCTGGTCGTGCAGGTAGCCGTAGAGGTCGCGCTGCACTCCGAGGAAGTGCCGGATGCGGTCGGCTCCCCAGGTCGGCCAGTGGTGCGAGGCGAACAGCACGTCGGACCGGTCGCCGAAGCGCTCGATCGCCTCGGTCAGGTAGGCGGACCAGATGTGCGGGTCGCGCACCAGCGCACCGCGGAGGGTGAGCAGGTTGTGGAGGTTGTGGGTCGCGTTCTCGGCCATGCACAGCGCGCGGTAGCGCGGGAGGTAGAAGTGCATCTCGGCCGGGGCCTCGGTGCCCGGCGCCAGCTGGAACTCGATCTCGACGCCGTCGATGGTGCGCGTCTCGCCGGTCTCCCGTACGTCCACGGTCGGCACCAGGATGCCCGCGTCGCCGGTGGAGGTCGTCTGTCCGAGGCCCGCGCCGACCTGACCCGACGGGCCCTTGTCGAGCGCGGCCCCGTACATGTACCCGGCGCGGCGGCCCATCGCCGTGCCCGCGTAGACGTTCTCCGAGATGGCGTGGGCGAGGAACCCCTCCGGCGCCACGATCAGCACCTTGCGGGCCTCCAGATCCGCAGCCTCCACCACTCCGAGCACACCGCCGAAGTGGTCGATGTGGCTGTGGGTGAAGATGACCGCGACCACGGGCCGCTCGCCGCGGTGGGCCCGGTAGAGGCCCAGTGCGGCCGCCGCGGTCTCCTTCGAGATCAGCGGGTCGACGAGGATCACCCCGTTGTCGGACTCGATGAACGACATCACCGACAGGTCCAGCCCGCGCACCTGGTAGACGCCCTCGACCACCTCGAAGAGGCCGTGCTTGGCGACCAGCTTCGACTGACGCCACAGGCTCGGGTTGACCGTCTCCGGCGCGTCCCCGTCGACGAAGTCGTAGGCGGACGCGTCCCAGACCGGCTTTCCGGCGGCGTCGCGGATCACCGGATCATCGAGCGTGCCGAGGAAGCCGCGGTCGGCGTCGTCGAAGTCGCCGGTGTCGGCGAACGGCAGCGTGCCGAGCAGCGCGCGGTTGGCGTCGGCGATGGAGGTGGTCGGGTCGTTCTGCTGCATTCGGGTCTCTCCTTCGCGCCGTCCGGCGCTCGAATCGCACCGTCACCGCCGAGGATCCATCAGGGGCAGCGGGAGCGTCTAGCCCCGAGTCGCCGCCGAGCGCGTCAGGAGCGCACCGGGTCTCGCCACATCGTGGTGACGGCGGCGCCGTCGATCACCGCACGGAAGCCGCCCACCGGCCGGAACCCGGCGCGGACGTACCGATGGTCGTTCGCCGGGTTCGTCGACTCCAGGTAGGCGGGGAGCCCCGCGGCGTCGAAGCGGGCGAGGTCCTGCGCGAGCAGCAGCTGGCCGATCCCGTGCCCGCGATGGTCAGGATGCGTCGCGAGCAGGCTCAGGTACATGTGCGGCGGTTCGTGCGGATGCGCCTCCTCGAACAGGGTCCACAACCGCTCGTAGGCGGCATAGCGCTCGGGCGCGAGCGTCGAGGCCATCAGCTCGTCGACGGCGTGCTCCTGCTCGGGGGTGAGCTCGTCCACCCCCGGCGGCAGCCAGACCGCGACGGCCGCGACCTCCCCAGCCGGGCCGTCCGTCACCGAGACGGTGCCGTGGCCGACCGCGCCCGCCACGAAGAACCGCCAGAACGGGAGGAGGTGGCCCGTGCCGCCGTCCGCGGCGAGGAGCGCGGGACCCCACACCGGATCGCCGCGGAACGCCAGCGCGATCGTGGCGGTGATCGCGTCCACGTCCTCGGGGCGGGCGGTGCGTGTGTCCATAGCGGAACTGTACCCGCGGCGTTACTGCGGGTGCGGCGTCTCGCCCGCCTCCAGCATGCCGATCAGCTTCGCGAGGCGGTTGCCGCGGCTGGTCGCGCTCGGCGCGGTGATGATGCGGTGGATGACGGAGTAGCGGTTCGCCGCGTTGAGCGTCGCGAAGGTCGCTGCGGCCGCCGTCGAGACCTCCAGCGCCGCGGCGAGGTCCTCGGGGATCTCCGCCGTGCGCGACGAGGCGTACGCACGCTCCCAGCGGCCGTCGGACTTGGCGCGCTCGATCTCCGCGTGGCCGCCGGCGCGCATCCTGCCCTCGGCGATCAGCGCCTCCACCAGCCCGATGTTGCGCTGCGACCACAGCGACGCGGAACGCCGCGGCGTGAACCGCTCGACGAACGTCGTCTCGTCGCGGCTGCGCTTCTGCCCGTCGATCCACCCGCTGCACAGCGCCTCGTCCACCGCCTGCGCGTAGCTGAGGGAGGTCGGCTCGGTCGTGCCCTTCTTGGCCAGCACCAGCCACACGCCGTCGGAGGCGTCTTCGTTGGCGTCGAGCCAGGCACGCCAGGCGGCGGCGTCGGCGACGATCAGCTCGGTCGTCGCTGCGGAAGGTGCGGGCGGCGTCATGGACTCACCCTAGGGGTGGCCGCCGACACCCGGCGGCGCGCGTCACACGTGCAGCAGCACCAGCACGTGGTACACGACGAACGCCGGCCAGACGATGGCCTCCAGCAGTCCCCACACCACGCCCCAGAAGGAACCGTCGGAGACCGACACGAAGTAGACCGCCGCGCCGATGTACGCGATGAAGAAGAAGAATCCCCACTGGGCCGACTGCACGACCACCCGGCCCCGCCCGTTCTCGCTCATGGCTGCCTCCCGCTGTGCTCGCCGCCAGGTTAGCGACCGGAGGCGGCGGCGGGGATGCCCCGATCTGAGAGCGGGCAGCGGCGCTGCCCGGCCGGCGAGAGGCCATGTCACACCCACGCCCGCCATCCCGTCTGGAGGGGTGTACGCAGACAAGGTATCCAGGAAGGCGGACACGATGCGGGTATTCGTGGCAGGTGGGAGCGGCGTGCTCGGGCGGCGGCTGGTGCCGGAGCTCGTGGCGCGCGGCCACGCGGTGACGGCGTCGACGACGAGCGCGGCGAAGCTCGGGACGATCGCGGCGATGGGCGCGGAGGGCGTGGTCATGGACGGGCTGGACGGCGCCTCCGTCGGCAAGGCCGTGGCGTCCGCCGAGCCGGACGCGATCATCCACCAGATGACCGCGATCAACCCCGCGCACGCGGGCAAACCGGACCTCAAGCATCCGGACCGATGGTTCGCCGGCACCAACCGGCTGCGCACGGAGGGCACCGATCACCTGCTCGCCGCAGCGGAGGCCCAGGGCGTGACGCGGTTCCTCGCACAGGGGTACGCGAGCTGGAACGGGATCCGCGAGGGCGGCTGGGTGAAGACGGAGGCCGACCCGCTCGATCTGCTGGCGGGGACGCCCGCGGAGCCGGGGATGCGCGCCATGAAGCACGTCGAGGACTCTGTCGCCGCGTTCGGCGGCGCCGTGCTGCGCTACGGCTCCTTCTACGGGCCGGGCGCGACGGACGACCAGGTCGAGCTGGTGCGACGGCGCCAGTACCCGCTCGTCGGCCGCGGCCAGGGCTACAGCTCCTGGGTGCACCTGGACGACGCCGCCGCGGCGACCGTCCTCGCCCTGGAACGGGACGCGACCGGCGTGTTCGACATCGTCGACGACGATCCGGCGCCGGCGAACGAGTGGCTGCCGTACCTCGCCCAGGCGGCGGGGGCGAAACCTCCGTTGCGGATCCCAGTGTGGCTGGCGCGG
The DNA here is from genome assembly GCF_057655165.1 of Leifsonia sp. Soil_N53. Classification (NCBI taxonomy): domain Bacteria; kingdom Bacillati; phylum Actinomycetota; class Actinomycetes; order Micrococcales; family Microbacteriaceae; genus Leifsonia; species Leifsonia sp. Soil_N53. Next base: position 34,929 of record NZ_JBDGMM010000059.1, read on the forward strand.
ATCGCCGCCGGCGACCAGGCTGTCATCATGATGACCGAGGGCCGCGGCTTCTCCAACGCGAAGGCCAAGCGCGTACTGGGCTGGGAGCTGCGCTACCCGTCGTGGCGGCAGGGCTTCGCGGAGGGGCTGAGATGAGAGCGGGCGCCGACGAGAGCTTCCAGGAGCTGCGACCCCTGCTCTTCTCGATCGCGTACCGCATCCTCGGCAGTGTGACGGAGGCCGAGGACGCCGTGCAGGAGACCTGGCTGCGCTACCAGGCGGCGGAGGTCGAGCCCGTGTCCGTCAAGGCCTACCTGTCGACCATCGTCACGCGCGTGTCGATCGACGTGCTCTCCTCGGCGCGGGTGCGGCGGGAGGCCTACGTCGGGCCGTGGTTCCCGGAGCCGCTGCTCTCCGACCCGTATCAGGACCCGGAGCGCTCGGCCGAGTTGGCGGACTCGCTTTCGATGGCCGCCCTCCTCCTGCTCGAACGCCTCACCCCGCTGGAGCGCGCCGTGTTCGTGCTGCGGGAGGTGTTCGCGTTCGACTTCCCGGCGATCGCGGCTGCGGTCGGGAGGTCGGAGGCCGCCTGCCGCCAGCTCGCGGTGCGGGCACGCCGCCACATGGACGACGGCCGGCCGCGCTTCGACGCCGACCGGGCCGAGCGCGAGGACCTCGCCGCCCGGTTCTTCGACGCGTTCCGTGTGGGCGATGTGGAGGCGCTCCGCGCGCTGCTCCTCGCCGACGTGGACATGGTGGGCGACGGCGGAGGCAAGGCGCCGCAATGGGCGCGGCGCATCGTCGGAGCGGACAAGGTGGCAGCGGTGCTGGTCGCGATGGCGGGGCCGTTCGCGGCGATCGGCGGGTCGGTCGAGCCGCACGAGGTCAACGGCCAGCCGGGCGCGGTCTTCCGCGACCGCGACGGCCGGGTGGTGAACGCGATGGTGCTGGAGATCGTCGGCGGCGGCGTCCAGACCATCCGCACCGTCCTCAACCCCGACAAGCTGGCGCACGTTGGCCCGGTCGCCGACGCCTGGGCGGTGCTTCGGGAGGCCAACCGCGCGCGCCTGGCCGCCGGCGGCGATCCACTGCCTCCGCTGGCCAAGCGCGTCCAGCCCGAGTGAGCCGCGGGTCGGCCCCGCGCCGCACCGACCTGTTCCGCACGCCCCGCGCCCCCGATACTCTCGGCTCATGGCCTCTGTCCCGCTGACCGACGCGCAAGTGCGCGAGCTGCGCGAGAAGTACGCGGCGGGCGCCCGGCAGGTGCAGCTCGCGGCAGAGTACGGCGTGCGCCAGAACACGGTGTCGAGCCTGGTGACCGGGAGGTCGCGGCAGGACGCCGGCGGCCCGATCATGCCGGGCAGGGCGCGCAAGGTGACGAGCGCGGAGGTCGTGGCGATCCGCGAGGCGGTTGCCGCCGGCACGGGGCGGGCGGAGGTCGCCGAGCGGTACGGCATCTCGCACCAGATGGTCTCCAACATCGCCTCCGGCCGCGCGTTCGCCGACGTCGGCGGACCGCTCACCAGCTCGGCGGCGACCCGCGCCCGGCCGCTGACGGTCGAGCAGGTGGAGCGGATCCGCGAGCGGGTCAAGGCGGGCGAGGACCGGCACGCGATCGCGGACAGCTTCGGCGTCTCGCACTGGACGATCGCGTCGGTCGTGCGCGGGGCGACGACCGGGGTGGAGGACGCGACCGGCGACGACTCCGACGAGGTCGTCCAGATGCGCCGGCTGCACAGCGCCGGGGTGTCGCAGACCGAGATCGCGCGCCGGTTCGGCACCAGCCAGCAACGGGTCAGCCTCATCGTGCGCGGGAGCTCGCACGCGCGGCACGGCGGCCCGATCGCGGAGGCGCACCGGAGGCGGCTCGGCGACGACGAGGTGCGCGGCATCCGCGAGGCGTACGCCGGTGGCACGCCGCTCGCCGAGCTGGCGGAACGCTACGACGTCGCCCCCGCGATCCTCCGGCTCGTGGTCACCGGCCGCACGTACGCCGACCGGCCGGGGCCGATCGCGCCTCCCGAGCCGCGCTCCTGACGGGCTACGGCGGCGGGAGCGCGCCCTGTTCCGGCGGCTCCATGGCCGCGGGCGACCCGGTCGCAGCCGCGGCCCCGGCCTCGACCGCCGCCTCAGCCCGGCGATAGTGGGGCGGCACCAGCCACAGCGCTGATCGACCCGGTCACCCGCTCGATCGCGAACAGCACGACGCAGAACGGCACCAGGAAGCTGCCCAGCAGGATGAGCGTCGGCGCGAGGTTGGTGTTGCCGGTGAACGCCGTGACGGGGATGGTGACGATCCACAGCCCGAGCCCGGCGAGGAGGGTCTTCCACCACCAGCCGTGGTGGTGGTGCGGGTGGTGCCGATCCTCGACGTTCAGGGCTTCAGCGGCGGTCATGCGGTGCCTACGCCTCGCGGTCCCGGTTCGTGATCGTGAACGTCAGCCGGGCGGCCGGCCCGAAGATCGGGAGCGCCCGGGCGGTCTCCGGGAGGTCGAGCACCGCGTGGATGACGTTCCGGTCCTGCGGGTCGGGGGTGAGTGCGAGCGCGTCGGTCATCTGGCCGAGCTGGTTGATCGCGCCGGGCACGGCGCTGTTCCAGCCTGTCCACGCCCCGAAGCGGCCGTCGGCCGACCGGCCGAGGTCGACGATGAGCACGTCCTGCCAGTCGCCGACCTGCTCCAGGTTGCTGGAGAAGTCGAAGACGCCGTTGCGGGTGATCACCTGGTAGACGCGGAGGGTGAGCGCGTAGCGGGAGAGGTCCCGGCTGAGCCGGGCGTAGTCGCCCGTGGCTGCTGTGGTGGACACGCCCGCGGCGGTCGCGAACTCGTCGGCGACGGCCGCGATCGCAGCGGTCGACACTCCGGGGAGCGTCGGATCGAGCGGGTTCTGCAGGGGGACGTCCTCCTCCCGGCCCGCGCCGGCGCCGGGCTCGTCGTCGTCCCCGCCGAACGACGCCACGAACCGGTGCCACCAGCCCTGGTGCTGGGCCGGCGCCGGCGCGTCCTCCGCAGCGGGCGCGGCGGCCGCCGTCACCGCCGGCCCCGGATCGTCGCCCACCCCCGGCGTCACGTGCGTCGGCGGGAGGTCGCTCGGCGGCTCCTTCGAGAACAGGAACGTCCCCACCAGCGGGATCGGCGCGTCGACCGAGTCCTCGCCCACGGCTCCCGGAGCGTGCTGCGCGATCTCGGCGTTGAGCTGCACCGGATTGTAGTGCGCCGCCTTCTGCTCGGTGATCAGCACCGACAGCCCGCGGATGGCCAACTGGAGGTCGGCCTGCCAGGCGACGTCCGGCCGCGCGGTGACGACCGAGGCCGGCGGCAGATTGCTGAGCTGCACCTGCACGGACCAGTGCCCGAACAGGAACCGGGACAGGTTCTGGTAGCCCTCCTCGGAGTTCACCTCGCCGTACGGGCCGGAGTGCGACTTGTAGACGAACGCCCGGTGGGCGCCCTTCACGTAGGCGTTCTCGATGAGCACGAGCCCGTCGCTGCGCGGCCCGACGCCCAGCTTCGCCAGGTTGTAGTCGTTCTGATCGGTGCCGATGATGCAGAACACGTCGTCCACGTCGAACACCGAAGCCGGGATCACGCGCGGGTCCCACGCCTCGCCGATCGGCTTGTCGCCGAACTTCTTGCCCGGCGTGAGGTAGCCGTACATCTTCGGCGGCGAGAAGATGTCCGACCCGGCCGGGCCGAAGGTCTCCATCAGCCAGTTGAGGAGGCCGCCGGTGAAGACGATCCCGCCGTGCGGCGTCGCGTAGGTGCAGAACTTGGCGACGAGGTCCTTCGCCGGGATGCGGCCGTCCTCCTCGCACACCTTCTGCATCATGCAGCGCGCGACCAGGCCGCCCATCGAGTGCGCGACCAGGAACACCTTCGGCGCCCCGGTCTTCTCGCGGACGAGCAGCACCAGGTCGTACAGCTCGCGCGCGGCCTGCTCGATGTCGAAGCCCTGGGCGCTGGTGTGCTCCCGGACGAGGTCCTCCGTCCAGGTGATCGCCCGGTCGAACAGGTTGCCCGTCCGCGGCGTCGGCGCCGCGTAGGTGGTGGCGGCCTCGTCGTAGAAGCGGTGGATCCAGATGGACTTCTGCGGCAGTGTGCCGTCGACGGCGGTCGCCAGCAGCTCCTTCTGGCTGCCGCGCACCAGCACCTGGTACGCACGCTCCCCCAGCAGCCGCAGCAGCGGACCCTCGAACTGATAGAACAGCGGATCGCCGTCGCCGTTGACCCGGGTGTGGGTGGCGCCCTCGTTGAAGCCGTAGAAAGGATCGTTGACCGTGGAGTCGATCTGACTGGTGGGGCCGGCATACCCGCGGCAGTAGACGATCGGCAGCTCTTGCACGGGGAAAGGGTCCCGCCGATCGTGAGGAAGTGTCAAGACCGCCTGTTCCACCCCACCCCGCCCCAACCCTCCTGCAGGAGTGCGACCGACGCGCCACGGATCTCCTTCCCAACCCCGTTCGGCAGGAGATCCGCCGCGTGTCTCCTGTACAACACAGGAGGCCGGCCGCGCGTCGCGACCGGCCTCCTGTGGACAGACCTCAGCCGCCGATGCGGATGAGCTTCTTGTTCACGAACTCGTCGGCGCCGAAGCGGCCGAGCTCGCGGCCCGAGCCGGAGCGCTTCACGCCGCCGAAGGGCAGCTCCGCGCCGTCGGCGAGCACGACGTTGACGAAGACCATGCCGGCCTCGATCTGGTCGGCGACCCGCAGGGCCTGCTCCTCGTCGGTGGTGTAGAGGTACGAGCCGAGTCCGAACGGGGTGTCGTTGGCGATCCGCACCGCGTCCGCCTCGTCCTTCGCCCGGAACACCTGGGCCACCGGCCCGAAGAACTCCTCCTTGGAGGCCGGGTTCTCCGGGGCCACGTCGGTCAGCACGGTCGTCTCGAAGAACGCACCGTTGCGGCCGCCGCCGCGCACCAGCGTCGCGCCGTTGGCGACGGCGCGCTTGACCTGCTCATCGAGGCCCTCCGCCGCCTTCAGCGACGAGAGCGGGCCCAGGGCCGAGCTCTCGCTCGTCGGGTCGGAGGCCTCCACCTCGGCGAGCTTGGCGGTGAACTTCGCCAGGAACGAGTCGTACAGCTCGTCCGCGACCACGAACCGCTTCGCGGCGTTGCAGGACTGTCCGCTGTTGTCGAGACGGGCGTCGACGGCGTTCTGCACGGTCGCGTCCAGGTCGTCCGTGGAGAGCAGGATGAACGGGTCGGAGCCGCCCAGCTCCAGCACGACCTTCTTGAGGTTGCGGCCGGCGATCTCGGCGACAGCGGCGCCCGCGCGCTCCGAGCCGGTCAGCGACACGCCCTGCACCCGCGGGTCCGCGATGACCTTCTCGATCTGGTCGTGCGACGCGTAGATGTTGACGTACGCACCCTCCGGGAAGCCCGCGTCGAGGAACATCCGCTCGATCGCGGCGGCCGACTCGGGGCACTGCTCGGCGTGCTTGAGCAGGATGGTGTTGCCGATGATCAGGTTCGGTCCGGCGAAGCGGGCGACCTGGTAGTACGGGAAGTTCCACGGCATGATCCCGAGCAGCACGCCAAGCGCCGAGCGGCGGACGACCGCCGAGCCGGTGCCGTCGAGCAGCTGGATGGGCTCGTCCTTCAGGAACTCCGACGCGTGGTCGGCGTAGTACACGTAGATCGCCCCGGCGAAGTCCACCTCGCCGAGCGCCTGCTCGACCGGCTTGCCCATCTCCCGCACGATGATGTCGGCGAGCTCCTGGCGGCGCTCCACGTGCAGTTCTCCGACCCGGCGCACCAGGGCGGCGCGCTCCTGCACGGTGGTCGCCTTCGACCAGGTGCGGTACGCGTTCTCGGCCGACGCGATCGCGGCCTCGAGACCGGCGTCGGTGATGGTGTCGAAGGTCTTGACCGTCTCGCCCGTGGCGGGATTGGTCACGGCGTAGCTCATGTTGCTCCTTATTCCTACAGTGACGGGGTCGTGGCCCTGGGTGAACGTGGCGGAGCCTCGGAGGAGGCCCTCGATACGACCCTACGGGTCCGGTCGCGGCTCGCGCTATGCGCTGCGGCCAGCGGGCCGCGCCTACGCCTTCTCCCTCACCCCGGTCGCGCGCGCCCCCCGCCCGGCCGCGCCCTTCCACCCGAAGTCGATCACGACCGCCAGCACCAGGATCCCGAGCAGCGCGAACGCGGTCTTCGGTTCGTCGACCAGGGTCGTGGTGCTGAAGATCACGAACGTCCCGAGCGTCGCGATCAGCCCGACGAGGAGCACCACGAGGTTGCCGCCGGTCTCGCGCCGGATGCGCAGGTGGCCGATGCTCACCGCCGAGAACACCAGCAGGGCGACCGCACTGCCGATGGAGGCGATCGCGTTGAGATCGAAGAACGACACCAGCAGGATCGCCAGCACCGCCATCACCACCAGTCCGGCCGGGAACGGTCCCCACTTGCGGCCGAAGAACGTCGGGAACTGGCCGACCCGCGCCAGGTGCTGGGTCATCCCGATCGACGGGTACAGGCCGGCGTTCACGGCGCCGGTCGTCGAGAACAGCGCCGTCACCACCATGAGCACGTAGCCCGCCTGGCCGAGCACCGGCTTGGCCGCCTCGGCGAGCGCCGTCGACCCGTACTTCACCACCTGGTCCGCCGTGAGCGTGCCGAACACGCCGAGCGACACCGCGACGTACACCGTCGTGGCGACGAGCAGCGCGATGTAGATGGCCTTCGGGAGCTGCCGCGCCGGGTCCGGCAGGTCTTTCGCCGTGAACGTGATGACGCCGAAGCCGAGGAAGGCGAAGAAGGTGAGCGCGACGCTGGAGATGATCTGCTGCCACCCCGGGTAGCCCGACGGGGCCAGGAGGGCCGGGTTCCAGTTGGCGATCGTCACGACGGCGAACAGCACCAGGATGACGAGCACCACGCTCACGATCACCGACTGCACGCGCGCCACCGCGGCCGACCCGATCGTGTTCAGCCCGCTCATCACCAGGATGAGCAGAACGCCGAACACCTTCGCCCAGGTGGGGTCGGAGTGGGTGACGACCGAGCTGGCGTAGCCGCCGAACGACGTCGCGATCATCGCCACGACGATCGAGCCCGCGGTGAAGAACAGCCACGCGCCGATCCCCGCGACATGGCCCTCCCCGTACCCCTTCGACAGGAACGTGAGGATGCCGCCGCCCGAGGGGAACTTCGACCCGAGCTTCGCGAACGAGTAGCCCTGCAGGAGGGCGATGATCCCGGCGATGAGGAACGACAGCCAGACCGCCGCTCCGGCCACCGCGCCCGCCGCGCCCAGCAGCGCGAAGATCCCCGCGCCGACCATCGAGCCGACGCCGATGTACGTCGCCTGCAGCACGGTCATGCGCTTGGCGCCAGGTGTTGCGCTCATGTGGATCCTCCGATCCCCGCTCCACCTCGCCGCTGTCGCGGAGGCGACCGAGTCCGCGGGTGCCGCCGCCAGGGGTTGGACGGCCGCGGCACCCGACGTCAATCAGTTCGAGCCGGCTACCCCAGCGCCCGCGCCTTCAGGTGGGCGAACTCGTCCTGCGAGATCGCGCCGGAGTCCAGCAGCGCCTGCGCCTTCGCGATCTCGTCGGCCGGGCTGCTCGTCGAGGTGACGTCGCGGATGTGCGCGTCGACCGCGGCCTGCGTGTCCACGGCCTCCTTCATGCTGCGCTCCGCCATTCCGCGGCCGCGGGCGATGAGGTAGATCAGCGCGGTCAGGAACGGCACGAAGATCAGGAAGATGATCCACACCGCCTTCCACCAGCCGTTGAGCTTGTGGTCGCGGAACAGGTCCCCGATGATCGCGAACAGCGCGAACAGGTACGCCACGAACGCGAAGCACCAGAAGAACAGCCAGACGGTACTCCAGAAGTTGCTCATTTCCGTTCCTCCCCTGTCGTGCCGGCCCACTGACCGGCGACCGGAATGTAACCCTGCGCGGCTGTTTCTGGCTACACCCGGTTTCGCGGCGTGTGAAAACGTCGGGATCCGCGAATTTGCCCTATTCCCAATGCGGGCGCCGTGCTGCATCCTGTGGCCGAACACGCCAGGCGGAGCGGGGAGGCCGACCATGGAGACCGCGCTCGTCATCATTCAGGGCTGCGTCGTCATCGGCGCGATCGTCCTCGGCGTCCGGACCGGGGGGATCGGCCTGGGGCTCTGGGGGGTCGTCGGGACCGCGGTCCTCGTCTTCGTCTTCCGGCTGCCTCCGGGGTCGCCGCCGATCGACGCCTTCTTCATCATCATCGCCGTCATCACGGCGTCGAGCGCCATGCAGGCAGCGGGCGGCATCGACTACCTGGTGTCGGAGGGCGAGGAGGAGACGATCTCGCACCTGGAGGCCTTCGTGGAGGCCCACCCCGAGCTGTTCGCCCGCGACGCCGCCGTCATCGCCGACATCGGCGGACAGGAGGTCGGCCGGCCCGGCCTCACCGTCGCCCTGCGCGGCGACGTCGCCTGCACCGTCACCGTCCGCACGCTCGCGAACCCCGTCCACTCCGGCGAGTTCGGCGGGGCGGCGCCGGACGCGGTGACGGCCATGATCCGCATCCTCGACACCCTGCACGACGAGAACGGCGACACGGTGATCCCCGGCGTCGACTCCGGGCGATGGGACGGGGCTGCGATGGACGAGCCGGTGTACCGGGAAGGGTCGGCCATCCTCCCCGGTGTCGCCTTCCTGGGCACCGGCTCTTTGGCCGACCGGGTCTGGATGAAGCCGTCCGTGACGGTCCTCGGGATGGACCTCCCGAACACGGCCGAGGCGTCGAATGTGCTGCTGCCGTCGGTCACGGCGAAGCTGTCGATGCGCATCATCCCGGGTTCGGACGGCGACGCCCAGCTGGAGGCGCTGATGGCGCACCTGCGGTCGCAGCGGCCGTGGAACTGCGTCGTCGAGGTGGAGAAGGTGAAGGTCGGGCACGCGTTCCGGGTGGACGAGAGCCACCCCGCGATCCCAGCAGCGATGGACGCCCTGCGGGAGGCCTACGGACGGGAGGTCGAGTCGATCGGCAGCGGCACCTCCATCCCGCTCGTCGCCTCGATCAAGAAGGTCGCGCCGGACGCGGCCATCCTGCTGTGGGGCGCGGAGGACACCAAGCAGTCGCGCATCCACGCCTCCGACGAGTCGGTCGACCCGGACGAGATCGAACGGATGATCGTGACCCAGACGCTGTTCATCCGGAAGCTCTCGGCCGCGATGTAGGCCGGGCGGGACAGGGGCAGTCGATGCGGGAATTGGCCGGATTCGCGGGGGCCGTGGCCCTCGTGGCCCTGGTCGCCCTGGCGACGGCTCCCGGCCCCGCGCTGGGCACGGTCCGGCTGGTCGACGCACTCATCGTGCTGCTCTCCGCTGCGGTGTGCGCGTTCTGCGCGGGGGTCGCGGAGGTGCGGCGCAGCCGGTCTGCGGCAGCCCTCCCGGGCGACCAGGTGGGCTTGGGCGCGCAGCGGGATGAGGCCGTTCGGTAGCGAGAGTGTGTAGTTTGTTCCCATGACGGACCTGCCGGACGCGCTCCCCGCCGACTACGACCCCGCGCACGTCTTCCGGGTGGTCGCGATGCCGCTCGATCGCGGCTGGGGCGTCTGGCTGCGCGCGGCCGACGACAGCGTCATCCACAGCTTCGGGATCGGACTGCCCCCGGGGATGCCGTTCCGCCCGGACGTGCTGGAGGTGCTCGGGCCGGTGCTCAACCTCCAGTTCAAGCTGGCGTACATGGACGACTCGGCCTGGGACGAGCTCGACAACCACTGGTCGGCGGTCGTCTACGAGTACACGCGGTAGCCCCGCACTGTCCTCCGCTCAGTCGTCGGGCGTCGACACCTGCCTGACGCCGTCCCCGTCCGCCACGGTCCCCGGCTCGGTCCCTTCGTAGAGGTAGGCCGCCGCCTCCGGCCACGCGCTGGCGTCCACCAGCCGGAAGACATCGACGGCGGCCGCCCCTTCGAACGCCGCGGCCGCCCGGATCACGGCCGGCGGCCCGGCGCCCACGATCGGGAGACGCTTGCTGAAGCTGTCGACCGACTCCCCGGGGTACAGGAACACCGCCACGAAAGTGGCCTGCGCGTCGCCCATGACCCGGCCCCGGCTGTCTTCGCGTTATCGCGCGTCGCTAGTTCTTCAGCTCCCGTCCGTGGACCGTCACCGCGTAGATGACCAGGATGTCGACGGTCACCATCACGATCGACCACCACGGCTGCGCGGGCAGCGACATGAGCTGCGTGACCGCGTTCAGCGCTGCGATGACCACGGCGAACACCCGCGCCCACATCGCGCCGCGCAGCAGGAACAGGCCGGCGAGCAGCAGCAGGACGCCGATGATCAGCGACCACCAGCCCCACAGCGCTACGTTGAACGAGGCGACCGCGGTGGAACCGACGAAGTACGCCGTGTTCGGCCCGATGATCGCCATGATCCCGTAGAAGATGTCGATCGCTGCTCCGATGAACAGCATGATCGACGCGAAGTACGCCCATCCGACCCAACCGGTCGTCGCTCGAGCCTCGGTCATTTCCGGCACCCCTCTCGTCGCCGCCGCGGACCCGGCCGGGGCTGCGGCACCCCGGGGGACGGCCTCCCGGCTCCCCCGTGGCGGCATGATGCACCCGCCGCCGCCGACTCGGCAATACGTCGATCGGCGTCGCCCGGGGGACAAAATACCGGGAATAGCCAAACCGGTCCCGCAGGATGCACAATCCGGTCATGAGCGAAGCCAACGCCACAGGCCCCACCGCCCTCGGCCCCGGCACCACGCCAGGGGGGATCCCACTCAAGCTCCACTTGAACGAGCCGGAGTACGCCGCGCTCGTGCGGATCGCACTGCATCGACACACCACAGCGTCGCACCTCGTCGAGACGCTCGTCCTGCGGGCACTCGAGCACGCGGACGTGCCGCCGCCCGCGGACTCCTCCCCGAAGCGGTCGCACACGACCTACGACGACGCGACGCGCGGATTCACGCGGGACGGGGAACGAGTGACGCTGCCGGAGCACTGAGGAAGCCGGGCGCGGTGGCAGGATGACACCGTGACCGAATCCATCCTCCTCGTCACCGGAACGTCCTCCGGTATCGGCCTCGCGACCGCCGTCGCCGCCGCACGCCACGGGCTCACCGTCGTGGCGACCATGCGCGACCTCGGCAAGGCGTCTGCACTGCAGGCCGAGGCCGACGCTGCCGGCGTCACGCTCGACCTCCAGCCGCTGGATGTGACCTCGCCGGCCTCGATCGCGGCCTGCCTCGACCACATCCGGTCGACTTACGGGCGCCTCGACGCCCTCCTCAACAACGCGGGCTCCGGGCATCTCGGGACGGTGGAGCTGGAGTCCGTCGACGACGTGCGCGCCGTGATGGAGGTCAACTTCTTCGGCGTCGTCGCCGTCACCAAGGCCGCCCTGCCGCTGCTGCGGGAGAGCGGCGGCCGTGTCGTCACGGTCTCCAGCGTCGGCGGTGTGGTGGGCCAGCCGTTCAACGAGGCGTACTGCGCTGCGAAGTTCGCCGTCGAGGGCTTCATGGAGTCGCTGACCCCGGTCGCCGCGACGGTCGGCGTCGGCGTAAGCGTCGTCGAGCCCGGAGCCGTGACGACGGAGTTCGTCGCGAGCGTGCGGGCGCAGGAGCCGCCGGCTGTCGCGGGCACGCCGTACGAGGGCGCGCTGAGCGCCTACCTCGCCCGGACTGCCGCCGCGTTCGACCCTGCCGCGGCGCAGACGCCGGAGGGGGTGGCGGCGGTGATCGTGGAGACGCTGACGGCGGCCGAGCCTCCCGCGCGCGTTCAGACCTCGGAGGCGGCTCGCCGCTTCGCGGGCGTCAAACTCGCCGACCTCGACGGCGCCCACGTGCAGGCCGTGACCCGGCACTGGGTGGCCGGGGCCTGACGCGAGAGGGCTACCGCCGGCGGCCCCCGACGACCACGTAGATCAGCGGGAGCGCCGAGACGCTCATCAGCACGATCCCGAACGCCGGCACGGTCGGCAGCAGGACCGCGCCCGCGACCAGGAACCCGCTGAACAGCACCGCCGCGATGAGCCGCCGGGTGACGCGTTCGAGCCGCCCGATCCGCTGGTCGAGCGCGGGCGTCTTGACCGAGAGGTTGCCCTCCTCGATCCGGGAGACGACCGCGTCGAGGCGTTTCGGCAGCCGCACCGCCACGCCCGCGATCGACACGGCCTCCTTGAGGGCGTCCTGCACCAGGTTGCCGCTCTCGTCGCGCAGCAGTTGCGTCGCGTATGGCTCGATCGAGTCCCACAGGTTGAACTCCGGGTCGAGTGCGCTGCTCACCCCGGACGTCAGCGACATCGCCCGGACGATCAGGAGGAAGTGCTCGGGCAGCTGGAACGGCAGCGACCGGATCACGTCTCCGAACTGGATGGCGAAGTCGCGGAACTCCCGCTGGTCGACCTCCCGCAGCTGGGCGAACCCCATCCCGCCGAAGCGGGCGAAGAGCTGCGTCATCGCGCGTTCGAGCTCGCTCGTGTCGGAGGTCGGCAGCAGCACCCCCACCTCGCGCATCGCGTCGACGAGCCCCTTGCCGTCGCGGCCCGCTGCGGCGATGAGGAGCTTGCGGAGGCCGCGCCGGGTGCTGTCCGGGACCTCCCCCATCATCCCGAAGTCGATGAACGTCAGCTTCCACGGATGGGCCGTGGTCGCGTCCATCCCGTCGGCGGCGAGCGTGGGATCGGGCGTGACGAAGATGTTGCCCGGGTGCGGGTCGGCGTGGAAGAACCCGTTGGTGAAGAGCTGGTCGAACATCACCGACGCGAACACCGGCGCCACGTGGGCCGGGTCGATGCCCGCCGCGCGCAGGGCGAGCGTGTCGGTGATCTTGATCGCCGTGACGTCTTCGAGCGTGAGCACGCGCCGGGTGGTCCGCTCCCAGACGACCTCCGGAACCGCGACGCGCGGGTCGTGCGTGAACTCCTCGGCGAACCGTGCGGCGCTCCTGGCCTCGTGGAGGTAGTCGATCTCCTCCAGGCTGGTGGCCGCGAACTCCTCCACCAGCGCCGGCATGTCCACGCGCTCGGACACCACGCGTACCCGCTTCAGCCAGCCGCCCACCCGACGCAGCGCCGCCAGGTCGACGTCGACGATCGCGTCGATTCCGGGCCGCTGCACTTTGACCACGACCGTGTCGAGACCGGTGTCGTCCCTGTCCTGCTCGGCGAGCCGCGCCCGGTGCGCCTGGCCGAGGGAGGCCGCCGCGACCGGCACCGGGTCGATGGCCTCGAAGACGCGCTCCAACGGCATCCCGAGTTCGGCTTCGGCGAGGCGTTTGATCTGGTCGAACGGGACCGCGGGCACCTCGTCCTGCAGCCCTTCGAGCTCCTTGGTGATCTCGGGCGGCAGGATGTCGAGCCGGGAGGACAAGAACTGGCCGACCTTGATCATCAGCCCGCCGAGCTCCACCGCGAGGTCGTGGAACCGTCGCGCGAACCCGGTGAGCCGCTTGGTGCGTCCGCGTTCACTGAGGCGGGCGAGCCCGATGCGCGGCAGGAAGAGGTCGTACCACCAGATGTGGATGAGGTTGCGCGCGGCGAACCGCAGGATGCGGCGGTACCGGGCCCGGGTGTCCCCCGAGCCCGTCACCGCCGTCGTGTTCCTTCGTGTCGTCGTGCCGGAGCCGGCCGCTTCGGGCGCCGCCACCCGCTCAGTCCTGGGCGTCCTGGGCGAGGATCGAGTACAGCTTGCGCCGCGCCTCGTCGAGCACCGCGACGGCCTCCGTGATCTGCTCGGGCGTGCCGGAGCGCCGCACCTGGGCCGCGGCCTGCGCGAGCGCCACCCCGGCCTTCGGGAGCTCGCCGTCGAACGGGTTGTGACCGCCCGTCCAGTTGCCAGGCCCCCAGCCTCCGCCTGCTCCGGCGCTCTCCTTCTGCTCGTCGGGCTCCCACGGCGCGGGCCCGGCCTCCTCGGCCGCTGCCTTGCCCTCCTCCGTGAGCGCGTAGGTCTTGCGCCCGTTGGACTCCTCTGCCGTGATGAGCCCCTCGTCCGCGAGCAGCTGCAGGGTCGGGTAGACGGAGCCGGCGGACGGCTTCCAGCTCCCGCCGGTGCGCTCCTCGATCTCCCGGATGATCTGGTATCCGTGCATGGGCTTCTCGGTGAGCAGCGCGAGCACGGCGGACCGGACGTCCCCGCGCCCCATGCGCGTGTTGACCTTCTTCTCGAACTGCGACCGCAACTGGTCGAAAGCCTGGAACAGGCCATCGGGATTCATGTTGCCCCAGCCGCCGCCGCCGGTGAATGTTCCGCTCATGATGCGCCTCCTGATGAAGAATCGGGTGAGTCGGTAACGATAGTCAACGATATATCGTTGAGCTGCCGCGAGGGAAGGGTCTGTCAGCTCTCGTTCAGGTCGCGACGCCCGGCGTAGACCGTCGCGACTCCTCACGGGGCACCCTCGCAGCTAGCCTGTCACCCCGCCGGCCGATCCGCCCTCGCGCAACGACCGCCGGCCGATGGCGAACCACAGGATCGCACCGACGATCGGGATCAGCGTCACGATCACCACCCACGCGACCACCGGCCCGGCCGCGGCCTTCGACTTCGCGATCTGGACCAGCGCGACCACCCACAGCACGAACGGCACGATCCAGAACGAGAGCACGATCATCACGTGCCATCCGGTGAGTCCATAGAACATGTCGAGAACCATACCGAACAGTAGGGAAACACTCGACCTCCGAACCGCTCGCCCCGCCTCCCCGACCGTGGCAGGCTGAACCTCGTGGCCCTCACTCCCCCGCCGCCCGCCGCGATCGTCGCCTACGCGCGATGCGCGACGTAGACGATCGCGAAGTCCCAGACCTCCGCGGCCAGCCGCACTGCGAGCACATCGCCGCGTTCCTCCCACTCACGCTCGGCGACCGGATCCTTCCACGGCTCTGCCGGCCCGACCGCGGCTTCCCACTCGTCGTACCACTGACGAAGGGTTTGGGTGAGGTCGGGGCTCAAGCCGAAATCCTCGGGACCGGCCGTGTAGCCGACCGACGCGTCCCAGAGCGGCCAGCGGTGGCCGTGATCGGGAAAGAACCGGACCACGCGCAGATCGCCGAACCGGCGCATCGACTCGCGGAGAACCGTCGACGCCGGATCGCTGAATGCCGGAATCGGCAGCTCCACCTGGGTGACCGGATCGACGACGATCCCCCTCGTGTCGAAGTCGGCGCCTCTTATCTCGCGGTCCATGCATCCACCCTGCCATCTGCCACGACTCGCTCCGCCAGCCGTCCCGTGGCAGGCTGAACCTCGTGGCCCTCACTCCCCCAGCGCCCGCCGCGATCGTCATCGCCGGCGGCCGCTCGACCCGTTTCGGCAGCGACAAGCTGCTGGCCGAGGTCGCCGGGCGCACGCTGCTGGAGCGCACGATGGAGGCCGTCGGCGCATGCGCGACGGTCGTCCTGGTGTCGGCGGCCACCGAGACGGTGCCGCGCGGTGTCGTCACCGTGTCCGAGTATCCGCGGTGGGGCGGGCCCTGCGCGGCGATCGCGGCCGGCGTGGCTGCGCTGCCGGGCGAGCTGGACGAGACGCTCATCGTCTCCGCCGACCTCGCCCGTCCGGCCGACGCCGTCGCGGCGCTGCACGGGATGGTTGCGGGCGTGCTCGCCGACGAGGGCGGCAACGCCCAGTGGCTGCTCGCGCGCGTCCCGCTCGCGGCGCTCCGCTCCCGGCTCGCCGAGCTCGACGCGAGCGGCGGCGCCGGCGGCCTCCCGGCTCGGGCGCTCATCGAGCACCTCGGCCTCCCGATCGTCCCCGCGCACCGCGACGCCGTCGCGGACATCGACGAACCGCACGACCTCGAACGACTGAAGGAGCGACCTTGATGGAACCCCAGGAACTCGACGCATGGGCCGGCGCCGCGGCGCGACGGCTGGGCGTGACCCTCGAACCCGGCGACGTGTCGGCGCTGCTCGATCTCGCCAGGGACGCCGCGCACGGGGTGACCCGTCCGGCGGCGCCGCTCACGGCCTACATCGCCGGTGTCGCGGTGGGATCGGGGCGCACTCTCGAGGATGTCGCGCGCGAGCTGCGGGTCGCGATCGCGGAGGTCGAGCAGGGCGAGGCCTGAGCGCGTCGGACCCGTCATCCGCGCCGATCACTGCCGGCCGAAACCGAGGACTGTTGCAGCGACGTCGCCCGGCGCTACCGTGCGCGTGACGCCGCGGTCCCGCGGCGGAGGATGACACCCGACGGGAGTGGACATGGCTGACAAGCCGTACATGGCGATCGCGGCGCAGTACGCGAGCGAGGACGAGGCGGTCGCGGATTTCGACGCGCTGCACGCGCACTACAAGGACGCCGGCAAGCACGCGGCTTTCGACGCGGCGGTGGTCAACCGCGACAAGGAAGGCAACGTCACCATCCCGAAGCGGGACGACGGGAACAAGCACCACGGCGGCAGGAAGGGCCTCGCGATCGGCCTCGCGGGCGGCCTCGTCGTCGCGCTGTTCCCCGCGGTGGCGCTCGGCGGCGCCCTCCTGGTCGGCGGCGGCGCCGGGGCCGGGATCGGCGCGCTGGCCGGGCACATCAAGAACAAGGCGTCGGCAGAAGACCTCAAGGAGATCACCGAGACCCTGCACGCGGGCAGCTCGGGGATCGTCGTGGTCGTCGACCCCGCCGAGGCCGACGAGGTCGCGGGGCTGCTGACCCACGCCACGGGCGTCACCCGCAAGGAGCTCGCCGTCGACGAGGACTCGCTCGACGATGAGGTCTCCGAGGCGAACGACTAAGGGCCCGAACCCGCCGGAGGCTCCGACTCCGGCGGGTTTCCGGTCAGGAGGTCACGTACTGCAACCCGACCGCTGTCTCCAGCGTCGCGCTGGCCGCGTGGAGCGAAACGCTCCAGGTCTGGTCGCCGACCACACCGTCCACCGCGACCCCGCCCCAGCCCTGGAAGGCCTCCACCGAGGCACGGGTGTGCGGCCCGAAGATCCCGTCGACGCCGCCCGGCCCGACGCCTCCCCACTGGTCGGCGCCGTTGGTCAGGATGGTCTGCAGGCTGGAGACCACGGCACCGGTGGACCCCTCGCTCAGCACCGGCATCGGCCCGCCGTCGGGCAGGGCCGCCCAGGTGAGCGGTCCGACGATCCCGTCCGGCGTCAGCCCCGCGCCGCTCTGGAAGTCCACGATCGCCGCGCGCGTCGCCGGCCCGAAGATGCCGTCCACGGTGATCCCGAGGTTCGGCGTGCGCCGCACCGCGCGCTGAGCGCGCCGAACGGCCTCGCCGGTGTCCCCCTCCTGCACCGTCGGCTGCCCTGGATTCGACATGATGGCTCCTCTCGCCAGGCGCCGCCAGTGTCGCAGACCGCCCTGTCTACGGCAAGGTCCGCGCGGCCGTCCCGCCGTTCTGCGGCCTGCCCGCGTGGCCGCGCGTGTACCGCGAACGGGGGGCATACCGTGGGTGCATGGCGATCAGGATCGAACTGCGGACGGCGGACTGCCCCGTCTGCGGAAAGCGCATGGACGGCACGGTGAAGATGCTCGGCAACCCGGGCCAGGCCGGCTTCCGCACGGCACCGCAGGATGTGCACTGCGTGTCGGGCTGCGAGCGGGCCCTCGGCGACAACCGGGAGCGGATGCTGGGGGTGTTCCAGGAGTAGATTCGGAGCCGCGCGACCGGCCACGCGAGGCAGGCGCGCTCAAGGAGGAGGCGTGACCTTCACGCGTGCGGAGCTGCTGACGTTCACCGGACGCACCCTCCCCGACCTCATCCCGTCGCCGACGCGGCTCCTCGTCGTCGGCATCAACCCCGGACTGCTCACCGTGGCGGTGCAGGCGCATTTCGCACGGCGCGGCAACCGGTTCTACAAGGCGCTGCACCTCGCCGGGATCACCGACCACGTCATCGACGCATCCGGCGGTTTCCGCCCGGAGGATGTCGCCCAGCTGGAGAAGCTCGGCATCGGCATCACCTGCATCGTCCCCGGCGCCACCGCTCGCGCGGACGAACTCACCCCCGAGCAACTCCGGGAGGGTGGCGCCGCCCTCCGACGCCGCGTCGAGCCCCTGCGGCCGAACGTCGTCGCGATGCTCGGGGTGACCGCCTACCGGGTGGCATTCGGTGAGCCGCGGGCGACGGTGGGGCGGCAGCCGGGCGACTGGGGGTCGTCGCAGGTGTGGGTCGTCCCGAACCCGAGTGGGCTGAACGCCCACTCGAGCCTCGCGGACCTCGCCGCCGCGTACCGGGAGGTCGCCGTCGCGGCCGGCATCCCCGTCTCTCGTTGAACGACGACCAGAAGAACGCCTTGGGTCCTGATGTCGTCGGCGGCGCCCCGACCGCGCTCGGGAACTGCGCGGCGAGCGCCGGATTCTGCGGCCCGGTCATCGTCGTGCTCGCCGGGTCTCCGGCCGTGTTCTCGATGCCCTCGAGTGGGAGGTCGGGGTTTCCCAGCTGCGGGGTCTCGTGATGCGGTGCATGGTGGTCGTCGACAGTCATGCATCTCTCGCTTCCCGTTTCGTCGTGTACGCCGTTCACAGCGCATCACGCGCCGCCGCGGCCAGGGACGTTCCACTCTCGCGCCGGGACTGGCCTCCGACTGAGCTCCCCGCCGGCGTGCGCGTCCGTTACCGTGGATGCCATTGCCAGGACCTGCACACAGGGGGACGAACCAATGACGAACACGGACGACGCCGGCACCTTCACCGCCGAAGAGCGAACCGCGATCAAGCGGCGCGCCGCCGAACTGAAGGCGGAGGCCAAGCGCGCGAAGTCGGCAGACAAGGCCGCCGCAGAGGCTGCGGAGGTTCTCGCGACGATCGCCGGGATGCCCGCCGGCGACCGCGAGCTGGCGGAACGCCTCCACGCGATCGTCGCGGAAACCGCACCCGACCTCGCGCCGAAACTGTTCTACGGCCAGCCCGGATACGCCAGGGACGGCAAGGTCGTGGTGTTCTTCCGCAGCGGCCAACAGGACAAGGAACGCTACTCGACCTTCGGGGTGAGCTCCCGCGCCGCGCTCGACGACGAGAGCGGGCTGTGGGCGACGTCGTACGCGCTCATCGAGCCGACAGAGGAGGCGTGGGAGCGCATCGCCGAGGTGGTGCGGCGGGCGGTGGGGTGAGGGTCTAGGCGCATTCGGAGTCCGTCGATGAGTGCCCTTCGGGAAGCACGCATGCCAGGCTTCGCTTGTGAGCGACGAGAACTGGTGGGAACTGCAGGTCGGCGAAGACGGGGAGAAGCAGCGCATCCCGATCACCGAGGTGGGTGGAAAGGTTCGGGTTGCCGTCGGTGAACCGGGAAAGCGGTCGAGCATCTGGTCCATCCTTGCTGGACGGAACGCCAGTTGTGTATATGTCTTCGCTCAAAACATGAGCCGCGTGCAGAAGTTCTCGCTGCATGAGTCCGGGGTGTGGCGCTACGCGTACACCGATGAGTTCTGGGAAGACCCGGAGAACGCGGAACTGACCGATGAAGGTCGCAAGGATAGGCTCATCGACCGGTGGCAACGTCCTGACGAAACACCGGTGCGAGGCCCTTCCATTCGTGTTCGCGCCGAGGACGTGACCGCATTGGACGACTCGACGCTACGGCGACCGCAGCGAGTGGAGTGGCTCCCGGCACCTCCCGACGGCATGGCGACGGCAATCGAACTCCTGTTCTTCGAGACGGACACCCTGTTTGAGTTGAAAGGAGTACGGCCGATTGCAGGCCTCCTGCTGGCCAGCGGCGAGGCCCTGCTCGTGTTGGAGCGCCCCTTCGAGGTGTTGCCCGAAATGAACAGCTCCATTGACGAATTGACCCGGAAAGCAATTGTCGAGTTCCCTGCCGAACTGGTCGCCCGTCGCGGGGAGCCCGGCCTACGAATGGGAATCTTCGGCCAAGACAACCTGGATCACCGGTTCGTCTGGGACACCGCGTTCTAGCGACCGGCGAGCAACCACGCGCATAGGTGATGCCCCATCTCGCCCGGGCTACCGGCTAGCTATCGTGAAGAGTGGCTTGGGTTGCGCACGCCGCGATCTTGATGCCTCCGGGGATGAGAACGACGCAATCCCGTCATCGCCGCCCGAATGAATCCAGAGCCTCCGAATAACCGGCGACATCCCGTCGAGTGACGCTCGAGATAAGGAGGGCCGCCGTGGACAGCTCGCGCGCAAAGGGCCCGCCGAGCGGCACCTCAAGAACGACTCGCAGCCCGCGTTCCCAGGCGCCGCGGAGTCTCGCCACCGCGGCTCGCTCCGCATCGTGGAACGTGAGCGTTCGTCGCCAGGAAGCAGCGCCGTCGCTCGCATCCAGCCCGAGTTCGGCCGCGAAGGACGCGATGTCGGGCGGAGTCCAGAGATCGGCGCGGTCAGGGATCGCGAGAGGATCGGTTTCCTGGAGCCGGCGCGAGTGCTCGAGAGCGTCCTTCCATGACTTCTCCCACAGACCGACGAGTCGATCGTCGGGAGACTCGACGGGATCGCCAGGCAACGCCGCCGCGGGCAAGGAAGGTTCGGCATTAGCCACGGCGTGATGGCGCAGCCACAGCAGCTCGAGCAGGTTCGAACCGTCCGAGACCCGGATGGACATGTCGTCAGGCCAGGCTTCGTTCTCGTGTGGGCTCTCGAATTGCATCCTCGCTCCTTGCTCGTTGTGCAATCTTTGCATGAAAGCTTAGGAATTTGAGATCGGCAGCGAGTTCTGAAAAAGCCGGAGGGGCACGTGGTCGCTTGCGACCGTCGTGCCCCTCCGGCTCTTTCAGAACGTGGGCTGTTTACGAAACCTGACAACCCCCGACTGCCAGAGGCGTTCAGTCACCGTGTTTCCTCTGACCCCCAGGAGATTTTCCTCCAACCCGTTGCTACGAGCGTGGCCTACCCCGCTGCCTTGGCCATTTGTGCGATGCCGACCGCTGCTGGGCAACGCCGGCTACGGCTGCGATTACGTTACCCGGTACGTTTTCGTCCTCAGCAGCTACGGGCTCAGCATCAGCCGGCAGGACGCAGACTCGATCAAGCAGACGTTGAGCGACTGCCCGTAACCCCATCTCGGAGTGCGTCCCACCGAAGATCGGTCCCGTCATCTCGGAGGCCGTGCGCCTCAGTGAAGTACTGCCAGGACGCGCCCGCCAGAGCCGTGGCGTCCAGAGCCGGAGCCACCGCCGCGATCGCCTCGGTCAAAGCCTTTCTGGTCCGATCCAGCTCGACGGTGAAATCACTAAGCCGCGGCTCCCAACCTTTCTTCGCAACCGGTTCAGCGGGCCCGAGAGCCATGTACGCGTAGCCTCGGTCGTTCATCGCGAAGAAGACGGTGTCCGACGTGAGATCGCCGAAATCGAGCGCCCACAGGACGGGGGTCCGTTCCGCGGTCCATTCGGGAACCATCGCCTCCACGAGGTAGTTCGTTGCGTACCTCACTGGTTCGACCAGGCCGTAAAAGAAGCTATCCGCGTCGTCGCCCACCCAGAAGTCCCAGCGCGGGTCGCCCATTGAAAGGGAGTACGTCCATCCGTGCTCCCTATGGAACCTCGACGTCGGCTGCTCTAAGAACTCTTTGGAACGGATGACGGAGAGGGCGGCCCGCAAGCCATCTTTCCGACCGACGAGCTTCGCGGGCTTGTCCTCCTCGTCCAGGACGGAGACGAGTTCCATCCCGGTGCACGCGTTCGAACGAGCGAGCACTCGCCCCGCGCCCACGTAGTTGGTACTTGCTTCGAACTGCGCCCGCTTCACCGCTTCCAGCATCCGCTCCCGATCCCTTATCTTCATCGTGTGCCTCCCCTGATCTACTAGGTCTACGCTCCGGGATTCGCTTAGGCCATATCGGGAAGACGACGGGCGCCGAACCCAGCAACGCCCGTCCTAGCCGGCACTGAATGAACCGCGTTTCACAGCCCACACATACCCGGCGTGACTACTTCAACTCAGACCCGTCAGCCGGCCGGTATCCCCAGCGGTGAGTGGCTTTCCGCTCCCGGTTCGGGCGTTCACGGCCCGACGGCGTGAGCGGCCATGAGCACCTTGCACACCCGGGGCTAAGCTGGCGCAATGAGCGAGCAGCAACGCTAGCCGCATTCGGCGGCCGGCGACACCGATTAGGGAGTCCCTATGAAGTCTGCGCTCAGCCATGTTCTGCTCCGCCTCATCTACGACGGCGGCCCGTACTCCGCGCCGTCGAGACCCCGGCGCCTGCTCTGCGACGCGCTCTTTCGCATACTCGGTCACCGCATCTGCTGCCGCGTTCCCGAGTGGACTGCGCACGTCGGTCAGCGGTGGGACACGTACGACGTCGCCCCCTGGAA
The DNA here is from genome assembly GCF_057655165.1 of Leifsonia sp. Soil_N53. Classification (NCBI taxonomy): domain Bacteria; kingdom Bacillati; phylum Actinomycetota; class Actinomycetes; order Micrococcales; family Microbacteriaceae; genus Leifsonia; species Leifsonia sp. Soil_N53. The sequence goes on from NZ_JBDGMM010000059.1 coordinate 57,079, forward strand.
CCTTTACAACCTGCTGTGGGCCGTGGGGGCCCGGGTTCGCGAGGGCATGACGCCGTAGGCGCTGATAACCGTTCTCCACGCCCGTCACCAGGCTGCGCCCCACCCGCTACCCCAAACGCCAGTCCTCGCAGAGCGAGGCCTGGCGCCCGGGGCCCCTCGCGGGCGGGGACCCCATTAGTCGGCAGCGAGTTCTGAAAAGGCCGGAGGGGCACGGGGTCGCTTTGCGACCGTCGTGCCCCTCCGGCTTTTTCAGAACGTCGGGCTGACAGGATTTGAACCTGCGACCCCTTGACCCCCAGTCAAGTGCGCTACCAAGCTGCGCCACAGCCCGTTGCCGTCCCGCCCAGGCCGTGAGAGCGCCAAGCAAGACAACTCGTCTATCTTAGCGTGTCGGCGGGGCCGGTCGTGACCAACCCGACAGGCACCGTGGGCCCCGCCGACACGGCGCCGCAGAGCCTTCCTCCCGACGAGGGAGGCGCGACGCGACGCCCGGACCTCCCGCCCCGCAGCGGTGCGTCCAGGTGGGTCGGCGGCGGGATGCGCTCGCTGCAGCATCCCGCCACCGAGTCACTTCTGGGTGGTATCACCGCCCAGGATCGTGTCGATCTCGTCCTGGGTGAGCGGGGCCCAGGGGGACGAGTCGGGGTTCGCACTGGCGGCCTCCGGGCTGTCGCCCTTGGTCCACCATTTGGCCTCGAACGGCACGCCGTCGAAGAGGATGCGGGCGCCCTTGTCGTAGGCGGTCTCGCCGCTCCAGTCCGGGTAGGTCCCGGGCGGGAGGGTCGGCTGCGGGATCGGGGTCTCGCCCGGCAGCACAGGGCCGACGAGGTCCCACGGCGTCTCCCACGCGTTCAGCACGGGGTTGTCCGGAACGTCGCCCTTGGTCCACCACTTCGCCTGGTACACGTTGTGGTGCCAGGTGACCTTGGTGCCCTTCAGGTACGAGTTGCTCGCGGTCCAGATCGGGTAGGGCGAGTGGGCGGGGTCGTCCGCGGCAGCGGCGGAGGTCGGCTCGGCCGTGGTCACGGCGCCCTCCCCCAGCGCGATGCGGCCGTCGAAGCCCTTCGACAGGATGCCGGCGAAGGTCTGCTTGCCCTGGTTCACGCCGCTGCACGCGTCCGAGACGACCGTGGTGTCCACGTAGTTGGAGCCGCAGGTCTTGTCGCGGTTCGCCGACCACATCGACATGCGGCCGATGCCCGTCGACACGGCCCACGCGTTCAGGGTCTTCGCGTCGGCGAGGCCGAACACCTGGCCCCGGTCGTCGTTCTGGCCGATCATCGGGGTCGCGCCGATCTTCGCCCACAGGCTCGGGTCGGACTGGTGGATGCCGGCCCGGTTGTACAGCACGCCGAGCTGACGCTGAGCGGCGGTGAGCGCCGCCTCGGAGGTCGCGGCCATCGACTTCGACGCGTCCTTGGCGTTGCCGTAGTCCATGGTCATCAGGTTGACGCCGGCGACGTCGACCTTCGCCTTCAGCATGGCGTCGACCGCGTTGGTCCCGTCGACGGTCAGGCCGGTCGGCGACACCGGGAGGGTCAGCCAGACGGCGAGGCCCTTGCCCGCGGCCCTGCGCTCCTGCTGGAGGTCGTGGATGGCGGTGGCCCGGCGCGCGGCGGCGTCCGTGTTCACCAGCCCGTCGCCCTCCAGGTCGAGGTCGATGGTGCCGACCTTGTAGCGGTCGACGACCGACGCGTAGGCGTTCTTCAGCTCGGCCGGGTCGGTGCAGCCGACCGCGAGCTCCTCGTTCGCCTGGCCGCCGAACGACACCGCGACGGTGCCGCCCTGCTGCTGCAGCCGGGCGATCCGGCGGTCCAGGTCGAGCGCGCCGCGCGCCTCGTCCATCGTGTACGCGCCGCCCCAGGAGGGCGTGCAGGCCTTGGCCGGGTCCGAGACGATGAACGACAGCACGGCGTCCTTGGTGGAGGTCGAGCCGAGGCTCTCGAACGCGTACTTCGGGGTCGCGGTCACGTCCACGTAGGAGGCGAACCACGGCTTCAGGTCCACCGAGGCGCGGGCGCTCCACCACTGGAAGCCGACCACGCCGGCCGAGACGACGATCACCGCGACGAGACCGGCGCCGATCACGCGCCACGGCGAGAGGCGGCGGCCAGAGCCCGACTCGGGAGCCTGGAGACGGTCGGCAGCAGCAGCGGCGTCCTGAGCGGCCGCGGCCTTCTTGTCCTTCCGGGACATCAGGCGGCCTGCCTCTCACCGTCGACCGCCGGAGCGTCGACGACCGGGGCGTCGCCCCGCACCGCGGTGCGCTCGAAGTGCGGCAGCTCGCCACCGGCGTGGCCGTGGTACAGCACCGACCGCCAGTCGATCGACTCGGTCGCCGGCGCGGCCTCGGGGGCTGAACGCTTGCGCTTCTTCTCGACGTACAGCGGCTTGGTCAGGCCGAGCCAGATGTCCACGATCGTGTTGCCGATGCCGATGTAGGCGACGAGCGCCCAGATCGCCAGGCTGGCGTTGAAGGCCGCGAACGCGGCGTTGCCCCAGTTGTGCGCGTTCCAGTCCCGCCACAGCGTGAACAGCGAGAACCCGATGATCGCGAGCGGCGCGATCACGTACAGCAGCGGCGACGCGGTGCGGTTCTTGACCTTCGGCGTCCGGGCGAACGGGATCTTCTTGCCGGTGAGCGACTGCTGGATCGACTTGAGCACGCCCGCCAGGTTCACCGGCAGCAGGATCAGGTTGAAGCCGTAGATCCGGAAGATGTCCGTGGCCTTGTAGCCGGCGTAGCGGAGGTCGCTCGCCTGGCTGATGAAGTACGGCAGCGCGGCCAGCAGCACCATCGGGCTCAGCAGGCGGCCGTCGTACGGGTACGCCAGCAGGAACACCAGGCCGAAGCTCGCCCAGCAGATGGAGGCCATGTAGTTGACCCGCAGCAGCAGCTCGATGCGCGAGACGCTCTCGCCCCTGCGCTTGCGCTCGCGGACCTGCTTCCACAGCTTCGGGAGGATGAGGAGGCCGCCGTTCGCCCAGCGGCGGCGCTGCACGATCAGCGAGCCGAAGTCCGGCGGGGTCGCCGAGTAGCTGAGCCGCTCCGGGTAGTTCACGAGCGTCCAGCCGTGGGTGCCGAGGTCGATGCTCGACTCGGTGTCCTCGATGACGGTGCGGTCCTGGATGTACCGGCGCACCTCGAAGCCGCCGACCCACTCGGTCTCGACGATGTCCTCCAGCGCGCGCTTGCGGATCACCGCGTTCGCGCCCACCCAGAAGGTCGCTCCGTAAAAGCTCTTGCCCTGGTGGAGGATGTGCTGGATGTCGGTCGTCGCGCCGGCGAGGCGCTCGATGCGAGTGCCGGCGCCGCGGAACGACGAGTACGGGGTCTGCGTCACGGCGACGCGGGCGTTGTCCGGCTGCTGCAGGAAGTAGGTCAGCCGCAGGCAGTACTCGCGCAGCAGGATGGAGTCGGCATCCAGGGTCAGCAGGAAGTCGCTGTCCGGGATCTCGATGTCGCCGGGCCGGCGGGAGCCGGCGGGCACCGGGTTGAGGATCGGGCCGTCCGGCGTCTCCTCGACGCGGTAGGTGCCGCCCATCAGGCCGATGTAGGCGTTGAGGTTCATCGCCTTGTTGGCCTCGTGGGAGAGGGACGCCCACTTCTTGCGCTCGAAGATCATCAGCTCGGCGTCGAAGGTCCACGCCAGCCGGCGGTAGAGCTGGGCCACACGCTCGGACGAGAGGGCAGCGCCCTCGCTCACGGCGGCCGCCACGGCCTCCGCGGTCAGAGCCAGCTCGTCGCCGAGCGCACGGAGCACCTGGTCGGCGAAGAAGACGTCCACGTGGTCGTCGATGCCGTGCGCGTCGGCCTGGGCGTACAGCCACTCGGCAGCCCAGCGGTAGTGGTCGGCCAGCTCGAGCGCGGCCTCGTCGGTGACGTGCGTGCGCTCGTCGCCCAGCTCGTGCCGCAGCAGGGCGTCGGTGAACCGGAACCGCGGCTCCGCGAGCTGACCGGTGATGCTGTCGGCGAGGGCGCGGGTGGCGTTCAGCCGTTCGGCGACGGCCGGGTCGGTCGGGTTCGGGTTGTCGTCGACGAGCAGCACGACGCGCATGGAGGGGAACTCCTGCAGCGCGGCCGAGAGCAGCGTCATCCGCACCACCTCGGGCTCCTCCGCGTAGGAGGGCACGAGCACCGTGATGGACGGCTGGTTCTGCGCGAAGTGCCGGTCGAGCTCGGCGCGCGGGACGCGCACGTGCTTCTGGAACCGCTGCAGCGCGCCCTGCCGGGCGACCAGGTACATCAGTGCGGAGAAGGTGAGGAAGGTGACGACGACGGTGTAGCCGATGGCCTCCATCGTGAACCGGAAGTCCTGCGTGCCGAGCACGAGGAACTGGCGGATGATCGTCGTGACGACGTAGATCGCCCAGAAGACGATGGTCGCGACGATGGCGACGCGGCTCCAGGTGACCTTCCGGTCCGATGGCTTCGGGTGGACCGTGGGCAGTGGTTCGGTGCGGCGTTCGGCGCCGAATTGGCGTTTCCGGGCAGGCGTGTATGTACTTGTAGAACTCATGGTCGGGTATGCGTCCTCGATGACGAGAGCCCGCGTCTTCGGGTAACGCGGTCGGGTAGCTCTCAATGGTCCACATTAGTGAGGACAGACCGGGGTACAAATACCCCCAACCGGGTCACCCCCTCACTGGGGGTGATCTGAACCGACCTGTCCACCCGCCCGCACCGGCGCGCCTGCTTGACGCGCCGGGGAGGTCAGCGCTTGCGCTTCTCGCGCACGCGCATGTTGAGGACGATCGGGCTGCCCTCGAAACCGTAGACCTCGCGGAGCCGGCGGATGATGTACCGACGGTAGCCCGGGTCGAGGAATCCGGTGGTGAACGCCACGAATGTCGGGGGCCGGCTGGTCGCCTGCGTGCCGAACAGGATGCGCGGCTGCTTGCCGCCGCGGACCGGGTGCGGGTGCGCCGCGGTGAGCTCGGCGAGGAACGCGTTGAACTTGCCGGTCGGGATGCGGGTGTCCCACGACTCGAGGGCCAGCTCCAGCGCGGGGACCAGCTTCTCCAGGTGGCGGCCGGTACGGGCGGAGATGTTCACGCGCGGCGCCCACGACACATGGGCGAGGTCCTGCTCGATCTCCCGCTCCAGGTAGCGGCGGCGCTCGTCGTCCAGGAGGTCCCACTTGTTGAACGCCAGCACGAGCGCGCGGCCCGACTCCAGCACCAGGTCGATGATGCGGACGTCCTGCTCGCTGATCGGCTCGGACACATCGAGCACCACGACCGCGACCTCCGCCTTCTCCAGTGCGGTGGAGGTGCGCAACGACGCGTAGAAGTCGGCGCCCTGCGCCAGGTGCACCCGGCGGCGGATGCCGGCGGTGTCGACGAAGCGCCAGACCTTGCCGCCCAGCTCGACCTGCTCGTCCACCGGGTCGCGGGTGGTGCCGGCGAGCTCGTTGACGACCACGCGCTCCTCCCCCGCCGCCCTGTTCAGCAGGGAGGACTTTCCGACGTTCGGGCGGCCGACGATCGCGACACGACGCGGCCCGCCGACCTCCCGCTTCGCGACGTTGGACACCTCCGGCAGTGCCTTGAGGATCTCGTCCAGCAGGTCGGCGACGCCGCGGCCGTGCAGCGCCGAGACCGGCCACGGCTCGCCGAGCCCGAGCGACCACAGCTCGGTCGCGTAGGGCTCCTGGCGGGCGTCGTCCACCTTGTTGGCGGCGAGGAACACCGGCTTCTTCGTCTTGCGCAGCAGCCGGACGACGTGCTCGTCGGTGGCGGTCGCGCCGACGGTGGCGTCCACGACGAACAGCACCGCGTCGGCGAGGTCGATCGCGACCTCGGCCTGCGCGGCCACGGACGCGTCGATGCCGCGGGCGTCGGGCTCCCAGCCGCCGGTGTCGACGACCGTGAACCGGCGGCCGTTCCACTCGGCGTGGTACGAGACGCGGTCGCGCGTGACGCCGGGGGTGTCCTCCACCACTGCCTCGCGGCGGCCCAGGATGCGGTTGACGAGCGCCGACTTGCCCACGTTCGGGCGGCCGACGATGGCCAGCACCGGCAGAGCGGGGAGATAGGTGATCGCGTCCGGGTCCTCGGTGACGGCGCCGAGGAGGTCGAGGTCGGTGTCGTCGAGCTCGTACTCCTCCAGGCCGGTGCGGAGGGCGGCGGCGCGCTGCACCGCGAGGTTCTCGTCCAGGCCGGCCAGGCGCTCGGCCAGGTCGTCGGCGCCGGTGGGCTCGTTCTCGATGTCAGACATGGGTCTCTTTCTGTACGACCGCGATGACCGCGTCGACGGTCTGGTCGAAGTCGAGGTCGGTGGAGTCGACGGTGGTCACGCCGTCTGCGGCGTTCATGAAGTCCACGACCCGGGAGTCGGCCGCGTCGCGCCTGCGGAGGGCCTCACCGACGTGGGAGGCGGAATGGTCGGCCAGCTCAGCGGAGCGCCTGGCAATTCTAACCTCTTCGTCGGCGGTGAGCAGGATCCGCACCGGCGCATCGGGGCAGACCACCGTCGTGATGTCGCGGCCCTCCACGACGATGCCGCGCTTGTCGCCGTGCGCGATGATCGAGCGGAACAGGCCGGTGAGGAACTCGCGCACCTCGGGGACCTTCGCGATCGCGCTGACCGCGGCGGTGACCTGCGGCTCGCGGATGGCGGTCGTGACATCGTGGTCGCCGACGAAGACGTGGTACGTGTCGGGGTCGGTGCCGATCCGGTAGTCGAAGTCCGGCAGGGCGTCGATGACGGCGTCCGCGTCGGTCAGGTCGAGCCGGCGCTGCACCAGGAACCAGCTCAGCGCCCGGTAGGCGGCGCCGGTGTCGAGGTACGACCAGCCGAGCGCGCGCGCGGCCGCCTTGGAGACCGACGACTTGCCGCTTCCTGCGGGCCCGTCGACGGCGACGACGATGGGGTTGGTGTCGGTCATCCGGCGATCCTCCAGCCGCGGTCGGTCAGGTCGGTCACGGTGCGCTGCCACACCTCGGGGAGCACGGCGATCTCCGCCAGCCCGAACGCGGCGCCCGGCGAGTGCTCCAGGCGCAGGTCCTCCAGGTTGACGTCCAGCTCGCCCAGCTCGGCCAGCAGACGCGCGAGCTCGCCCGGCCGGTCGTCCACCATGACGACGAGGCTGGAGAACCGCTTGTCCTGGCCGTGCTTGCCCGGCAGGCGCGCGACGCCGAGGTTGCCGCCGGCGATCTCCTCGGCGATGGTGCGGCGGGAGCCGGCGGCGTCGACGTCGCTCAGCGCGGCGAGCACCCGGTCCAGGTCGTCGCGGTAGGCGCGCAGGATCGCCACGATGGCGGGCGCGTTGGCGCCGAGGATCTGCACCCACAGCTCCGGCTCGCTGCCGGCGATGCGCGTCACGTCGCGCACCCCCTGGCCGGCCAGCCCGAGGGCGGCATCGGTGGAGGCCGCGAGCCGCTTCGCCATCAGCGACGAGACGATCTGCGGGGTGTGCGAGACCAATGCGACGGCGGCGTCGTGGTCGGCCGCGGCCATCTCGACCGGCGTGGCGCCGAGGTCGAGGATGAGCGCCTCCACCAGGTTGACGGACGCGCGCGCGTTCTCGGGCCGGGCGGCGACCACCCACGGCCGCCCGATGAACAGGTCGGCGCGAGCGGCACTGGGACCCCCGCGCTCGCGCCCGGCGAGAGGATGCGACCCGACGTACCGGGCCAGGTCGACCCCGGCCGCGACGAGCTCGGCGAGCGGCTGCCCCTTGACGCTGGCGACATCAGTGACGACAGCGGCGGGATGCGCGGCCAACTCCTCCGCGACGACGCGCGAGACCAGGTCCGGCGGCACCGCGACCACGATCAGCGCGGGCTCGACTCCCCCGTCGTCCGGCCGCCCCGCGCCGTAGTCGGCGGCGAGACGCAGATGGGCGGGCGAGGCGTCGGCGAGCAGCACGTCAACGCCGCGGGCGCGCAGCCCCAGCCCGACGGACGCCCCGAGCAGCCCCGCACCGACCACGCGGACGGGTCCGGCGAGACGGGAGGCGGATTCAGTCACGGATCAACCTTAGTCGGGGCGGAAACGGGGCTACTGCCGCGAGATGGTCAGGAGCGCCCCCAGCTCCTCCTTGGTCAGATCGCGCATCGCGCCGACCTTCAGCGTGCCGAGGTGCAGCGGCCCGAACTGGCGGCGCACCAGCTCGATCACCGGGTGGCCGACCTCCGCCATCATCCGGCGGACGATCCGGTTGCGGCCGGAGTGCAGCGTCACCTCCACGAGGCTGTCGCCCCCGCCCGACCGCGACTGCAGCAGCCGTGCCTTGTCGGCGGCGATCGGGCCGTCCTCCAGTTCGACGCCCTTGGTGAGGCGGGCGATCGTCTGCGGGGAGACCGTGCCGCGCACGCGGGCGATGTAGGTCTTGGTCACGCCGAAGCTGGGATGCGCGAGCACGTGGGCGAGCTCGCCGTCGTTCGTCAGGATCAGCAGGCCGGAGGTCTCGGCGTCCAGCCGGCCGACGTTGAACAGCCGCTCCGGGTAGCCCGCCGTGAAGCCAGAGAGGTCGGGCCGGCCCTGCTCGTCGCGCATCGAGGACACCACGCCGACCGGCTTGTTGAGCATCACGTAGCGACGGGAGGTGTCGAGCTGCACCGCGGTGCCGTCGACGGCCACGCGGTCGGTCGCGGGGTCGACGCGGCGGCCGAGCTCGGTGACCACCTGGCCGTTCACGCTGACGCGGCCGGCGACGATCATGTCCTCCGACACCCGCCGGGAGGCCACGCCCGCGGCGGCCATGACCTTCTGCAGGCGTTCGCCCTCCGCGGCCGCGCCGCCCACGTCACCGGACATCGTCGAACCCGTCGGCGCCGTCCGCCAGCAGCGGGGAGATCTTGGGCAGCTCGTCGATCGAGTTGATGCCGAGCTGGGTGAGCAGCAGGTCGGTGGTGCCGTAGTTGATCGCACCGGTCTCGCTGTCGGTGAAGAGCTCGGTGATCAGGCCGCGGCCGGCCAGCGTCCGCACCACCGAGTCCACGTTGACGGCGCGGATGGAGGCGATCGCCCCGCGGCTGATCGGCTGCTTGTAGGCGATCACCGCGAGCGTCTCCAACGCCGCCTGCGACAGCCGGGTGGGGTTCTGCTGGAGGACGTAGCCCGACACGACGGCGTCGAACTCCGGCCGCACGTAGACGCGCCAGCCGCCGCCGACCTCCCGCAGCTCGAAGCCGCGGCGCACGCCGGGCGTGCCAGCGGGCCCGGCCGAGCCGTCGAAATCGGACACCAGCGCGTCGATCGCCGCGCGGACGCGCTTCACCGGCGCGCCCACCGCGGTGGCGAGCGTGACCAGGCTCATCGGCTCGTCAGCGACCATGAGGATGGCCTCCAGCGCGCGCTCGATCTGGGCGTCGTCGACCGCGGCCGGCTCCGTCTCCAGCTCGGTTCCGTCAACCGTCATAATCCGCTCCCAGGTTCGACAGGTTCTCCTCCGACCAGTGCTCCGCCGTCCAGCGCAGCGTCAGCTCGCCCAGCGGCTCGAGCTGCTCGAACGCGATCGCCGCGTGCCGGTAGAGCTCGAGCACGGCGAGGAACCGTGCGATCACGACGCCTTTCTGCTCCGCCCCGGCCACGAGCTGCCGGAACGACAGCGGCTCGCCCGCCCGCAGCATCCCGACCACCACGGCGGCCTGCTCGCGGATGCTGACCAGCGGCGCATGCAGGTGGTCGAGCCCCACGACGGGGATCTCGCGCGGCGTCATCGCCAGCGTCGCGAGCGCAGCGAAGTCCTCCGCCGTCAGCGTCCACACCAGCTCGGGCGTGCGCTGGCGGTACTTGTCCTCCAGCCGCACCGTGCGCGCGTGCCGGGAGCCCTCGGCGTCGAGCCGGGACGCGAACCACGTCGACGCCTCCTTGAACGCCCGGTACTGCAGCAGGCGGGCGAACAGCAGGTCGCGCGCCTCCAGCAGCGCCACGTCCTCGGCGTCGACCAGCTCGCCCTGCGGCAGGAGCCCGGCGATCTTGAGGTCCAGGAGGGTCGCCGCCACGAGCAGGAACTCGCTCGCCTCGTCCAGGCTCTCGTCGGCGTCGAGCCGGCGCAGGTAGGCGATGAACTCGTCGGTGACGCGGCTCAGCGAGATCTCGGTGATGTCCAGCTCGTGCTTGGAGATCAGCGACAGCAGCAGGTCGAACGGCCCCTCGAACTGTCCGACCGCTACGCGGAAGCCGCCCTGGCCGGCGGTGTCCTGTTCGAGCGGCGCCTCAGGCGACGGCGCCACGGAAGATCAGTTCCCTCGCGAGCTGGCGGTAGGCCTCCGCCGCCTGGTGCTCGGGCGCGAACTGCGTGATCGGCGTCGCCGCGACCGAGGCGTCCGGGAACTTCACCGTGCGCGAGATCACCGTCTCGAGCACCCGGTCGCCGAACGCGTCGACGACGCGCTCCAGCACCTCGCGCGAGTGCAGCGTGCGGGAGTCGTACATCGTGGCGAGGATGCCGTCGAGCTCGATCGCCGGGTTGAGCCGCTCGCGCACCTTGTCGATGGTCTCGATGAGCAGGGCGACGCCGCGGAGGGCGAAGTACTCGCACTCCAGCGGGATGAGCACGCCGTGGCTCGCGGTCAGCGCGTTGACGGTGAGGATGCCGAGCGACGGCTGGCAGTCGATCAGGATGACGTCGTAGTCGGCCGACACCTTGCGCAGCACGCCGGCGAGGATCTGCTCGCGCGCCACCTCGTTGACCAGGTGCACCTCGGCGGCCGAGAGGTCGATGTTCGCGGGGATGATGTCCAGCCCTGCGACGCCGGTGGACTGGATGGCCTCCCGCACGTCCGCGTTGCGGTTGAGCAGCAGGTCGTAGATGGTCGTCACGTCGTGGGTCTGCGCGCCGAGCCCCGCCGAGAGCGCGCCCTGCGGGTCGAAGTCGATCGCCAGTACCTTGCGGCCGTACTCGGCCAGCGTCGCGCCCAGGTTGATGGAGGTCGTGGTCTTGCCGACCCCGCCCTTCTGGTTGCACAGCGCCACGACCTTGGCCGGCCCGTGCTGGACGAGCTCGACGGGCATGGGGAACGTACGCAGCGGGCGTCCGGTGGGTCCGAGCGGCGCGGCGATGGATGCGGCGTCCATGCCGGGGAGCTCCGTCCTGACCTCGTCGTTGCGCGTCACCTGGCTGATCCCCGTCCCTTTCGCTCGTCGGCCGTTCACGGCCTGTTCACGGGGTCCATCCTATCCGCGTGCTCCGGTCTCCGCGGGCCGCGGCGGCGGCGGGTCCCCACGGCGGCGTACGCTGTGCGGATGCCGACGATGCCAGCCGAGCTCAGCACCGAGCGCCTGCACTTGCGCCTCCGCGACGGACGCGACGCCGAATGGAGTCTCGCGCTGATCGCGGAGGACCCGAAGCAGCAGGCGCCGTCGCTCGCGGAGGAGCGCGACCGGCTCGACGCGCAACGCCGCGCCGCCGGGGAGGCCGGCTTCGGCGTCTACACCGTCGAGCTCGCCGACTCCGGCGAGGCGATCGGCTACTGCGGCCTGGTGACCGGGCGCACGAGCCCCGCGCAGCCGGAGCTCGCCTACGAGCTGCTGCGCAGGCACGTCGGCAACGGCTACGCCACGGAGGCCGCCGCCGCGGTCGCCGACGCCGCGTTCGACGCCGGCTTCCCGGTGCTCTGGGCGATCGTCGAACGCTGGAACGCGCCGTCCTTCGGGATTCTGGAGAAGCTCGGCTTCACGGCGTCACGCGTCAGCCTCGACGGCGGCCGGGGCGAGGGCGGCACGGTGCTGGTCTGGCTGTACCGGAAGGCGCCGCGCGGCCGTCACCGCGCCCGCGGGTGAGCCGTCGCGTACACGTCGCGCAGCGCGTCCGCCGTGACGAGCGTGTAGATCTGCGTCGTCGCCACCGAGGAGTGGCCGAGCAGCTCCTGCACCACACGCACGTCGGCGCCGCCGGCGAGCAGGTGGGTCGCGAACGAGTGGCGGAGGGTGTGCGGCGAGATCTCGACGCCGAGCTGGGCGCGCTCGGCGGCGGCGCGGATGATCAGCCAGACGTTCTGCCGTGACAGCCGGGCGCCGCGCATCCCGAGGAACAGCGCGGGCGTCGCCCTCCCCCGCGCCGACAGCACCGGCCGCGCCCGCACCAGGTAGGCGGCCACCGCGGCCTGGGCGAAGCTGCCGAGCGGGACGATCCGCTGCTTGGCGCCCTTGCCGGTGAGCCGCACGACGTCGGTGTCGATCACGTCGTCCACGTTGAGGCCGACCGCCTCGCTGACCCGGGCGCCGGTCGCGTACATCAGCTCGAGCAGCGCCTTGTCGCGCAGGTGGTCGAGCTCGTCGCCGTCGGTGGCGGCGAGCAGAGCCGTCACCTGGTCGATGGTGATGGCCTTCGGGAGGGTGCTCGGCAGCTTCGGCGGGCGCACGTCGCGGGCGGCGTCGAACTCCACGCGGCCCTCCTCCAGGAGGAACCGGTGGAATCCGCGGACCGTGGACAGCATCCGGGCGAGAGAGGTCGCCGTCAGCGGCGCCTCCTCGCGCGAACCGAGGTGGGCGAGGTAGGTCGAGACGGTGGCGGGGGCCACCTGGCGGACGTCTCCGACATCCTGGCCCGCCAGCCAGCCGATGTAGACCGTGAGGTCGCGCCGGTAGGCGGCGACGGTGTTCGCCGAGAGGCCGCGCTCGATGGCGACGTGCCGCAGGAAGGCGTCCGCGTCCGCCTCGACGGTCATCCCGCCGCGCTCTGCTCGCTCAGTTCGGGCTCGCCGCCGGCCGCGAGCTTCGGGTGGCTCGGCCAGGCCGCGTCGGCCGCGCCGAGGCTCGCCCAGCCCTTCTCACGGGCCACCAGCGCGGCGAGCACTGCGACGCTCAGCGGCGCGTTGTGCATCCGCCGCTCCAGCACTGCGTCGACCGCCTCCTCCAACGGCACCCACGCGACCCGGATGTCGGCCTCCTCGGCCTCGCGCGCGAACGCCGAACCGGTCGGCCGGACGTCGCGCGCCAGGTAGATGCGGATGGCCTCGTCGTTGCCGCCGGGGCTCGTGAAGATGTCGGTCAGCACGTTCCACTGCCCGGCCTCCAGGTCGGCCTCCTCGGCCAGCTCGCGCTGCGCCGCGGTCAGCGGATCCTCGCCGAGGATGTCGAGCAGGCCGGCCGGGATCTCCCAGTCGCGGTGCCTCACCGGATGCCGGTACTGCTGGATGAGCAGCACCCGCCCCTCGTCGTCCAGGGCGAGCACCGCGACGGCGCCCGTGTGGTCGACGTACTCGCGCGTGATGTCCTCGCCGTTGTAGCGGAAGGTGTCGCGCCGGACATCCCAGATCTTTCCGTCGAAGGCGACCTCCGACGCGACGATCTCGGGACGGAACGGCTCATCGCGCAGCGTGCCGGTCTCCGCCGTCATCAGGCGCCCGCGCCGACTTCGACCGCGCTGACCTCGTCATCCGGTGCGACCTCGAACAGGAGGCTGGCCTTCTGCCGGTCGAGCGCGGCGCCGACGAGCCCGGCGAACAGCGGGTGCGCGTGGTTCGGGCGCGACCGCAACTCCGGGTGCGCCTGAGTGCCGATGTAGAACGGGTGCACGTCGCGCGGCAGCTCCACGTACTCGACCAGGTGCCCGTCCGGCGAGGTGCCGGAGAACCAGAGGCCCGCGTCGGCGATCTGCTCGCGGTAGTTGTTGTTGACCTCGTAGCGGTGCCGGTGACGCTCGCTGGCCTCCGCGGCGCCGTAGAGGTCGGCCGCGAGCGAGCCCTCGGCGAGTACCGCCGGGTAGAGGCCCAGGCGCATGGTCCCGCCCAGGTCGCCGCCCGCGATGATCTCGACCTGCTCGGCCATGGTGGCGATCACGGGGAACTCGGTCTCCGGGTCGAACTCCGACGACGACGCGCCGGCCAGCCCGGCCTCGTTGCGCGCGTACTCGATGACCATGCACTGCAGGCCCAGGCACAGGCCGAGGGCCGGGATGCCGTTCTCGCGGGCGAACTTCAGCGCGCCCACCTTGCCCTCGATGCCGCGGACGCCGAAGCCGCCCGGAACGCAGATGGCGTCCACGTCGCCGAGCTGCGCGGCCGCACCCTCCGGCGTCTGGCAGTCGTCGGACGGGATCCACTTGAGCTTCACCTTGGTGCGGTGGGCGAAGCCGCCCGCGCGCAGAGCCTCGGTGACCGACAGGTAGGCGTCGGGCAGGTCGATGTACTTGCCGACCAGGCCGATCGTGACCTCGTGCTTGGGGTCGTGTACCGCCTCCAGGAGGCGTGCCCAGCCGTTCCAGTCGACGTCGGCGGCCTTGTCGAGGCCGAGCTGGTCGATGATGTAGGCGTCCAGGCCCTGCTCGTGCAGCATGGTGGGGATGTCGTAGATGCTCGGGACGTCCACCGCGTTCACGACGGCCTGCTCGTCCACGTCGCACATCAGCGCGATCTTGCGCTTGTTCGACTCGGAGACCGGCCGGTCGCTGCGCAGCACGAGTGCGTCCGGCTGGATGCCGATGGAGCGCAGCGCCGCGACGGAGTGCTGCGTCGGCTTGGTCTTCTGCTCGCCGGAGGCGTTCATGTACGGCACGAGCGAGACGTGCACGAAGAAACAGTTCTTGCGGCCGAGCTCGTGGCGCACCTGACGCGCCGACTCGATGAACGGCTGCGACTCGATGTCGCCGACCGTGCCGCCGATCTCGGTGATGATGACGTCGGGCGCGGGCTCGCCGTCCGGGCCCGGCTGGGCCTGGAGGCGCATCCGGCGCTTGATCTCGTCGGTGATGTGCGGGATGACCTGGACCGTGTCGCCCAGGTACTCGCCGCGGCGCTCCTTGGCGATCACGTTCGAGTAGATCTGCCCGGTGGTGACGTTCGCCGACTGGGAGAGGTTGATGTCGAGGAACCGCTCGTAGTGGCCGATGTCGAGGTCGGTCTCCGCGCCGTCGTCGGTCACGAAGACCTCGCCGTGCTGGAACGGGTTCATCGTCCCCGGATCCACGTTGAGATAGGGGTCGAGCTTCTGCATGACGACGCGGAGTCCGCGTGCCGTCAGGAGGTTGCCGAGGGAGGCCGCTGTAAGGCCCTTCCCCAACGAAGAAACGACACCACCTGTCACGAAGATGTGTTTGGTAGTGCCGTTTTTGCTGTTGGTCTGCGCCGCGTCTGAATAATCCACCACGGGCTTGCAGCTTATCACCTGCTGCGGGGAGTCCCGCGCGTGTCCGCCGCCATGTCGACGAGCTCGCGCGCGTGGGCGAGCCCGCTCTCGGAGTCGGGGAGGCCGGAGAGCAGCCGCGCCATCTCCGCGATCCGCTCGTCTCCGTCGAGCCGGCGCACGCTGGAGGACGTGACGGCTCCGTCGCTGCCCTTGACGACGGTGAGGTGATTGGTGGCGAACGCCGCCACCTGGGCGAGGTGCGTCACCACGATCACCTGCGCGCTCTCGGCGAGGCGCGCGAGCCGGCGGCCGATCTCGATGGCCGAGGCTCCGCCGACGCCGGCGTCCACCTCGTCGAAGATGAAGGTCGGCACCGGGTCGGTCCCGGCGATGACGACCTCGATCGCGAGCATGACGCGCGAGAGCTCGCCGCCGGACGCGCCCTTGCCGAGTGGCCGGGGCTCGGATCCCGGGTGCGGGCGCAGCAGGATCGCGACCTGGTCGCGACCGCTGGCGGTGTAGCTCTGCGGGTCGTCCTCGTCGCGCTGAGAGACGTCCACGACCACGCGGGCATCGGGCATGGCGAGGGCGGACAGCTCGTCGGAGACCGCGGCGGCGAGGCGCTCGGCGGCCACCCGGCGGCGTTCGCTCAGACCGGCGGCGAGCTCGACGACGAGCGCGCGGTCGGCCTCCACCTCGTCGGTCAGCTCCTGGATGCGGTCGGCGTCGCCGTCGAGCTCGAGCAGCCGCAGGCTCCCGGTCTCCAGGGTCGTGATCACGTCGTCCAGGGTCGGCCCGTACTTGCGGACGAGCGACGAGAGCTCGGCCCTGCGCTCCTGCAGGGCCTCCAGCTCGCGGGAGCCGTCGGTGTCGAGCGTGGCGAGGTAGCTGGAGAGCTGCGCGGCGATGTCGGAGGCCAGGTAGCTGAGGTTGGCCACGGCCTCCACTGTCGGCGCCAGCTCGGCGTCGTGCGGTGCGACCCGCTCGACCTGCCGGCGGGCGGCCTCCAGGAGGCCGACGACATCGGGCTCCTCCGACTCCTCGGCGGAGAGCAGCTCGCGGGCGCCGGACGCGGCGAGACGGAGGTCCTCGAGGTTGGTCAGCCGCTCGGCCCGCTCGGCGAGCTCGTCGTCCTCCCCCGGCTGCGGCGCCACGGCCTCGATCTCGGCCATCGCCAGGCGGAGGTCGTCGGCCTCCCTGGCGCGCCGGTCGCGGTCGGCGAGGAGCTCGGCCAGCTCGGAGGCGTTGTCGCGCCAGCGGTGGAAGACCTGGCTGTAGGCGTCGAGCGCGCTCGCGAGGTCGGGGCCGGCGAACCGGTCGAGTGCTTCGCGCTGCGCGACGGCCGACCGCAGCCGGAGCTGGTCGGACTGGCCGTGGACGACCACGAGCTGCTCGCCGAGCTCGGTCAGCACGCTCACCGGGGCGCTGCGCCCGCCGACGACCGCGCGCGACCGGCCCTCTGCCGACACGGAACGGCTCAGCACGAGCTCCGCCGCGCCGTCGTCGATCGGGTCGACGTCTCCGCCGGCGTCGCGGACGCGCGCCACGACCTCGCCCGGCTGCTCGACGCGCCAGCGGCCCTCGACCCAGGCCTGCGCGCTGCCCAGCCGGACGGAGCCGGCGTCGGCGCGCTCGCCCAGCAGGAGGCCGAGCGCGGACACCACCATCGTCTTGCCCGCGCCCGTCTCGCCGGTGATGGCGGTGAAGCCGGGCCCGAGCGGCAGCGCGGCCTCGGCGATGACGCCCAGGTCGCGGATGGAGATCTCATCGATGCCGCCGCGGCTTCGATTCGTGCGGAGGTCAGTCACGGCCGGCCGGCCCCCGCCATCCCGTCACGGGAAGGTCGAACTTGTGGACGAGCCGGTCGGTGAACGGCCCCGGGTGCAGGCGCGCGAGGCGCACCGGGATGGGCGACCGGCGCACGACGACGCGCGAGCCGCGCGGCAGGTCGAACTGCCGCCGCCCGTCGCACCAGAGGATGCCCTCCCCGCCCGCGCGGTCGAGCAGCTCGATCGCGAGCGACGAGTCGCCGTCGACCACCAGCGGCCGCGAGAACAGCGCGTGCGCGCTGAGCGGCACGAGCAGCAGTGCGGCGACGCCGGGCCAGACCACAGGGCCGCCCGCCGAGAACGAGTAGGCGGTCGATCCGGTCGGCGTGGACATCACGACGCCGTCGCAGCCGAAGCTCGACATCGGCCGGCCGTCGACCTCGATGACGACCTCGAGCATCCGCTCCCTGCTGGCCTTCTCGACCGTCGCCTCGTTGAGCGCCCAGCTCTCGTAGACGACCTCCTTGCCGACCTTGACGCGGGCGGAGAGCGTCATGCGCTCCTCCACCTCGTAGTCCTTCGCGAGCCCGCGCGCGACGGCGATCACCAGGTCGTCGCGCTCGCTCTCGGCGAGGAAGCCGACATGCCCGAGGTTGACGCCGAGCAGCGGCGCCGTGCAGCCGCGCACCAGCTCGGCCGCGCGCAGGATGGTGCCGTCGCCGCCGAGCACGATAACCAGCTCGAGGTCGCTCGCCTGCACCTCGTCGCCGAGCACGGCGACCGCGTCGAGATCGGGCTCCGCGGCGAGCAGGTCGCGCCGCTCGTCCTCGCTGAGCACCGGAACGACACCGGCGGCGATGAGCTGGCGGCACACCTGCACGCCCGCCTCCAGAGAGTCCTGACGACCGGTGTGCGCGACGACGAGGATGTATCGCTGCGCGTCACCCGATGCCGCCACGAAAGCCTCCTCTGCCTCGCCGCCCGGTTCCGGGCCGTCCCACTATTCTGTCTGTTTTCGCGCCGGGATGTGCCCGGGGCGCGGAGATTGTGGAGAACGTTCACTCATGGCGCGAGGCGGAGGAGAGCCTCGCGCGACGCCGACGGGTCCGGCGCGCCGGCGCGGAACCAGGCGAGGAACTCGTGGTTGCCGTGCGTGCCCGCGATCGGCGACGCGATCACTCCCACCGTGCCGAGACCCGCGTCGTGGGCCGCCCAGAGCACGCGCTCCACTGCGTCCAGCCGCAGCCCCGGGTCGGTCACGATCCCCTCGCGGACGCCCTGCCTGCCCACCTCGAACTGCGGTTTGATCAGCAGCACGAAGTCGGCGTCGTCGGCCGCGACCGAGCGCAGCGCCGGGAGGACCTGGGTGAGCGAGATGAACGACAGATCGGCCACGACCAGCTGCGGAACGACGCCGTCGCCCACCAGCCCGGCGAACGCCGCCGCGTCGAGCGAGCGCACGTTCACGCCCTCGAACGACCGCAACCGCTCCGCCCCGGCGAGACGGGGATCGAGCTGCCCGTGCCCGACGTCGACGGCGATCACCAGCCGGGCGCCGCGCTCCAGCAGCACCTGGCTGAACCCTCCGGTCGAGGCACCGGCATCGAGCGCGACCCGGCCCTCCACCGGCACGCCGAACGCGTCGAGCGCGGCGATCAGCTTGTGCGCGCCACGGCTCACGTACTGGTCGGCACCGGCGACGACGAGCTGCTGCCCCTCGCCCACCTTCGCCGACGCGCGCACCACGGGCCGGCCATCCACCGTCACCAGCCCGTCGGCGATCAACGAGGCCGCACGTGTGCGCGAGGAGGCCAGACCGCGGGACACCAGGGCGACGTCGAGCCGCTCAGTTCCCGACACGCCGATCGCTGCCTTCCAGCCGGGCCTGCAGCGACTCGTGCAAGTGCGCGTACGCCTCCGCGCGCTCGGCGAGCGGCTGACTCTCGATCACCTCGAGGCGTGCGACGAGGGCGTCGCTGTCGTCCGACGCGACGCCGGCGGGGTTCTCCGGCATGCGAACACGCTACACCGGATCGGCGTCCGGGCCGGGGAGGGCGGCGGGGACGGGCGACGACGCGGGCGCGACCGGCCAGCGTCCCGACGCGCGCAGCTCCCGGAATCGCCGCCGCACGGCGATGAGCTGGACGATCAGCACCGCGGTCTCGGCGAGGAGCTGGCCTGCGAGCGCGCCCGTGCCCGCGAAGAGCATCGCGCCGAAGAAGATCCCGGGAAGGCCGACCACCGCCCCGACCGCGGCCGACGTCGCGACGGCGGAGACCCGGCCGAGGGCGACCAGGAGCACGAACCCGGTGGACATGGTCGCGCAGATGATCGCGATACCGGTTCCCGCGAGGACGGCGGCGAGAGGCGGAATGTCCACGGTGCCCGAGAACACCACGTCGGCGACCAGCGGCGCTCCGATCGCGAACAGGACGCCGGAGACCACCCCGATCACGACGCTGATCCGGGTCGCGCGCACCGCCTGGCGGATACGCCGCCCCGGATCCACCTCGCGACCGACCCACCCCTTGAACACGAAGTTCTGAGTGCGCAGCACCTGCTGGACCATCCGCTGAAGCCGGTCCACCGAGGCGAACAGCAGCGTGGCGTTCGCCGAGCCCAGGGTCGCGACGGTCGTGCCGAGCGAGATGTAGACGCTGGAGAAGACGCTCGAGTTCAGCGCGGCGCGCTGGTATCCGATCACCGTGATGAGCCGCCGCGGGCTCAGCGACACGAGGTCGCGCCAGCGCAGCCGGAGCACAAGCGCGCCGGCGACCGGCGCCGACACTGCGGCGAGCAGGAGCGCGCCCGCGTACGTCCACAGCCCGGCTCCGAGCTGGATGGCGACGGCCGATCCGGCGATGAGCGCCGCCCGCGGGAGGACCTCGGTGTAGAGGAACAGCCGCGGTCGCAGGATTCCGACGAAGATCCAGCCGGCCGAGAGCATGGCGACGGCGGAGGCCACGGCGACGACGGCCGTCTCGCCCCGGAACGCGGCTGGGGCGAGCGTCCATGACAGCGCTGCGGCCACCCCGATCACCGGCACCCCCACGATCGACTTCGCGACGAGCGAGACGCCGAAGGCGTGCGCGCGGTTGCGCGGCGACATCCGGGCGACCCGCTGACTCCCGGAGAGCCCCCAGCCGAGCTCGACGATGACACCCGCCGTCCCGCCGAGCGACTGCCCGATGGCTATCGCCGCCCACGCCGGGCTCCCGAACGACGCGGTGATCGCAGGAAGGGCGAGCAGCGGCGACACCGCGTTGAGGATCGGCACCGCGAGATAGCTCAGGACGACACCAGCGAAGAACCGGAAGCGCGCGCGGGCGGATCGCCCGGTTCGTGCGGAAGGGGTGTTCATGCGGGCCTGACTCGTCGGCGACGGAGGCACTTCTCCGCTCGGATGTGTCGGGCAGAATACCGAGCGTTATCCGCGGCTCACGGGCGTGTGGCCAGCGTCCGCCGGACGGGCGCGGCGGACCGGACGTTCGGAGTCGCCGACGAATCACGTCGGAGATCACCTGGCAAACGGGCGCCGCCGGGCAGCGCGGATGGCGCTCGCTACTCCACGAACACCCCGCTGAGCGTCTTCTTCCCCCGTCGCAGCACGACCATGCCGCCCGGGAGCAGGTGGTCGCCGACGGTGGACTCCGCGTCCTCCACCTTGGCGTTGTTGACGTAGACGCCGCCCTGGGCGACCGCGCGGCGGGCTTCGCCGAGGCTCTTGGTGAGCTCGGTGTCGACCAGTGCCTGGGCGATCGTGGTGGAGGCCGCGGTCGTCGTGTTGGGGAGCTCGCGGAGCGCCGACTCCAGGGTGGCGCGGTCCTGGCCGGCCAGGTCGCCCTGGCCGAACAGCGCCTCGGACGCCGCGATGACGGCCTCCGTGGCCTCCACGCCGTGGATCAGCGCGGTCACCTCGTAGGCCAGCCGGCGCTGGGCCTCGCGGCGGAACGGCTCCTCGGCGACCGCGCGCTCGAGGCGCTCGATCTCGTCGCGGTGGAGGAACGTGAAGACCTTGAGGCGGTCGATCACGTCGGCGTCGTCGGCGTTGAGCCAGAACTGGTAGATCGCGTAGGGGCTCGTGAAGCCCGCGTCCAGCCAGATCGCGTTGCCCTCGCTCTTGCCGAACTTGGTGCCGTCGCTGTTGGTGATGAGCGGGGTGCCGATGGCGTGGACGTGCGCGCCCTCCACCTTGCGGATGAGGTCCGTACCGCTGGTCAGGTTGCCCCACTGGTCGCTGCCGCCGGTCTGGAGCACGCAGCCGTGCTGCCGGTAGAGCTCCAGGAAGTCCATGCCCTGCAGGATCTGGTAGCTGAACTCGGTGTACGAGATGCCCTCGTCCGAGTTGAGGCGGGCGGCGACGGCGTCCTTCTTGAGCATCGTGCCGACGCGGAAGTGCTTGCCGATCTCGCGCAGGAAGTCGATCGCCGACAGCGGCGCCGTCCAGTCGAGGTTGTTGACCAGGCGGACGGCGTTGTCGCCCTCCGACGACAGGAAGCGCGTCACCTGCTGCTGGAGGTAGCCGACCCACTCCGAGACGGTCTCCTTGGTGTTCAGCGTGCGCTCGGCGGTCGGGCGCGGGTCGCCGATGAGGCCGGTCGAGCCGCCGACGAGCCCCAGCGGCTGGTGGCCGGCGAGCTGGAGGCGGCGCATGGTCAGCAGCTGCACCAGGTTGCCGAGGTGGAGGCTCGGCGCGGTCGGGTCGAAGCCGCAGTAGTACGTGATCGGGTCACCGGCCAGGAGCTCCTTGAGCGCGGCCTCGTCCGTCGAGACGTGGACGAGTCCGCGCCACTTCAGCTCGTCCCAGACGTCGTCGAAGGTCGGGTCGTTGGTCTGCTCGCGGAGCCTCTGCTCCGCGCTGCTGCGGTCTGCTGCGGTGACGGTTTCTGACACTCCAGCAGATTAGCAGCGGACGCCCTCCGCACGCGGGCGGCGATCAGGCTTTCAGACCTGATTGTTATTGAAGCAGGCTTCAGGACCTGATATGATCCGGATCAGGTCCAAATCCCTGATGTGAGGAGATCCCGATGTTCGTCGTCACCGCCGACCAGGTCGACAGCCGCAGCCGGCCCGACATCGTCGCGCCCGCGCTCGCCGAGCTGAACGACCGCCACGGCGAGCGCCTCGCGCTGCCCGCCGATAGGAATGCCGGCGACGAGCTCCAGGCCCTCACCGCCGACCCCGCCACCGCCCTCGACATCGTCACCGCCCTCGCCCGCGGACACGCCTGGAGCGTCGGTCTGGGCATCGGCGACGTGCGCACCCCCCTCCCCGACGCGACGCGGGAGGCCAGCGGCGACGCGTTCGTCGCCGCCAGGGCCGCGGTCACCCGCGCCAAGCGCACGCCGCTCCGCTTCGCCGCGGAGGCGGTCGCCGCGCCGGAGCCGGCAGAGGACGTGGAGGCGCTCGTCGGCCTCCTGCTCACGCTGCGCGCGGGCAGGAGCGAGGCGGGCTGGGAGCTCTACGACCTCGTCGCCGCGGGGCTGACGCAGGCGGAGGCCGGGGCCAGACTCGGCATCACCCCGCAATCCGCCAGCGACCGCGCCCGGGCGGCCGGCCTGCGTGCCGACCTCGCGGCGCAGCCCGCCCTGGTTAGGCTGTTGGGGACCGCCGACGCAGCCCAGCGCTCGGCCGAACGACCGGAGGACGGATGACGACCCTTCCCGTGCCGCAGCTCCTGGCGGCCGCCGTCCCGTTCGCGCTGTGGGCGCTCGCCCTGATCAGCGCCATCGCCGCCGTGTGCTGCATGATCGCCACGCTGCGCACGCCGCGGCGACCGCTCGTCTACACCGCCACCGGCCTGCTCGGGCTGGCCTTCCTGCTCCTCGCGATCCCCCAGCACGACGCCCCGCCGGTCTTCCGGGTCCTCATCGGCGTCGTCGCGCTCGTGCTGAGCGTCGTCGGCGGCGGCCCGGCCGCGCAGCTCGCCCTGGCCCTGGCGACCCGGAGCACGTCGGTGCCGGGCGTCCACGGCGGCATCGTCGTGCACGACCGGGTCAGCGGGCTCGACGAGACCCGCGAAGTGCTTCGAGGTGGCACGACCATCGGCTACCTGGAGCGGTTCGCGACGACGGGCTCGATCATGGCGGGGTTCCCCGAGGCGCTCGGCGTGCTGATCGCGATCAAGGGCGTCGGCCGGTTCACCGAGCTGGAGGCCCCGGAGGCGCGCGAGCGGTTCATCATCGGCACCCTGGTCAGCCTGATCTGGGCGTGCGTCTGCGCCGGCCTCTTCCGCTTCGCCGTCGCCTGACTCCTCCCGGACGCCGAAGGGCACGTTGTTGTCACTTTTGGGCGCGAAAAGTGACAACAACGTGCCCCTCGCGGGGTCAGTCGTGGGATTTGGGGTGGCGCTTGTAAGGGCTGACCGAGGGGTCGCCGGGCAGCCAGTAGCGCCACGGGAAGGTCACGCTGCCGCCGGCGCCGGAGACACCCGTGCGCGGCCCCGTCTCGTAGGCCGGCTGGACGCGCGGCAGCTGCAGGTCGAACGGGGGCGCGAACACGTCGGAGCCGTTCTCGGCCAGCAGGATGCCCGCGGCCACTACCAGCCGCGCCGGTCCGCGCGCCAGGTCGCGCGGAGGGATGTCGCGGCCGAGCGGTCCGGCGCGACGATGCGCCGCCAGCTCGGCGCCCTCCACGACCTCCCCCGCCCGCAGCAGCACCGCGGAGGACTCCCCCTCCGGGGAGCAGACGATGTTCGCGCACACGTGCATCCCGTACGTGAAGTACGTGTAGACGTACCCGGGCGGCCCGTACATCACCGCGTTGCGCTTGGTGCGGCCGCGGAAGGAGTGCGAGCCGGGGTCGACCCCGTCGCCGACGTAGGCCTCTACCTCGCTGATCCGGATCGCGACAGCGCCCTCCTCCGTCTCGTGACGGAGCACCGCGCCGAGCAGTCTCGGGGCGATCTCCAGCGCCGACGCGAGGAACACGTCGCGCCCGGGCCGGTAGAGGGTCACCGCGACCGGCTCAGAAGATCCGGCCGCCGGCGACGACGGCCACGATCAGGCCGACCACGATGACCGCGACCGCCACGACGACGATGAGCGGGATGAGCCATCCCGGCCGCTGCCGCGCCATCAGCCCAGGTCCCGTCGGGTCGCGAGCAGGGTCCGGGTCAGCGCGCGGACGCGCTCGGTCAGCGCGGCGAGCTGGTCGGCGACACGCTCGGGAGCGGTCCCGCCTGCACCGGTGCGGCTGGCGACCGACCCCTCCACGGTCAGCACCGAACGCACCTCGGGGGTGAGCAGCGGCGACACCGCGGCGAGCTGCTCGTCGGTGAGGTCGCTCAGCTCCAGCCCGTCGTCCTCGGCGAACTTGACCAGGCTGCCGGTGATCTCGTGCGCGTTCCGGAACGGGACGCGCTGCTTGACCAGCCACTCGGCCACATCGGTCGCGAGCGAGAAGCCCTGCGGCGCGAGCTCGGCCATCCGGTCGGTGTGGAACCGCAGGGTGGCGACCATCCCGGCGAAGGCGGGGAGGACGACCTCCAGCGTCTGCACCGAGTCGAACACCGGCTCCTTGTCCTCCTGGAGGTCGCGGTTGTACGCCAGCGGGAGGCCCTTCAGCGTGGTCAGCAGCCCGGTCAGGTTGCCGATCAGCCGGCCGGCCTTGCCGCGCGCGAGCTCGGCGATGTCCGGGTTCTTCTTCTGCGGCATGATCGACGACCCGGTGGAGTAGGAGTCGTCCAGGGTCACGAAGCCGAACTCGCGCGTGTTCCAGAGGATGATCTCCTCGGCGAAGCGCGACACGTCCACGCCGATCTGTGCGGCGACGAAGGCGAACTCGGCCACGACGTCGCGTGCGGCCGTGCCGTCGATCGAGTTCTCGGAGCTGTCGGCGAAGCCGAGCTCCCGCGCGACCAGCAGCGGGTCGAGCCCGAGGGTGGAGCCGGCGAGCGCGCCCGACCCGTACGGGGAGACGTTCGCCCGCCGGTCCCAGTCGGCCAGCCGCTCCAGGTCGCGCACCAGCGGCCAGCAGTGCGCGAGCAGGTGGTGGGCGAGCAGGACGGGCTGGGCGTGCTGCAGGTGGGTGCGGCCGGGCATGATCGCGGCGGGATGCGCGTCGGCCTGCGCGGCGATCGCGTCGATGAGCGCGATCAGCCGCTCCGCGATGACGCCGGCGTGGTCGCGGAGGTAGAGTCGCACCAGCGTGGCGATCTGGTCGTTGCGGCTGCGGCCGGCGCGGAGCTTGCCGCCGAGCTCGGCTCCCGCCCGCTCGATCAGGCCGCGCTCGAGGGCGCCGTGCACGTCTTCGTCGCTCTCGGCGGCGACGAACGCGCCGGAGGCCACGTCGGAATCCAGGTCGTCGAGGGCCGCGATCATGCCCGCGAGCTCGTCGTCGGTGAGGTACCCGGCCGCGGCGAGCGCTTTCGCGTGCGCGCGGGAGCCCGCGATGTCGTAGGCCGCGAGCGCCCAGTCGAAGTGGGTGGACTTGCTCAGCGCGGCCAGCTCGGCGGAGGGACCGCCGGCGAAGCGCGCGCCCCAGAGCTTGCCCTCGTCGGTCTTGCCGACGCCGCCTGTGGTGTCCTCGGTCATGCCGTCCTCTCCTCGTTCGCGGTCGGCTCGTTCTTGGCGAGCAGCCACGCCAGCAGCGCCTTCTGGGCGTGCAGGCGGTTCTCGGCCTCGTCCCAGATCACCGACTGCGGGCCGTCGATCACGTCGGCCGTCACCTCCAGGCCGCGGTAGGCGGGCAGGCAGTGCAGGAACACCGCGTCGTCCGCCGCGAGGCCCATCAGCTCGGCGTTCACGGTGTAGTCGCCGAAGACGGCGACGCGCTCGGCCTTCTCGTCCTCCTTGCCCATCGACACCCAGGTGTCGGTGATCACGACGTCCGCACCGGCCGCGGCCTCCCGCGGGTCGGTGAACACGGCGACCGAGCCGCCGGTGCGCTCGGCAACTGCTGCGGCGTCCGCCAGCACGGCGGCGTCGGGCGCGTAGGCCGCCGGAGCGGCGACCCGCACGTGCATCCCGGCGGTGGCGCCGCCGAGCAGGTAGGAGTGCGACATGTTGCTCGCGCCGTCGCCGAAGAACGCGAGGGTCAGCCCAGCGGTGCGGCCCTTGTGCTCGCGGACGGTCTGCAGGTCGGCGAGGATCTGGCAGGGGTGGAACTCGTCCGACAGCGCGTTGATCACCGGGACGGCGGTCCCCTCCGCCATCTCCTCCAGGCCGGACTGGCCGAAGGTCCGCCAGACGATCGCCGCGACCATCCGCTCCAGGACCCGCGCGGTGTCGGCGAGCGACTCCTTGCCGCCGAGCTGGCTCTCACCGCTCTGGATGATCAGCGGGCTGCCGCCGAGGTCGGCGATGCCGACGGCGAACGAGACGCGCGTGCGCGTGGAGGTCTTGTCGAAGATCACGGCCACCGTCTGCGGGCCGGCGAGCGGCTTCGCGGAGAATCGGTCGGCCTTCAGTCGCGCGGCGAGGTCGAGCACCTCGGCCTGCTCGGCGGGGCTCAGGTCGTCGTCGCGGAGGAAATGACGTGTCATCGGGAGTCCTTGGTCTGCGTGGAGGTCTGCGTCGGAGGTCAGGCGGCGTGCACCGCGGCGAGCGCGCGGCCGAACCGCTCGCGGAACTCCGCGAGCTCGGCGTCGCCGACGATCAGCGGCGGCGCGAGCCGGATGCTGGACTCGTTCGGCGCGTTGATGATGAGCCCGTTCGCGAGCGCCGCGTCGGAGAGCCGGTGCGCCTCGCCGTCGGTGAGGCCGACGCCGATCAGCAGGCCGGCGCCGCGGATGTCGCGGATCAGCGGCGAGTCGTAGGAGCGCAGGATGCCGCGCAGCTCCTCGCCGCGGCGGGCGGCGTTGCCGACCAGGTCGGCGCGCTCGATCTCGCCGATCACCGCGTTGCCCGCGGCGGTCGCCAGCGGGTTGCCGCCGAAGGTCGAGCCGTGCTGGCCCTGCGTGAAGATCTCCGAGGCCCGGCCGAAAGTGATCAGGGCCCCGATCGGCACTCCGCCGGCGATGCCCTTGGCGACCGTGATCGCGTCCGGCACGATGCCCGCGTGCTGGTATGCGAACCAGCGTCCGGTCCGGCCGATGCCGGTCTGGATCTCGTCGATGATCAGCAGCGCGCCGTGCTGCTCGGTGAGCTCGCGGGCGCGCTGGAGGAAGCCCTCCGGGAGGTCGAGCACGCCCGCCTCGCCCTTGATCGGCTCGACGAAGAGCGCGGCGACGCGGTCGTCGATCGCGGCCTCCAGCGCGTGGATGGTGGAGTCGATGTGCTCGACCCCGCCGGGCAGCGGCTCGAACGCCTCGCGCATCGGCGGCTTGCCGGTGAGCGCGAGCGAGCCCATCGTGCGGCCGTGGAACGCGTTGTGGAGGGCCAGCACCCGCGTGCGCTTGCCGTGCGGGCCTCTGTTGAGCCGCGCCAGCTTGAACGCGGCCTCGTTGGCCTCCGCCCCCGAGTTGCCGAACAGGATGCGGCCGCTCTCGCCCGCGCCCGTGATCGCGCGCAGCCGCTCGGCGAGCTCCAGCTGCGGCGGGGTGGAGAAGTAGTTGGAGACGTGCGCGAGCGTCGCCACCTGGCTGCTCACGGCCTCCACCAGCACCGGATGCGCGTGGCCCAGCGAGTTGACCGCGATGCCGGCGAGGAAGTCGAGGTACTCGTTGCCGTCGACGTCCCAGACCCGGCAGCCCTCGCCGCGGACCAGCATGACCTTGGGCGTCGCGAGCGTGCGCATCATGGCGTCGCCGAAGCGCGGTTTCCAGCGCCCCTGCGTGTTCGCCTCTGTGCCGTGCAGGACAGGTGCGTTCATGCGGGCACCACCTCCGTTCCGATTCCGGACTGCGTGAAGACTTCGAGCAGGATCGAGTGCGCCACCCGCCCGTCGATGATCGCCGCCTTCTGGACGCCGCCGTCGACAGCGTCGAGGCAGGCGGACATCTTCGGGATCATCCCGGACTCCAGCGACGGCAGCAGCTCGCGCAGCTCGGGGGCCGTGATCTTGGACAGCAGCGAGTCGCGGTTGGGCCAGTCGCTGTAGAGCCCGGCGACATCGGTCAGGATGACGAGCTTGGCGGCGCCGAGCGCCACCGCGAGGGAGGAAGCCGCGGCGTCGGCGTTGACGTTGAGGGTCTGGCCCGGGTCGTCGATGTCCGGTGCGATCGAGGACACCACCGGGATGCGGCCGGCGTCGAGCTGGGCCAGCACGGCCTCCGGGTTCACACCGATGACGTCGCCCACCAGGCCGAGGTCGACCTCGGCCCCGTCGACGACCGTGCCGCGCTTGCGGCCCTGGAACAGGCCCGCGTCCTCGCCGGAAAGGCCGGCGGCGAGCGGGCCGTGCTTGTTGATGTTGCCGACGATGTCACGGTTGATCTGGCCGGTCAGCACCATCCGCACCACGTCCATGGCCTCCGGCGTCGTCACCCGGTAGCCGCCGCGGAACTCGCTCTCGATGCCCAGCCGGTCGAGCATCGCCGAGATCTGCGGGCCGCCGCCGTGCACCACCACCGGGCGCAGCCCGGCGTAGCGCAGGTAGACGATGTCCTCCGCGAAGGTGCGCTGGAGGTCCTCGCTCACCATGGCGTTGCCGCCGAACTTCACGACGATGATGCGGTCGTGGAAGGTCTTCAGCCAGGGCAGGGACTCGATCAGGGTGGCGGCCTTCGCCGTTGCGGAGGCGCGCTCGGCGGCCTCCGCGCTGTCGTTCTCGCCGGTGGTCTCTGTCGTCATCTCAGCTGGAGTATGCACTGTTCTCGTGGACGTAGTCGTGGGTCAGGTCGTTGGTGAGGATGGCCGCCGTCTCGTCGCCCGCGTGCAGGTCGATGAGCACGTGCACGGCGCGCGGGGTCAGGTCGACGAGGTCGCGCGGCTGGTCCGGCTCCCCCGCGGTGCAGACCTGCACGCCGTTGATGGCGACGTCGATGCCGTACGGGTCGAACTCCGCGTCGGTCGTGCCGACGGCGGCGAGCACGCGGCCCCAGTTGGGGTCGTTGCCGAAGATGGCCGCCTTGAACAGGTTGGAGCGCGACACCGCGCGCCCGACCGTCACGGCGTCGTCCTCGGTGCGCGCGTTCACGACCTCGATGGTCACGTCGTGGGAGGCGCCCTCGGCGTCCTCCTGGAGCTGCTTCGCCAGGCTGCGGCACACCTCGGTGAGCGCGAGCGTGAACTCCTCCGGGTCGGGCGTCACGCCGCTCGCGCCCGAGCCGAGCAGGGCGACCGTGTCGTTGGTCGACATGCAGCCGTCCGAGTCGACGCGGTCGAAGGTGACCCGGGTCGCGGCGCGCAGCGCGGTGTCCAGCTGGACGGAGTCGAGGACGGCGTCGGTGGTGATGACCACGAGCATGGTCGCGAGCCCCGGCGCGAGCATCCCGGCGCCCTTGGCCATGCCGCCGACCGCCCAGCCGGCCGCGGAGACCTGCTCGGCCTGCTTGGGCCGCGTGTCGGTGGTCATGATCGCCTCGGCCGCGCCGAGCCCCGAGTCGCCGGCGAGCGCCGTGGCCGCCTGCGCGACGCCCGCGGTCAGCTTGCCGACGTCGAGCTGGTCGCCGATCAGGCCGGTGGAGCAGACCAGCACGTCGCCGGCGGAGACGCCGAGGGCCGAGCCCACGGCCTCCGCCGTCGCGTGCGTGGTCTGGAAGCCCTGGGCGCCGGTGTAGCAGTTCGCGCCGCCGGAGTTGAGGACGATGGCCGAGACGACGCCGTCGGCGATGACCTGCTCGCTCCAGAGCACCGGGTTCGCCTTGCAGCGGTTCGTGGTGAATACCGCGGCGGCCGCCGTGAGCGGTCCGCGGTTCTGGACGAGCGCGACGTCGCGCTTGCCGCTCGACTTGAGGCCGGCGACGACGCCGGCGGCCGAGAATCCCTTGGCTGTGGTGACGCTCATGGCGCGACTCCGTTCACACTCAGGCCGGCGGTCTCGGCGAGGCCGAGCGCGATGTTCGCGGACTGGATCGCCGCGCCGGCCGTTCCCTTGTAGAGATTGTCGATGGCGAGCACCGTGACGACCCGCCCCGCGGCCTGGTCGAGGGCGACCCCGATCAGCACGGTGTTGGCGCCCAGCACGTCCGCCGTGCGCGGCACGGTGCCGGCGGGGAGGACGTGCACGAACGGCTCGTCCGCGTAGGCGGCCTCCCAGACCTCCTGCACCTGGGCGGCGGTCACCCCCGGCTTCACCCGGGCGGTGGAGGTCGCCAGGATGCCGCGCGACATCGGCACGAGCACCGGGGTGAACGACAGGGTCGGCGCGGTCGCGCCCGCCTTGCGCAGGTTCTGCTGGATCTCGGGGATGTGCCGGTGAGTGCCGCCCACCGCGTACGGGTTCGCGGAGCCGAGGATCTCGCTGGCCAGATACATCGTCTTGAGCGACTTGCCCGCGCCGGAGGGTCCGACGGCGAGGACGCTGACGATGTCCTCCTCGTCGATCACCCCGGCGTGGATACCCGGCGCCAGGGCGAGCGAGACGGCGCTGGCGTTGCAGCCGGGCGCGGCGATGCGCGTGGCGCCCGCGAGGTTCGCGCGCTGCTTGCCGCTGTCGGAGCCGACGATGAGCTCGGGGACGCCGTACGCCCACGACCCGTAGTACTCGCCGCCGTAGAAGGCGGCCCAGTCGGCCGGGTCCTCCAGTCGGTGGTCGGCGCCCGCATCGACGACGAGGGTGTCGGCCGGCAGCTGCGCGGCGATCTCCCCCGAACGGCCGTGCGGCAGCGCCAGGAAGACGACATCGTGACCGGCGAGGTTCTCCGGCGTGTTCTCCACGAGCGTGAGGTGGGTGAGCGAGCGCAGGTGCGGCTGGTGCGCGGCGAGCGGGTGACCGGCGTTGTTGTGCGCGGTCACGGTGCGGATCTCGAAATCGGGATGATCGGCGAGGATGCGCAGCAGCTCGCCGCCCGCGTACCCGGAGGCACCGGCGACGGCAACCGAGAGAGTCATGCTTGTTCCTTGATGGGGTGGACGACAGGGGGCCGAGGATCCGGCGACGCCCATGTCCGACCGCAAGGGTCGCCCGAGCGCCGCCTAGATTCGGCGGTCGCGCAGGCGTCGGCGCATCGAGGGGGCACCGACAGTAAGCATGTAGACCACCCTAGCGCCCGATCCCGGTCGGTCGCCAAATCGCGGCTGTCACAGAGGGTCCCGCTCCCTGCCCGCTACTCCCGGATGTGGGCGCCGAAGAGCTCGTCGGCGCGCGCCGCGCCCGCGAGTTTCGCCTCGCTGGCCTCGGCCGCGGTGAGCGTGCGGTCGTCGGCGCGGAAGCGCAGGGCGAAGGTGAGGCTCTTGTGGCCGTCCGGGAGGCCGGCGCCGCGGTAGTCGTCGACCAGGCGGATGTCCTCCAGCAGCCCGCCCGCGCCCTCCCGTACGGCAGCGAGCAGTTCGCCGGCCGAGACCTCCTCGCGCACGACGAGCGAGAGGTCCTGGGTGGCGGCCGGGAAGCCGGCGATCACGCCCGCGACGATGTCGGCGGGGGCGACGGCGATCAGGGCGTCCAGATCGAGCTCGTAGACCGCGACGACGCGCGGGAGGTCCAGGTCCTCCGCGATCGCAGGCAGCAGCTCGCCGGCGTAGCCGACGACGACCCGCGAGCCGTCAGCGGCGTGTGCCACGAGCTGGGCCGTGCGGCCCGGGTGCAGGGCCTGGTGGCGGCTCTGCACCGGCTCGACGCGGACGCCGACGGCGGTCGCGGTCTGCTGGACGGCGGTCAGCGCGTCGGCGAGACCGGCCGCGACCGGGGTCTGTCCCGGCTGCTTCTCGACCGGGTGGCCGACGATCAGGCCGGCCAGGTGCCGCGGCTGCGCGGGGATGCCCGCGTTCAGGCCGGCGAGCACGTCGTCGCCCGGGAGTGCGGCCCCCAGCGGCAGCTCCTCGCTGCCGAGCGCTGCGCCCGACGGCAGGAACACCGTGCCCAACTCGTAGACACTCAGGTCGACCAGGCCGCGCGCGAGGTTGCGCTTGGCCACGTCGATGAGGCCGGGGAGCAGCGACGTGCGCAGGTACGGCGCCGTCGCGTCCAGCGCGTTCGCCAGCCGGACCGCTGGCACGTGGCCCGCTTCAGGCGAGCCGAACAGATCGTTCTGCGCCTCCGAGACGAACGGGAACGCGAGCACTTCGGTCGCGCCGTTGTCGGCGAGCATCTGGGCGACGGCGCGGCGCAGCTTCTGGGCGCGCGACAGGCCGCGGCCGGGAGGCGCGACCGGCAGCACGGACGGGATGCGGTCGAACCCGACGATGCGGGCGACCTCCTCGGCCAGGTCGGACTTGTCGCGCAGGTCGGGCCGCCAGCTCGGCGGCACCACCAGCAGGCCGCCGGCGTCGCCGGTGACGGTGCCGCCGATCTCGGCGAGCGCGCCGCGCACCTCGTCGTCGCTGAACTCCACGCCGATCAGGTTCGGGATGTAGTCGTTCGGCAGGCGGATCGCCTCGGCCTCCCCCGCCGTGTCGAGCAGGGAGCCGAGCTCGTCGGCGTGGCCGCCGGCCAGCTGCTCCAGGAGCTGCACGACGCGCGCGGCGGCCGCGACGGCGACCCGCGGGTCCACGCCGCGCTCGAAGCGCTTGGACGCCTCGCTCGGCAGCTTGTGCCGGCGGGCGGTGCGGGCGATCGAGACCGGGTCGAAGTTGGCGGCCTCCACCAGAACGTTGCTCGTGCCGGCGCCGATCTCGGTGGACGCGCCGCCCATGACACCGGCCAGGCCGATGGCGCCGGAGTCGTCGGTGATGAGGAGGTCCTCCGGGTCGAGCACCCGGGTCTGGTCGTCCAGCGTCACGAGCGTCTCGCCCGGGTGCGCGCGGCGCACGACGATGCCGCCGGAGAGCTTGTCGAGGTCGTAGCCGTGGATCGGCTGGCCGAGCTCGAGCATCACGTAGTTGGTGATGTCGACGATGAGCGAGATGGAGCGGATGCCGGCCAGCTTGAGCCGCGCCACCATCCACGGCGGGGTCGGCCGGCTGCCGTCGACGTCGCGCACCACGCGTGTCACGAAGACGGTGGCGCCGACGCGCTCGCGGATCGGGGCGCGGTCGTCGATCGTCACGCTGAAGCCGTGCGCGTGCGCTCCCGCGGAGTGCACGCGGACCGCGTCCGCCGGGTCGCGGAAGGCCGCGCCGGTCGCGTGCGAGTACTCGCGCGCGATGCCGCGGATCGAGAAGGCG
Organism: Leifsonia sp. Soil_N53; assembly: GCF_057655165.1. NCBI lineage: Bacteria > Bacillati > Actinomycetota > Actinomycetes > Micrococcales > Microbacteriaceae > Leifsonia > Leifsonia sp. Soil_N53. The sequence continues at coordinate 89,952 of NZ_JBDGMM010000059.1, forward strand.
TAGCCGCGGTCGGGGGTGACGTTGACCTCCACCGCGGTGTCGTCCAGGCCGAGCAGCGAGATCGCGTCGGCGCCGACCTCCGGGTCCAGCCCGAGCGTCGTCAGCCGGAGGATGCCCTCGTGGTCGTCGCCGAGGCCGAGCTCGCGGGCGGAGGCGATCATGCCGTCCGAGACGTGGCCGTAGGTCTTGCGCGCGGCGATCGGGAAAGGCCCGGGCAGCGTAGAGCCCGGCAGCGTCACGACGACCTTGTCGCCGACGAAGAAGTTTCGGGCGCCGCAGACGATGCCGTGCACGCTCTCGCCGCCATCGGCGGCCTTCTGACCTTCCGGCGCCACGCGGACCTGGCACCAGCGGATGGTCTTGCCGTTGCTCTGCGGCTCCTCCACGAAGTCCAGCACCTGACCGACGACCACGGGGCCGCTGATCTCGAAGGTGTGGACGTCCTCCTCCTCGAGCCCGACCGACACGAGGGCGGCGTGGACCTCCTCGGCGGTGGTGCCCGGCTCGAGGTCGACGTACTCGCCGAGCCAACTCAGGGGGACGCGCATCAGACCACCATTCCGAACTGCTGGGAGAACCGGACATCGCCCTCGGCCATGTCACGCATGTCTTTGACGTCGTTGCGGAACATCAGCGCCCGCTCGACGCCCATCCCGAACGCGAACCCGGAGTAGACCTCCGGGTCGATGCCCGCGGAGCGCAGCACGTTCGGGTTCACCATGCCGCAGCCGCCCCACTCGATCCAGCGGGCGCCGCCCTTGAAGGTCGGGTGCCAGAGGTCGAGCTCGGCGCTCGGCTCGGTGAACGGGAAGTAGTTGGGCCGCAGCCGCACGCGCGCGCCCTCGCCGAACAGCGTCTTGGCGAAGTGGTCGAGCGTGCCGCGCAGGTGCGCCATGGTCAGGCCCTTGTCGACGGCGATGCCCTCGGTCTGGGTGAAGACCGGCAGGTGCGTCGCGTCGAACTCGTCGGTGCGGAACACCCGGCCCGGCGCGATGCGGTAGACCGGCAGCTCGTTGCCGAGGAGGGCGCGCAGCTGCACGGGAGAGGTGTGCGTGCGCAGCACGAGGTGCGCGTTCGTGGGCTCCACGAAGAAGGTGTCCTGCATGGCCCGCGCGGGGTGGTCGGCGTCGAAGTTGAGCGCGTCGAAGTTGTACCACTCGCTCTCCAGCTCCGGGCCCTCCGCGACCTCCCAGCCCATGCCGACGAAGATGTCGGCGATGCGCTCCTGCAGGAGGCTCAGCGGGTGCCGGGCGCCGGGGGTCCAGCGGGTCGGGACGGCGGTGACGTCCACGGTCTCGGCGGCGAGCCGGGCGGCGTCCTCCTCGGCGGCGATCGCGGCCTCCTTGGCGGCGAACGCCTGGCTGACGCGGGCGCGCGCGCCGCCGACGAGCTTGCCGGCGGCGGCCTTCTGGTCGCCCGGGAGGGAGCGGATGGCCGCGTTCAGCAGCGCGAGGGGCGAACCCTCCGCGGTGTGGTCGTGACGGACGGTCTTCAGCGCGTCCGAGGTGCCGGCGGCGTCGATCGCGGCGAGGGCCGCGGAGACGGCCGCCTCGACGGACTCCTCGGTGATTTCTGTGGTTTCAGACACGGTTCCCCAGTCTAGTCGGCGGAGAGGAAGGGCTACTCGGCGGAGCTGGGGTCTATTCCGCCGAGTACACCAGGTACGCGGCCTCCCACAGCCGGTCGGGAGCCGGGACGGTCAGCCCGGCGAGCAGCAGGGTCAGCTGGTCGATCAGCGGGTGCCAGCCCGCCGCGAAGTCCGGCGCCGAGCGCAGCCGCCCGGCGCCGACGATGTCCTTCACTCCGTCTTGCTCGAGCGACAGCAGCGTGCCGTCGCCGGTCTCGGTCAGCCGGATGCTCACCGCGGCGTCGCCCCAGCTGAAGCGCAGGTGCGCGCGGTCCTCGAGGTCGAGCACCTCCAGCTCCTGGATGGCGCCCTCGATGTTCTCGTCGCCGAGCCGCATCACGTCGCCGAGGCGGAGCCGGCGCTCGCGCACCGGATCGTCCGGCCACTCCACGACCGGCCACAGCCAGCGGCCCACGCGGTCCGGCAGCGTGAGCGCGTCCCACACCTCGTTCACGGGCGCATCGAGCAGCCGCTGCAGTGCGACGGCGGACCGATCGCCGGCGCGCGTCATGGTCGCCGCAACGAGGGCCGCCTCCTCCCGGCGGTACTCGTCGAGGGCGGCGTCGAACGCTGCCGGGTCGGCCGCCTCGCCGAGGTAGCCGTCGTGCTCCTGCGGCGACGCCTCCGCGCCGAGCTCGCGGGCGAGGTGGGTGAGGACGTCCTGCCAGCCCGCGCCGTACACCGCTGCGGTGACCGCCTGCACGCGCCGGTGGGTCAAGGTGAGGAGGACATGCCCCTCCCCCGCCTCCTGGATGACAGCCTCCAGCTCGGTCTCCGCCTCGGTCTGCCCCTCGCCGCTGAACCGCCAGGAGACCAGGAGCCGGCGCCCCGGCTCGCAGGCGAGCACGCGGCCTTCGACCACGGCGTCCGCGTCCGGGCCTCCCATCGCGAGCCGGAAGCCGTCGGGGGTCGGCACGTAACGGCCGATCCAGCGCGCCAGGCGCTCGGGCTCGGTGAGCGCAGCCCAGAGCTCGGCGGCGGTGGCCGGGTACTCCCTTTCGACCGTCACCGAGCGGCGCGCGCCGTCGAGGACAAGCTGTCCCCAGAGCGTCATGAGGCGGCCTTTCCGGCGTGGTGGTTTTCGCTGCGACTGCGTCTGCGCCCGCGCACGAGCTCGGTGCCGAGCGCGTCGAGGCGCTGCTCCCAGAAGGCCGCCAGCCCGTCGAACCAGGCTGCGGCCTCGTCCAGCCCGGCCGGTTCCAGCGCGTAGACCCGGCGCTGGCCGTCCACACGGGCGGCCACGACCCCGGACTCCCGCAGCACCCGCAGGTGCCTGGAGGCCGCCGGTTGCGTGATCCCGAACTCCTCGGCCGCGAGCGCAGCGAGCTCGCCCGCCGTGCGCTCCCCGCGGGCCAGCAGCTCGACGAAACGCCGCCGCACCGGGTCGCCCACCGCCTCCAGACCGTCCATGGCGGCCAATCTATCAAGCTCGCGTTATATAACGCAAGGCTTATCGATCACTCGGAGCGCTGTGCGAAGGCCGACTCGTAGAGGCATACGGACGCCGCCGTCGCGAGGTTCATCGACTCGGCCTTGCCGTAGATCGGCACCGTCACCACGCGATCCACCAGCCCGAGCAGGTCGTCGGTGAGGCCGTGCGCCTCGTTGCCGAACACCCACGCCGTAGGCCGGGCCAGCTGACCCTCCTGCCGGGCCACGAGGAGGTCCTCCCCCTTGATGTCCGCCGCCAGCACCTGCATCCCGGCCGAGTGCGCACGACCCACCACGTCGGCGAGATCCGCGCCGACCGCGACGGGGACATGGAAGAGCGACCCGGTCGTGGAGCGCACCACCTTGGGGTTGTAGAGGTCGACGGTGCGGCCGGTCAGCACGACCGCGTCCGCACCCGCGGAGTCGGCGGCGCGGATGATCGTGCCGGCGTTGCCGGGGTCGCGCACCTCCTCCAGGATCGCCACGAGCCGCGGCTGATCCGCGAAGATGTCGCGGACGGAGGTCGGGAACTGCCGGCACACCGCCACGAAGCCCTGCGGCGTGACCGTGTCCGCCATCGCGTCGAGGACGTGCTCGGTGACGAACTCGACGTCGACGCCGGCCTCCACAGCGGTCTGCGCGATGTCCTGGTAGCGCTCCAGCGCCGTCGGGGTCGCGTAGAGCTCGACGACGAGCTCCGGCCGGAAGGTGAGCGCCTCGGACACCGCCTGCGGACCTTCGAGCAGGAACAGCCCGGTCTCGGCGCGGGCGGGACGCTTCGCCAGCTTCGCAACGGCGCGGACGCGCGGGGAGCGCGGGTTGTCAAGCATGCGGACAGCCTATCGGCGCACCGCGCGTCACCGCAGGCACCGCCGAAGGGCACGTCGTTGTCGCTTTTCGGGCCCGGTAGTGACAACGACGTGCCCCTCGCGGGGTCTCGGGGACGCAGAACGGCCCGGTCGTGGTCGACCGGGCCGTTCGTGTGGTGCTGGGGTGCGCTGCTTACGCGGCGGCCTTCGGGGCCGAGGTGTCGGCCGGGAGGGCCTTCTTGGCGGTCTCGACGAGAGCCGCGAAGGTCGCGGGCTCGTTCACGGCCAGCTCGGCGAGGATGCGGCGGTCCACCTCGACGCCCGCCAGGCCCAGGCCCTGGATGAGACGGTTGTAGGTGAGGCCGTTCGCGCGGCTCGCGGCGTTGATCCGCTGGATCCAGAGACGGCGGAAGTCGCCCTTCTTCTGGCGGCGGTCGCGGTACGCGTAGACGAGCGAGTGGGTGACCTGCTCCTTCGCCTTGCGGTAGAGGCGCGACCGCTGACCGCGGTAGCCCTCGGCGCGCTCGAGGATGACCCGACGCTTCTTGTGGGCGTTGACAGCCCTCTTCACTCTTGCCATTAGTCGATTTTCCTTACGTGCGTGTCGGGGAGGAGCTCTACTTGCCGATCATCCGGCGGATGACCTTGGCATCCACCTCGGGGACGACCTGGTCCTGGTTCAGCCGGCGGGTGCGGCGGCTCGACTTGAGCTCCAGGTTGTGGCGCATGCCGGCCTGCTGCTTCATGATCTTGCCGCTGCCGGTGATCTTGAAGCGCTTCTTGGCGCCGGAGTGGGACTTCTGCTTGGGCATTACTTCTCCTCGTTCGTCGCCTGGGCGGGCGAACTCTCGTCGGACTGAGCAGCTTCGGCTGTCTCAGCAACCGCGTCCTGGTCGCGCCCCTGGGCGCGCGCCTTGGAAGCGGCACGTTGTGCGTTGGCCTCGGCCTTGGCCTCGGACTTGTTCTTGAGCGGGCTGATGATCATCACCATGTTGCGGCCGTCGATGGTCGGGTTCGACTCGACCTGGCCGAGCTCGGCGACGTCCTCCGCGAAGCGCTGCAGCAGGCGGACGCCCTGCTCGGGACGCGACTGCTCGCGGCCGCGGAAGAGGATCATGGCCTTGACCTTGTCGCCGGCCTTCAGGAAGCCCTCGGCGCGCTTGCGCTTGGTCTCGTAGTCGTGCTTGTCGATCTTGAGGCGGAACCGCACCTCTTTGAGGATGGTGTTCGCCTGGTTGCGCCGGGCCTCCTTGGCCTTCTGCGCAGCCTCGTACTTGAACTTGCCGTAGTCCATGATCTTCGCGACCGGCGGCTTGGAATTGGGCGCGACCTCGACCAGGTCGAGATCCGCCTCCTGCGCGAGTCGGATGGCGACCTCGATCTTGACGACGCCGACCTGCTCTCCGCTGGGGCCGACGAGTCGAACTTCGGGGACGCGGATACGGTCATTCGTACGGGGTTCGCTGATGTCAGTCTCCTCTGATGAGCGATGCTTCGAGTGCTCGGCCGTCGCGGGGACGGTTCGGAGAAAGTAGCGATTCCACGCACCAGCGCAGCCCCACGGCCCGATTTTCCCGAAGGATTCATCTCGCGGGGCTGGTGCAGCACCCTGGCTACCTCCGTGCTGACGCACGTCGGCGGAGTGCAACGACCCGGTAACCTGTAAAGCGGTCAAGCGCGGGTGGGAGGAATCTCCACTTTCGTCCCGAGGCAGATGCCTCGGAGCCCGAACGATTCTAACAGAGGAATGCAGTGAGCGACACATCCCCCATCCATGACGATCACACGCACGAGGACGAGGCGATCGCCGGAGCCACGCGCGACATCGCCGAGGTGCCCGCGGTGGAGGTCATCACGACGACCGCCGTGCACCTGATGAGCGCCGCAGCGGTGAAGGTCGGGCTGGCGGACGACCCGGAGCACCAGACCGACCTGGACGAGGCCCGCAAGCTCATCGACGCGCTGGCCGGACTGGTGACGGCGAGCGCCGCGCACCTCGGCGACCAGCACGCACGCAGCCTGCGCGACGGCCTCCGCTCCCTGCAGCTCGCGTTCCGCGAGGCGTCGCCGTTCCCGGACGAGATCGGCAAGGGGCCGGGCGAGAAGTACACCGGCCCGGTGAGCTGAGCCCATGGATGCCGCCGCCGTGCACCGCCTCGCCCTGGGCCTCCCGGAGGTCGAGGAGTACGAGCACGGCGGCCTCCCGGCGTTCCGCGTCGGCGGGAAGCGGTTCGCGACGATGCTCGACCCGGAGACCTCGACGGTCCATCTGATGCTCGGCGAGGCCGGGATCCGGGAGGCCGCGGCCGCCTGGCCGGAGTACTGCTCGGAGCGGTGGTTCGCGGGGCGGCTGTCGTCGGCGCAGGTCGACTTCAGCGACATCGACCCGGCGCTGCTGCGCGAACTCGTCACCGACGCGTGGCGCAACCGGGCGCCGGCGGCGCTGCGGCGCCTGCTGGACTGACCGCCACTCCTCCGGTGCGGTCGGGCTAGGCGGCGGTGCGGGCTCGGTGGCCGGTGTGGCCGAGCGACGCGACCACGATCGTGATCGCCGCCGACACCAGCACGCCGAGCGACACGTGCACCAGCAGCGCGAGCGCGCCCGCAGCTGCTCCGGCGGTGATGAGCAGGACCGCGAGCGCGCGGCGGATCCAGAGCGAGCCGTTCCCGCCGGCGAGGCGGCTGTCGGCGGCCAGTCCGGTGAGCGTGGAGGTCACGACGACGGTCGTGACGTCGGCGACCTTGACCCGGCGGGCGAGCGCGGCCTGCATCCCCATCGCGAAGCCGAGCGCGGAGGTGGCGATGGTGCCCACCAGCTCCGGGTCGAGGTGCAGCGCGAACGCGAGCAGGACGGCGATCGCGGTCAGCAGTCCGGCGATCACCCACAGCGTCGCCGTCACCCGGCCCGACCAGCCGTCGTCGCGGCGCACGAGCCGGCTGCCGACGACGGCGCCCAGGAGGAATGCGCCGAGCGCGAGCAGCGGCCGGAGGATCGGGAGGTTGGTGGTGCCGGTCAGCGCCATCCCGAGCAGGACGACGTTCCCGGTCATGTTGCCGGTGAAGACCCGGTCGAGCCCGAGGTAGCCGGTGGCGTCGACGACGCCGGTCGAGAACGTGAGGGCGAGCATGAGGGCGAGGTGCAGCCGATCGGCGTCGGCGTGGCCCAGGCGGTGAGAGACGGACACGGAGGACCACACTATTCGAACGGGAGCGTCCCGAACGCGGTGCAGACTGGACACCATGACGTTCACCCCGCCACCCGCCGTCACCACCCGCCCCACCCTGACCGGCACGTTCGGCATGACCGCCTCCACGCACTGGCTGGCCACGGCGAGCGCGCAGGCCGTGCTCGAGCGCGGCGGCAACGCGTTCGACGCCGCCGTCGCCGGCGCGTTCGTGCTGCACGTGGTGGAGCCGCACCTCAACGGCCCGGGAGGCGACCTGGTCGCCCTGTTCGCGACGGCGGACGACCCGACCCCGGTCGTGCTGGCCGGGCAGGGGCCCGCCCCCGCCGGGGCGACGAGGGAGCACTATCTGGCGGAGGGCCTGGAGCTGGTCCCCGGCGCGGGCGCCCTCGCGGCCGCCGTGCCCGGTGCGGTCGACGCCTGGCTGCTCCTGCTGAAGGACCACGGCACCTGGGAGCTCGCCGACGTCCTCGCGTTCGCGATCGGGTACGCGGAGAACGGCCATCCCGTGCTGGAGCGCGTCTGCATCACCATCCGCACGGTCGCCGGCCTGTTCGCCGAGCACTGGCCCTCCTCGGCCGAGCACTGGATGCCGGGCGGCCTCGTGCCGGAGCCCGGCGAGCTGATCCGCAACCCGGCGTACGCGCGGGTGCTGCGCGGACTGATCGCCGCCGGGGACGACGCGACGAGCCGCGAGGACCGGGTGGAGGCCGCCCGCACCGAGTGGGCGACCGGTCTGGTCGCCCGGGAGGCGTCGGCGTTCGCGCGGATCCCGCACCGGCATTCGCCCGGCACCGACCACGCCGGGGTGATCGCGGAGTCCGACTTCGCCGCGTTCCGTGCCGGGTACGAGCCGGCGACGACGTCGGAGTTCCGCGGGCACACCATCGCGAAGACCGGCGCGTGGGGCCAGGGGCCGGCGCTGCTGGAGACGCTGGCGATCCTCGACGGCTTCGGCGACGAGCGCCTCGACCCGTCGACGGAGCTCGGCGCGCACACGATCCTGGAGGCGCAGAAGCTCGCCTACGCGGACCGCGACGCCTACTTCGGCGACGCGCGGGTGCCTGTGGCGGAGCTGCTCGACCCCGAGTACATCGCCGGACGCCGCGCGCTGATCGGCGAGCGGGCGTCGGCCGAGTTCCGGCCGGGCCGGGTCGCGGGCGCCGAACCGTTCATCCCGCCGCTGCGCACCCAGTACGAGCCGCCGCTCGCGGAGGCCATCGCGGGAACCGGAGAGCCCACCGTCGCCCGCGACGGGACGACCCGCGGCGACACCTGCCACCTGGACGTCGTCGACCGCTGGGGCAACATCGTGTCCGCGACGCCGTCGGGAGGCTGGCTGCAGTCGTCACCGACCATCCCGGCGCTCGGCTTCTGCCTCGGCACGCGGCTGCAGATGACCTGGCTGGAGGAGGGTTCGGCCGCCACGCTGGAGCCCGGGAAGCGCCCCCGTACGACGCTCACGCCGACCCTGGTGCTGCGCGACGGCGTCCCGGTGACCGCGCTCGGCTCGCCCGGCGGCGACCAGCAGGACCAGTGGCAGCTCCTCTACCTGCTGCGCACGCTCGTCGGCGGCTACACGCCCCAGCAGGCGATCGACGCCCCGGCGCTGCACACCACGTCGATCGCGGAGTCGTTCTGGCCGCGCACCTGGGTGCCGGCCGGAGCCGTCGTGGAGTCCCGGCTCGGCGAGGAGGTCATCGCGGGGCTGGAGGCGCGCGGCCATGTCGTCTCGCGCGCCGGCGGGTGGACGCTCGGCCGGTTGTCGTCGGTGGGGCGGGATCCGGGGACGGGCGTGCTCTCGGCCGCGGCGAATCCGCGCGGGATGCAGGGGTACGCGGCCGGGCGGTGATCGCGGCGCGGTGATCGCCGCCGGCTAACCCGTCGCCGCCACGGCCTCCCGCACCGCCGCCACCGTGCGACCGGCCTCCGCGGCGTCGGTGAGCCAGTTGCTGACCGAGAACCGCAGCACGGCGGTGTCGTGCCAGACCGACGGCGACGCCAGCGCGACTGCGCCCGCCCGCAGCGCCTCCCCCACCCGGCGGGTGCGGTCGTCGTCGCCGAACGCGGCGCACACCTGCGTGTAGACCACGTCGTTGAGCACGCGCGCTCCGGGGATGCCCGCCAGCCCGTCCGCGATCGCCGTCGCGGCGTCGGCGAGCCCCTGGACCAGGTCCGCGACTCCTGCGCTCCCGAGCTGGGCCAGCGCGGCGTACACCGGCACCCCACGAGCGCGCCGGCTGAGCTCCGGCACCCGGTCGCCCGGGTCGGCCGTGCCGGACATGGCGGCGAGGTAGGCCGCGTGCTGCGCCATCGAGGCGTGCAGGACCTCCGGGTGTGCGACGATGGCCACGCCGCTGTCGTACGGGACGTTGAGCGTCTTGTGCGCGTCGGTCGCCCAGGAGTCGGCGACCGCCATCCCCTCGGTGAGTCCGCGCAGCCGCGGGGCGGCCGCCGCCCACAGCCCGAAAGCGCCGTCGACGTGCACCCAGGCGCCGGCCGCGTGGGCGACCTCGATCGCGTCGGCCAGCGGATCGAACGCACCGGAGTGGATGTTGCCCGCCTGCAGGCACACGACCGCCGGTCCCTCGCCGTCAGCGAGGGCGTCCCGCAGCGCGTCCACGCGGATCCGGCCCTGGTCGTCGGCGGCGACCGGGCGTCCGGCGCCGAGACCCGCCAGCATCCCCGCGCTGTCGATCGAGCCGTGCCGCTCGGCTCCGACCAGGAGGCGCACCCGCGGGCCTCCGGCCAGCCCGTCGGTGCGCGCATCCCAGCCGGCGCGGCGCAGGGTCTCGTCGCGCCCGCAGATCAGGCCGACGAGGTTCGCGACGGTCGCGCCCGTCACGTAGCCGACCTCGGCGTCGGCCGGGAGCTCGAGCAGGTCGAGGATCCACTCGGCGGCGAGCTCCTCCGCCGCGATCACGCCGGGGGTCACCGCGCGCAGGGCGGTGTTCTGGTCCCAGGCCGCCACCAGCCAGTCCGCGCCCAGCGCCACCGGCTGCGCGCCGCCGATCACCCAGCCGTGGAACCGTGGCGAGTGCATCCGCATCAGGCCGGGCTCGACGGCCGACGCCAGGTGCGTCAGCACCTCCACGGCGGCCGGGCCGCGCTCCGGGAGCTGCCGGCCCAGCGCGTCCTTGACCGCCTCGACGTCGGCGGCCGGCGGGATGACCCCGTCGCGCACACCGTCCAGCCATCGCCCCGCGATCACGGCGGCTTCGCCGAGCACCGGGCGGAACGCATCGTCCACACGGGCAGGGTAGCCCTCCCGAGCCTGCGCGGACAACGGAGGAGAACGGGTCCGACACGCGGGCGGGGAGCAGTCAGCGGAGGGGATCGGGGGTGGGGGTGGGCGGATCTCCTCCGTCAGCTGCGGGGACAGGGCGGGGTGGGGCAGGTCACCAGGTTGGTGGGCGGCGGGTGGGCCAGCGGAGGCGGCGCTCCAGTTGGGTGGCGAGGGACAGGAGAGTGCGTTCTCCGCCGGGGCGGCCGATGAGCTGCACGCCCATCGGGAGACCGTCCTCGGTCTGCGCGACGGGCAGGACGATCGCCGGGAGGCCGGTGACGTTGAGCATCGAGGTGAACGGCGTGTACAGGACCTGCTGCTCGAAGTTGCGTTCGCCGTCCTCCTGGTCGTACCAGCCGATCGGCCGCGGCGGCAGGGCGAGCGCGGGCGTCAGCACGGCGTCGAACGACGCCAGCTGCCGGATGAACGAACGCTCGTACGCGGTCAGAGCGGTGAGCGCCTCGCTGAGCTCGCGGGCGAGGATGCTCCGGCCCCGCTGCACGAGCCACGCGGTGAGCGGCTCCAGCAGGGCGAGCGCCTCCCCCTCGGCGGGGATGCGCGCCGCCCCCGCCTGCCAGATCGTCCGGAAGGCTGGGGCGTAGGTCGGGTCGGGTTCGAGGGCGGTCTCCTCGACGCCGTGCCCCATCGCCGCGAACGCGTCCACCGCCGCGTCCAGGGCCGCCCTGGCCTCCGGGGAGACCACGATGTCGTACGCGTCGTCCCACGCGGACGTCGTCATCACGCCGAGCTGGAACCGCCCCTCCCCGCGGATCGCCGTGCCGAGGAACGGCCCGTCGTCCTCGTACGGCGCGCGCAGCGTGAAGTGGTGGTCGATGCGTCCGCCGACCTTGGCGATCATCCCGTCGAGCAGCAGCGCCGCATCCGCGGTGGTGCGCGCGAGCGGACCGGCGACGACCAGGCCCGCCAGCGACTCGATCCCGCTGCCCGCCGGCACCAGCCCGCGGGACGGCTTGAGCCCGACCAGCCCGCAGGCGGCGGCGGGGATGCGCACCGAGCCGCCGCCGTCGGAGCCGGGAGCGAACGGCAGCATCCCGCTCGCCACGGCGACGGCCGCACCCCCGCTCGACCCGCCTGCGCCGAGCCCGGGGTCCCACGGGTTGCGGGCGGGCGGCGCGGCGAGCGACTCGGTGTAGGCGGGGAGGCCGAACTCGGGCGCGTTCGTCTTGCCCAGGCTGACGGTGCCGGCGGCATCCAGGGTCGCCACGATCTCGTCCGACTGGTCGGGGACGAAACCCGTCATCACCCGCGAGCCGAACCCGGTCGGCACGCCGGCGCGCAGCCAGAGGTCCTTGTCCCCGGAGGGCAGCCCCCAGAGCGGCGCCGTCTTCGGCACGCGTTCGGCGACCTCGTCGGCCCGCTCCAGCGCTCGTTCGCGGGTGACGGTGACGAACGCGCCGAGCTGCGGGTTCAGCCGCTCGATGCGGTCGAGGTAGTGGGAGGCCAGCTCCGGCGGCGACACCCGCCCCGCCTGAAGTTCCTGCCAGAGTTCCAGCGCCGTCAGCTCATGAAGTTCCGCCACAGACCCCACGCTAGTCCTTGCCGCTTGTCCCGGCGGCGCTAGCCGCCTGGCGGGGCACGCGTGCTTGCGGCGGCCGACAACGCGCAGCCGAGGGCAGCCCCGTCCGACGACGGCGTCCACGATTTGACCCGCCCCGTCCGACGTCGATACATTGGGCTCTCGCGACATCTGCAATATCTACGCATGGAATGTGTCGCGTAAGTCAAGGTATTCAAACACCGTTCAGAGGATTCTTATGGGTCAGATCAGCGTCACACCGGAAGAACTGAAGCAGCAGGCTCAGGTCTACACGCGCTCGAAGGACGAGATCGAGCAGGCGATTCAGAAGGTCAACCAGATGAACTCGACCATCGCCGAGCAGTGGAAGGGTCAGGCGTTCCAGGCGTATCTGGAGCAGTACAACCAGCTGCACGAGAGCGTGAGGAAGTTCGAGGACCTGCTGGCGAACATCAATGAGCAGCTCAACAAGTACGCCGACACCATCGCCGAGCGTGACGCGCAGGATGCGCAGAGCTTCGGCTTCTAGCTCCCGGCCCAGCGAAACAGTCGACTCGCGAACCCGGTCGCGCGTTTGTAGGCTCATCGCGTGCGCGCTCGCCGTCGGGTTGTCGGTCGGCGGCCCAGCGGCCTCGCACGCCGCCGGGAGGACGGACGACGATGCCGGGCAGTTGGAGCTGAACGACGATGTCCTGGTCAACGAGTCGGTCAGCGCCGGGACCTCCGGCGACTTCGCCATTCGCGGCAGGCTCTTCTCCAAGGATCTCGCCGCCCGCGCTCGCGAACGACGCCAGTCCGGCGCTGAACGGCTGCAGGCCGTCGACGGCCTCACGTTCGAACCGCGCGCGGTCGTCGCCGACGAATTCCAGGCGGTGAGGGCGGCACTGTTCGATGGCTACTCCTCCCGGGTGCTGTCGCAGACCCGCGAGGCCCGCGAGGAGCCTCCGATCCTCGCGGCCTTGGCGCTGATCACCGGTGTCCCGCTCGTGGTGGCGACCGGCGCGTCGTTGGGGAGACTCCGGACGAGACGAAAGCGAGCCTCCGCGTGATCGAGATCACTCTCGCCTACCTGGGCAAGCAGATCGACCTTCTCGTGCCCGGCGAGGTCACATTCGACCGACTGCGGCAGTTGATCGGTGAAGCCTTCGCTGCGCGGGGCCTGGTGTTGCCTGAGGGATTCTCCTTCGTACTCGAGGGAAAGGATCTCGCGGCAAGCCGGAACGACGTCATCGCGTCGTTCGGTGTCGGCAACGGCGATCGCCTGCGGATCATGACGAAGAGTTGAGCAGAATGCGTATTGAGCAATCCGGCACCACCCTCGACCTGGACGCCCGAAACGGCGCCCTCCGTGTCGATGTGTCCAAGAACGGCTACGACGCGGAGTGCCTCGGCGTGATCCTCCGGTACGTCGACGCGCAGGAGACGGATACCGGACTCACGTTCGAGTATGCGCTCGCTGACGGTGAGATCAGCTTCAGCCAGGCAGTCGGCCGGGCACACACTCGGCTCGACCGTTTGGCTCTGGCGCAGAAGCTCGTCGCGTGCGTCGTCTACCGCAGCGGCTTCAGAGTGCCGGTGATCCACCCGGACAACGTCTACCTGGGTGGCGATCTGCTGCGGGTGGTGCATTGTGGCCTGGAGGGCATGCTCGTCCCGATGGCGTTCGATGAGACGCTGTTCCTCCGGTCGCTGCAGGCGATGGTGCTGCACATCTTCCGGCCGAGGCTGCCCTTCGAACAGCTCCTCGACGGAGCGAAGGCGCTCAAGGATCACTTCTCGACCTCGGTGTGGCAGACGACCACGACTGACGAGCTCTTCGCGTTCATCGGGGCGGAGCTGAGCGCGGAGAAGGCACTGGCTGCAGCGACGCGGGTGAGCGTCTCGAAGCGACGCTATTCGGGGTATCGCGCACTGGGAGTCGCGGGCGTCACCGTTGGTCTCGTGGCCGGGGCCTTCGCCTGGCAGGCCGAGAGCAGGAATCGTCTTCAGTCCGCGGTCGTCGCTGCCCAGGCGCGCTTCCTCGCGACGGACTATGCAGGGACGATCGGTGAGCTGCAGGACTACGCCTCGGCTTCGCTGCCGGCGTCCGCCAAGTACGTCCTGGCAGTGTCGAGCATCAACCTGGACGACCTCACCGCGTCGCAGAAGCAGGCGGTTCTCAACACCATCTCCGAGAAGTCGGACGACGTCACCCTGAACTACTGGATCGCAATCGGCCGGGGCGAGTTCGAGCAAGCGCTCGATTTCGCGCAGAACCTCGGCGACGAACAGCTCATCCTGCTGGCCTACACCGACCTGTACCAGGCGACCAAGCTCAACACGCAGATGCCCGGCGGCAAGAAGCAGGCCCTCCTCGACGACTACGCGAAGGCCATCGACGAGTTGACGGCGAAGCTTGCGGGCACCGACGCCGAGGCAGCTCCGCGATGAGCGTGTTCGAGACGGAGCAGACGGGAGAAGCTCGGCACGTCGCCCTCGACTCGCGGCTCGATGCAAGCGAGTTGCGTTATCTCGTCTATGCGCTCGAAGGCCGGCGAGCGACCCGGCTCTCGCTCACCGACGAGCACCCGTTCGTCAATCATGGCGGTCACAAGCTCAGCGTGATCAACGATGCGCTGTACGCGGACGGTGATCGGCTCGGGGACGGTCTGCACTCGGTCGGCGAACTCGACTTCCTCGTGATCTCCGCCTCGCAGGCACGCACCGAGTTCTTCACGATCGACGAGGGTGCGGAGTTCGTCATCGGCGATGCGACGTATGCCGCCATCCGGGCCGTGGACTCGCCCCTGCTGATCCTGCGTGAGGGCTCGTTGATCGTCGACGCGCGCGACCGCCTCGTGTACGTGAACGATGCGGCGGTCGTGGGCCGGCAGATCGTCGAGGCCACTCCCGGCATGGTGGTGCTGACCGAAGGCTTCCTCCTCGAGCGACGACCCACGCAGTTCACGATCACCCCGCTTCGCTCCCGCCTCGTGTTCGATCACTCGAAACTGCTGACCCGGCAACCGGTGAGCGAGTTCCCGCCGGACTTCCCGGACTACCGGCGTTCCCCGAAGCTGAACCTCGACGTCGAAGCGGCCGAGTTCACGCTGTGCGGCCCGGATCAGCCGGGCGCCAAACCGAAGAATCGCATCCTGCGGATGCTGGTACCGCCGGTCGCGATGGTCGCGGCGATGGGCGCGACCACGATGATCATGGGCAACAACCCGCTGATGCTGATCGGGATGGGGCTCGCGAGCGTATTGACGGCCTCCTTCACGGTGTCGCAGTACGTCTCGGAGAGGAGGGCGGCCGCGGAGTCGGCGTCGCAGGTCGAGGAGGACTACGCCCGATACCTGGTCAGGACCGTCGCTGCAGTCTCCCGCGCGTACGACGAGGAACGCCGCGTGCTGCTGTACCAGCAGCCGAGCCCCCGGCGGCTCGCAGAGATGGTCGAGCGTTACGACCTGAGGATCTACGAGCGTCAGCGCTTCAACAAGGACTTCCTGAGTGTCTCGCTGGGGCTGTCCGATCGCCCCTCCGCCCTGAGGGTGACCTCGGACGTGAGCGAGAAGGACGCCACGGCGCAGGGGCGCCATGTGACAGACCTCGCAGCAGGGTTCCGGACGCAACGCGATGTACCGACCCCTATCAGTGTCTCCGGGCAGGCGATCGGGTTGGTCGGACCGCCCGAGGTCGTCACCGACTACGTGCAGTCGCTGCTCTTCCAGACCGCGTTCTTCCACTCCTATCGCGACGTGAACTTCGTGAGTCTGCTCTCCCGCGACGCATATGCGACGACGTGGAACGCGTGGCGGCTGTTGCCGCACTTCACGCTGCACGAGCTCAACATGCGTGGTCTGATCCACACCGAGAAGCTGCGTGACGTCGTGCTCAACAGCTTCTATCAGCTCCTCCAGAAGCGTCGGCAGCTTCTGAGAGACGCCGGCGCCCAGAAGCCGCAGTTCGCGCCGCACTACGTGTTCACGATCTCCGACGATCGCTTCCTGGCCGGCCACGGGATCAACGAACTCCTCGCCGAAGACATGAGCGAGCTCGGAGTCACCGTGATCTGGTGCACGGAAGACGCGAAACTGCTGCCCGAGACCGTGACCGCGCTCATCCAGGCGCCGCATCGGGTGCGAGGTGAACTCGTCACGAACAACGACGTCTACGTCGCGACACCCTTCGCACCGCACGCACTGCCGAGCGATCTCGAGCGTTCCCTTCGGAGACTGTCGAACCTGAACCATCTCGAGGTCGAGAAGAACGCGGTGCCGGAGGCGCTGAGCCTGCTCGAGCAGTACGAGGTGACGACGGTCGACGACCTGCGGATCGCCGAGCGGTGGCGTCGGGCCGAGCCGAACAAGTCGATCGCCTCCCTGATCGGGTTGCGCGGCAAAGCCGACCGCGTCTATTGGGATCTGCACGAGCGCGCACACGGTCCCCACGCCCTCGTCGGCGGCACGACGGGCTCGGGGAAGTCGGAGTTCCTGACCACCTACCTCGTCGGTCTCGCGATCGACTTCTCCCCCGAAGACGTCGGGTTCCTCATCATCGACTGGAAGGGCGGCGGGATCGCCAACACGCTCGACCGGCTGCCGCATTTCATGGGCGCGATCACGAACCTGGACGGCGCCGGCACGGCGCGGGCCCTCGCCAGCATCACAGCGGAGCTCATCAAGCGACAGCGCGAGTTCGCGGTCTACGGCGTGAACAGCATCAACGCCTACATGAGCTTGTACAAGCAGCGCCACGACCCGAAGCCCGAGGTCACCTACCCGACCAAACCGCTCCCCCACCTGGTGCTCGTCTCCGACGAGTTCGCAGAGCTCAAAGCGAACGTGCCGGAGTTCCTCGACGAGCTCACCTCGGTGGCGCGGATCGGCCGAAGCCTCGGCGTGCACCTGATTCTCGCCACCCAGAAGCCCAGCGGCGTGGTCAACGACCAGATCGAGGCGAATTCGACGTCGAAGATCGCCTTGAAGATGGCCGGAGAGCAGGACTCGAACGAGTTGCTGAAGACCACCGA
Source organism: Leifsonia sp. Soil_N53 (assembly GCF_057655165.1). Lineage (NCBI taxonomy): Bacteria > Bacillati > Actinomycetota > Actinomycetes > Micrococcales > Microbacteriaceae > Leifsonia > Leifsonia sp. Soil_N53. The sequence continues at coordinate 106,838 of NZ_JBDGMM010000059.1, forward strand.
CGCCGCTCACATCACCAACCCGGGCCGCGGATACCTGAAGGTCGGCCAGAACGAGGTCTACGAGCTCTTCCAGAGCGGCTATGCCGGCGTGCCCTACGACCCCGACGCCGTGGTGTCCCAACGCGTCGACGAGCGCGTCTACCGGATCAACGACCTCGGTCAGTACGAGCTGTTCTACGACCCCGACGAAGAGGTCGAGCAGGGGAAGGACACGAGCGACCTCCCCTCGCAGCTCGAAGCCGTCATCGAGACCATCGCCGACGTCTTCCGGAGCGACGACGCTTTGACGACCCCGGACCGGCCCTGGCTCGAGAACCTGCCGGCGAGCATCCCCACGCCCGAACCAGGCAAGGGCAGCGGAGGGAGCGTTCCGCTGGGAATGCTCGACATCCCGGCCCGGCAGGCGCAGGAGACCTACGAGTTCGATCTCGCACGGGCGGGGCACACGGCAGTGTTCGGCAGCCCCGGCTACGGCAAGTCGACCGTGCTCCAGAGCCTCGTGGTGAACCTTGCGAAGTCCAGGACTCCCGAGCAGGTGAACGTGCACCTCATCGACTTCGGGAACAACGGCCTGCTGCCGCTCGCAGACCTGCCGCACGTCGCCGACATCGTCGCGCTCGAAGAAGCCGAGAAGCTCGGCAAGATGCTCCAGGCGATCGCCGGCCTCCTGGCCGACCGCAAGCAGCGGTTCAAGGAGGCCGGGGTCGCGAACCGGGAACAGTACCGGTCGAAGACAGGGCAGGAGTTGCCGATGGTGGTGAACGTGCTCGACAGCTACGACAATCTCACCGCGAACGACCGGCGGAAAGAGACGATCGACTCGCTGCTGCTGCTGGTGCTGCGCGAGGGCGCGGCGCTCGGTGTCACGCTCGTGATGAGCGCGAGCCGTGTCGGCGGCGTCCGGGTGAACATGCTGAGCAACATCTCGACGAAGCTGTGCCTCTACCTCAACGACGAGAGCGAGTTGGCGCACCTCATGGGTCGGGAACGCCTGCTTCAGACCGACCTCCCCGGCCGGGGTCAGGTGCTCCTCGACGCACCCACCGCGATCCAGTTCTACCTTCCCGCACCGGGTCACGACAGCTCCGAGACGCTTGCGGCGCTCGAACGGCAGGTCGCAACGCTGAACGAGAACTGGACGGGTGTGCGGCCGGAGAGGATCCCGATGGTCCCGCGGGAGCTCACGCCGGAGTCGTTCCAGCGCTATCGGTCGCCGGAGACGTCGCGCAACACGCTGGCCCTCGGTGTGAACAAGGGCAGCGCGACACCCGAGGGCTTCGACCTGTTCCGGGCCGAGTCGCTCGCGATCTTCCCGGAAACGGCGAGACAGGCCGCCGCGTTGTATCCATTCCTGATCGCCGGCCTCGTGGACGCGGTGAGCGGAGAAGACCTCGTCGTGATCGACGCGCATGACACGTTGAAGCCGCTTCTCGGCTCCAGGGCGTCGCTCTACGTCGGCAAGACCGTGTTGAGAAGCCACACCGAGCTGGTGAAGGCAGCCCTCACGGAGGTGATCGAGAACGGCGCACAGACGCGCCAGTGCATCCTGATCAACGGCATGACGGACGTGTTCGAACGGCTCATGCTCCCCACCGATCGCGTCAGCGAGCTCCTCAGCGCCGGGAGCATCGACATCCAGGTGATCGTTCTGGATCTCTTGTCGAAGGTGAACGCCGGCTTCGGCATGGCCGGCCCGCTGAAAGAGAACGCCGGGCGGATCCTCTTCGGCGGCGATTTGGGCGCACAGCGTTTCGTCGACAACCTGCCGCTGGATGTCAGGAAGGAAGCCCACGGCAAGAACGTGCTGCACTCCCTCACGGATGACGAACTCATCCAGATCGTGGTCCCGACGATCCCCGAAAGCGAAGGGTGACGATGAAACTCGAACTCGCCGGCCAGTTGCTCGGCCTGGGGTCCGTCGTTCGGTTGGAGAGCGACAGTCATTCCGGACTGTTCGTCGTTCTGGCGCGGGGAGCGTTCCGGCCCGACAGCGAGTCGAACGTAGTCGTTCCTCGCTACTTGGTGGGGCCGCATCCCCACGGCGAAGCGCCCGATCACGAGACCTTCCCGATTCTTGCCGGCGACATCAACGAGGTCGTTCACGAGGGCTACACCGATGAGGCCGACGCCGCGTTCCTGCGAGATCTCCTCGATCAGATGCAGAACGGCCGAAGAGAGACGACGCGTGCGCAGCAGTTCACAGAACCGCTCACCGCCATCCCGGAGTCCAGGGCAACGGCCGCAGACAGCGACCGCGCGGATCCCTTCCAGGAACTCCGGAGGGTGGTCGACCAGCACGATCAGAGGAGTGATGCGTGAAACTGTCTTCACATGTCGGCACCGCACAGGATGCCGTCTCGGGGTTCGCCGAAGTCGACCTCGACGGCGAGGGGCGGCAGGTGCGCCTCGGGTCGAGCACCATCCCGAGCGTCCAAGACGGAGCGACCGCCGCGAACAAACTTGTGAGCTGTCTCTCCGAGCTGATCGCCGGTGTCAAGAGTCAGGCCGGCAACGTCACGTCGCTCGCGACCGAGATCGAGCGGCGCGACAGCCGAGACGCCGGGAATTGGGGTGGACAGCCGTGAGCGCCTCCACCCCGAATCAGCACGCGGAACTCGATCAGAAGGTCAGCGCTCACGAGACCCGGACCGCGGAGGACGTCGCGACGATCCACCGGCTCGCACAGCGGTGGGCGGACTACCGGCAGGTGATACGCCAGAACACCGCCCGCTTCGAAGAGGCCGGGAACGCCATGGGGGCCGAGAACTACTTCGTTCAGAAGGGGTTGGCCGCCCGCAAGGAGCTCGACAGCTACGTGGGACGACTCGCTGACGAGCAGGAAGAGCTCTTTGCGGACGCGGCGAGGAAGATCCGGTCGATGTCGGAGCTTGAGCCGGAACGGCTGCGGAACGCGAAGGCGGGTGGATCGTGGGCCTGAACTACGACTCGGGCGACTCGAGCAGTGTGAAGAGCGCGCTTTCCGGGAATCTCGGCACCGCACGGTCTGCACTGGAGTCGGCTGAGCGCGCGACCGATCGTCTTGTCGCCGCTCTGGGCACAGGCGAGCTGGCGGGGAGGGGCTACTCCGCGGTCGACGCGTTGTTCTCGCTGATCGTCGCGCCGTGTCTCGCGGACGCGAGAGCCGAGATCGACGCCATCGGGCGTGAGCTTGAAAAGTTCACGTTCGAGGACTGCAAGGTCAGCCGTTTCGGTGTGCTGAAGGAGGACGAGCTGAACACACAGCTCATCGCGACCGTGATCCAGCGGGATGCGACCGAGCGCCTGATGGAGGCGAACCGTGCTGCGGCCAACACGCTCATCGCGGTGCCGGTGTTGGGAGAGGCGTTGCAGGCGGTCAACTCTCGACTGGAGTTGGTGCTGACTCAGCTCGAGAACGATATCCGCGATCTGGAGGACAGGCTCCGTGCCGTGCAGACGTTTCACGCGGCGACGCGTGGGCTCTTTCACGACAGTCTGGAGAAGTTGGCCGCTGCCACGCGGGATACCGTGGCTTTCCTGAAGCTGCTGAGCGAGACCGAGAGTGGATTCGCGCTGGTCGCCGACATGAGTGCCGGGCTCGGTGCGCTCGGGTCGAGGAGGAAGGGTCTCGACTACATCGCCGGTCTGGGGTCGTCGAAGGACTGGTCGTCGGCGACCGCGGGTGAGCTGTCGGCGCTGCTGAGCGACCTGTCGCCGTCGCAGATGAAGGCGATGCTGGCGGCGCATCCCGAACTGCTTCAGAGGTTCTGGGACCACCCGCCGGCGCCGGAGAAGGCGGCGACCTGGTGGAACGCCCTGGATGCGAAGCAGCGGACGGAGTGGGCGAAAGCGGTTCCGCGCCTGATCGGGAACCTCGACGGTGTCCCTCCGCGCGTGCGTTCGGACGCGAACTATCAGTGCCTGAGCGAGGACCTGGCCGCGGCGAAGAAGCGCCTCGCGGATGCCAAGGCCGACCCGGAGCTCGGTTCACTGTTCGACGACGTTCGCCAGGCGGCGCTGAATCGTCTCGCGGCGGCGGAGAGGATGGAGGAGACGCTCTCCCGCATCGACAAAGCGTACGGCAAGGGTCCGACCGGAAACCCACCGCACGAGTTGTATGTCTACCAACCCGGCGAGCGCACCAAAGTCGCCGTCAGCACCGGGCTCCTGGAGACCGCCAACCACATCAGCGTCCTGGTTCCCGGCATGGGAACCACCGCGAACGACATCGGCCAATACGGCAATGCTGCCAGAGACATGCAGCAGCAACAGTCGCAGACGTCCGGTGTTGATCCGAGCAAGATCGCGGTGTTGTCGTGGCTGGACTACGACCCACCCGGCAGCATGGATGTGTGGGGGGTCACCCACGACGATCTCGCCAGGGCCGGGGCGGAACGGCTAGGGAACACGCTACGCGGACTGACCGCGGTGAAAGACTGGCCCCCGGAGGCGGCTGGGCTCTCGGTCATTGCGCACTCCTACGGGACCAACGTCGCCAGTCTCGCTCTGACCCAGCAGGCGGTGTCGGCCGGGCATGTGGTGTTGCTCGGGTCAGCAGGAATCGCCACCGAGGTCAAGTCCGCCGCTGCGTTGCATGTGCCCGGTGGGGAGGTCTTCGCCGCCGAGGGCGTCAACGACGAGTGGGCGGGGAAAGGGCGGTTCGGCTCGGGGCGCATCGACCCCACCAGCCCAGGCTTCGGCGCCCACATGTTCACATCGGAGGACACGATCCTCGACAACATCGCGCTCGAAGGGGTCACCAAACACGGCCCGTTCGGCAACAGCCAGAACCCCGACTCCTACAGCTACCTCGACAACCTCACCTCCGCTCAGTACGGCACGGCGATGGCGACCATGGGGCGCGGGCAGGACCTCCCGGTCAGTGGCACTCCGATCGACCGGGGGGAGCTGCCGAACCCACAACCCCGACCGACCCCAGCCCCGCGCGGAGCAGGACGATGACCACCCTCAGCAGACGCCGTGTGCGTGTCATGCTGCGCATCGTGGCATTGAGCGCCCTGCTCGCCACAGGAACCCTGACCGGATGCGCAGCACAGCCCAAGACTGCGAAGGAGATCCAACAGATGGAAGACAAAGACATAGCCGCTCGCGCCGCCGTACAGCAGGAGATCCAGGCCCTCTACGACGAGGCCACCGCCCTGGTCGCCGACACTTGGCCGGACCCGGAGTTCGAGTGGGGATACCGCTGTGGTGATTTCGCCGATGGTACCGAGTCGGAGAGCTGGAACATCTTCAACCAGTACAAGGGCCCGACCAAGTCGAGTCCTGGCGAGACGGCGGAGAGGGTCGCGGCGTTGTGGACCGAGCGCGGCTTCCCCACGAAAGTAGTCCAGGACAACAACATCTACCCGCCGCGCAAGGTGGTGTCCTACCCGCCCTACCTCACCGGACTCCAAGCGGACGGCTTCGGGATCGAGTTCACGATCGGTGAGAACTACTCCGACTTCGTGGGCAACAGCCGGTGCGCTCCCATTGACCCGGACGACCCACGGCTGCCGAGGAACTGGTGAACCGCCGACCCCGGAACCCTGGCAGACCTCGACCCGTCTGGATCAGGACAGTGACCACCACGACCAAGCCCTATCGCCGCGTTGTGCTGAGCATCGCGACGCTCAGCGCCCTCCTCGCCACAGGAACCCTGACCGGATGCGCAGCACAGCCCAAGACTGCGAAGGAGATTCAACAGATGGAAGACGAAGACCGAGCCGCCCGCGCGGCCGTGCAGCAGGAGATGCAGGCCCTCTACGACGAAGCAACCGCCCTCGTCGCCGACACCTGGCCGAAACCATACTCAATGGAATGGGGAACCGGGTGCGGTAAGTACGCCGACGGCACCGAGTCGGAGAGCTGGAACATCTTCAACCAGTACAAGGGCCCGACCAAGCAGAGCGCGAAGGAGACGGCGGAACGGGTCGCAGCACTGTGGACCGAGCACGGCTTCCCCACGAAAGTAGTCCAGGACAACAACATCCACCCGCCACGCAAGGTCGTGTCCTACCCGCCCTACCTCACCGGAGTCCGCAAAGACGGCCTCGGGATCGTGTTCACGATCGGCGAGAACTACTCCGACTTCCGGGGCTACAGCCGGTGCGCCCCCATCGACCCGGACGACCCCACACTCCCCAAGAACTGGTGAACGACACCTCACAGCGCGCCGTGCCCTGTCGCCGCCACAGCGGCGACCGCCCGGCCGGCACAGACGACTGCCCTCAGCCGCTCCTCCTGGACCGGAACATCCGCCCGAGCACCATGACGAGCACGCCCGCGGCCAAGCCGCAGCCGAAGACGATCATCCCATTCGGGTCGAAGGCGCTCGGGACTGCCGCCCGCTCGGCGGTGATGTCCTTGGCGGCGATCGGGGCGGAGAAGAAGTCGTGGATCTTGCCGGCGTCGACACCTGGCGTCCTCGTGTTGGCCAGCACGGTTGAGAAGTTCCGGTAGTACTGCTGGTTCTTGCCCAGGCCGGCGGTTCCCGCCGACAGCACGCCGTTGACCCCGGTGCGGACGGTCTCCGAGTGGCTGAACGTGGCGAGGGCGCTGTTCAGGAGGGCCTCGAACTGCACAGCGTTGTCGGGGACGGCCGTCTTGCTGCCGGCGATCCTGCTGCCCGTCTCCGCGGTCTGGTTCACCAGGTCGTCGATGCTCCGATGCAATCCGTCGCTGTTGTCGACGTAGAGGCTGCCGGCGTCCGGGTCATAGTCGTCCCAGTCCGCGATTTCGAGACCGTCTACCGTGCTCGCGATCAGAGCCGAGTCTGTGACTGCCGACCGCATGTCGGCGTGCCAGGTGTCGAGCTCCGTCAGATTCGTGTCGAAGTCCGGGGCGGGCAGATTGTCTGCGCGCAGCGAGGCCTTCGCGTTCTTCAGCGCCGAGACGTCCGCCTTCACGGTCTGCAGTACCGCAGGGTCGATGGCCGGCGCAGCCGGATCCATCGGCTCGGCGGGGTCCGTCGGCTCGGCCGGGCGGGACAGGGGCTCCAGTATCGCGACGAGAGCCTCCAGGTTCGTGATGGTGGTCGTGAGGGAGCTCTGGATGACGAGGATGGTGAGCTGCAGCTCATTGACGGGCCTGGTGTACGCCGCGGTGTAGTCGGCGATCGCCTGTCGCAACGACGCGAGCCGACCCGCGAGGTGCGGCGGAACCGTGCCGTCCGGATTCGCACAGGGCTCGGCATCCTCTGCGGCGTCCACTCCGCTCAGCTTGCACAGGGTGCTCGTTCTCAACGCGTCGAATTGAGTGCCGTAGAAGTCCCGGTCCGACGCAGCCTGATCGGTGATCCTCGTAGTGCTGTTCGTCGCGTTGACCTGCGCGATCTCCTTCTGCCGGCTCGCGTACTCGTCGATCTCGGGGAGCTTCGCCCAGAATGTCTCGCTGGTCCGGGCGAGCGTGTCCGTGACCGACTCGGTGAACGCGTTCTGAGCGTCGACCGCTGCGGCGTTCACGTCTCTGAGGCCGGAGGTGCTCGAAATGAAGCCCTCGAGATTCGGCTTCGTCGCCGAGAACGGTTGCTCCACGTCTGCCGTCAGGGCAGCGATGAGCGCCTCCTGGTTGCTCAGGGCAGCATGCATGTAGCTGTCGGCTTCGGCGATGTTATCCGCGACAGAGGCGTAGTACATCGTGACGACACTCTGATTGAACCCGTGGACGATGTCGGCGACCTTGCCCGTCAGCACCCGATCCGACTGCTCGTCATGTTGCGGCCTCAGCTTGTACTCGACTGTCGCTTTCGTCGGTTCGAGGTCCTGCAGCGTCAGGATGTCGTGCGAGAACGACTGGGGAAGGTAGATGACCGCGTCGACCGACCCATCCGTGTAGGCCTTCTCGGCGATCGGCCGCGAGAGCACCGCCCAGTTGTAGGCCGAGTCCTTCGAGACCCGGTCGACGAAGTTCGTACCGAACGTGTAGGCCTTCGCGTTGAACTCGGCGGGGAGATCTTCGTTCACCAGCGCAACCGTGGGAGTGACCACGACGGCACGCCGGGAGAGGTCGTTGTTCACGACCAGGAATCCGAGTGCCAGTGCCGCCAGCAGCACTGTCGCCGAAGCCAGTCGGGCGAGTTGTGACTTTCGGTTTACGCCACGAGACAGGCGTATCATTCTGAATCTCCCCGAGCGGCTGTATCTCTGTCGAAGGGATGTCGCGTCTCCACCACAGAGATATCGTACTGCACCCGTGCGTGACCCGCGCCCAGACATGGACGTGGCCGGGAGCTCTGCTCCCGGCCACGATTTATGCCATCGGCCTCACTCGGACGACCCGCCACGCGGGCCGTCCGACGATGTCGTCGACGTCAGGCTACGTGGTCGAGGGCAGCACTGCCGGGATACCCGGCAAACCCATAGCGGACCTCAATCCAGCTCTTGGAACACCGTCACCTGCAGCGCACCCGGGGTCGCCAGCCGGGAGTTGAGCGATTTCCACGGCGTCACGGTGGGTGGCGCGATGAGCTCGGCCCCGGCCTCCACCAGCCGCGCGGTGACGCGGCGCCCGTCGTCGACCTCGAAGGCGAGGCGGATGCGCGGGGCGACCGGGCGACCGACCTCGACCTCGTCGATCATCGCCTTCTGGGCCGGGTTCGCGAGCTCCAGCGTCGCCCGGCCGGCGTCGAGGATGGCGACCCTGGCGCCGCCGTCGCCCTCGTAGCTCTCCTGCTCGGGCAGCCCGAGTACGTCGCGGAAGAACGCGAGCGCCTCGTCGTAGTCCTCGGCCTCCACCACGATGCGCAGTTGCCGCACGGGCGGCCGGCCCTCCGCTGTGTCGTCCATCCGCTGACCTCCTCCGATCGGTACCGTGGTGCCGTGCTGGGTTACATCTTCCTCGCCATCGCCATCGCGACGGAGGTCGTGGCGACGACCTTCCTGAAGTTCACGTCGGGCGACAACCCCAAGTGGTGGGCGTTCGCGATCGTCGTCGTCGGCTACGTCGCGTCGTTCGTGGCGCTCTCGCAGTCGCTGTCCCGCGGGGTGCCGCTCGGGGTCGCCTACGCGATCTGGTCGGCCGTGGGCGTCGCGATCATCGCGGTGATCGCCTGGCTGTTCTTCGACGAGCCACTGACCTGGGTGCAGATCGTCGGCCTCGTGCTTTTGATCGGCGGCGTCGGCCTCCTCGAGCTGGGCGGCCGTCACCCGGCCTCCTGAGTCTTCGGCTCGGGCCCGGCTCCCTCAGCCCACGAACGCGGCGATCGCGTCGTCGATGGTGCGCGCGGGCGACACCCAGGCGAAGATCGCGCCCGGCCCGTCCGGGAGGTACTCCCCGGAGGCGCCGCGCGTGACCGTGCCGAGCAGCCTCCCCCGGCCGGGTTCGGCGTCCTCGTCCTCGTAGGAGTGGTCGTAGACGGTGAACACGTCGCCGTCCTCGTAGACGGACAGGTCTTCCAGCAGCGGCATCTCAGAACCTCCTGGTGAACGGCAGCGGTTTGCGCATCCGGATGAGCAGCAGCAACGGCACGAGCACGTACGGGCCGTTGTACAGCAGGAAGACGACCGGGTTCGGCGTACGCTCCCCTACCGGCCCGAAGAACTCCACACCGAAGATCGGGATGGCCGTCAGGCTGATGATCATGGTCGCGTAGATCACGCAGAAGAGCTGGATCCAGTTGAAGCCCTTGACCAGGCACACGATCAGCAGGATGTAGAACGGCAGGTAGACGAACGCGCTCGTGCCGGTGATGAACCGGAGCCACAGCGGCTCGTGCATGTACAACGGGTCGTATTGCGACGAGTACGTGTAGTTCCACTGCGCGAGGATGTTGGTCGTCGTCGCCGTCTGCGGGATCCCCAGCGTCGGGATGGCGTCGCTGATGATGCAGGTCAGGCTGAACAGCGAGAACATCACGACGAAAAAGATGTCGAACGGACGCTGGCGGAGCGGGAGGTTCGCGGGCGTCGCCGGAGCGGCGGAGGCGACCTCGCCGGGGTGCGGGGTGGCGGTGGTCACGATCGCGAGCCTAGCGCCGCCGGCCGGCTAGCGCAGGAGGCGACGCGCCTCCCGCTTGAGGCGGTTGCGCCCGCGCTGGAAGGTGTCGAGCGCACGGTAGCGGAGGGTGCGGGGGTTGAACGGGACCTCGAGGAGTGTGGGTTCGGTCGCCGCGATGAGTTCGCGCAAGAGGACTGTGCCCTCGGGACCGACCTCGTCCGCGGGCACGCCGAGCAGCTTCTCCAGCAGCCGGCGGTTGCTGAACGGGGTGAAGACCTCCTGGGCGATGTCCCACTCGAGTTGGCTCTGCGCCTGCCACGATCCGCAGCGGTGCTCCCAGTAGAAGAGCACGTCCAGGCCGACGCCCGTCCGCTCGGCCACGGGGGCCGCCTCGTCGAACCAGCGCCCGACCGCCTCTGCGACGAACGGGATGTCGGACCAGCCCGGTTGCAGGGCGAGGATGTCCGCCGCCGTCGCGGTCGGCGGCCGTCCGCCGCCCTTCCAGTAGTAGTTGCGCGCGACCTCGCTGGCGTTGCCCTTGAGCGCCACCGCCTCGGCGGGATGACCGTCGAGGAGGCCCTTGGCGATGATCCCCCAGTCGTCGTAGTGCGCGAGCGGGGTGTTGGCGGTGTAGGCCTTCCGCCAGTCCTCGCCCGCGATCCCGCGGCAGTCGATGAGGTGATGAGCGAGGCCGAGGCGGCGGGCGAGCCGCGCCGGGATGGCGACGTCGGCCGAGCGGGCGGTGAGGTGCCGGTACAGCAGCGTGTAGACGTGCAGCCCGCTGCGGAGCTCGGGAGGGGTCACGGCCAGCACCGCGCGGGAGTCGTACCCGGCCGTCAGCGGCAGGCTCAGGGGGAAGCGCCGCGCGGCGCCGGCGATGGAGGCCGACAACAAGGTCGCCGCGCGTGCTGCGGCCTCCTGGCGCGAGGTCGCGCGGATCGGACCGCGCGGCCAGACCCGGACCTGCCGGCGCTCGCGCACCTCCAGGCGATGGTTGGGCAGCAGCCGCCGGACGCCGTCGTGGAGGGTGGTGTCCCCGGGCAGGAACGCCTCGCGATCGGCGCCGCCGTAGGGCGAGTTCCAGAACGTGTCGGCACGGCCTCCGAACTGCAGCGGTGCGACCTCCGCGAGGAGGAACGACTGCGACGCCGCATGGAACTCGTCGCCGGTCCAGGTGTACTCGACGGCGCGCGTCCCGGTCGCGTCGAGATGCACGACGATGTCGTCGCCCGAGAAGGCGAACACCGCGAACCGGCCGGAGAGCCGATCGAGGGTGTCCTGCTCGGCGCCCCTCCCCCAGTCCGCGGCTAGTCCGTCGAGGATCGCGGCGTCGTCGCGCTCGGGACGGTCGGGGTCGATCGCGAAGCCGAGGAGCACCAGCGTCCGCGACCGGCCGGCCTGCACGGTCACCGGGAGGTCGGGGTGGGCATAGATGTTGTACGCGCCGACGAGGCGGTGCGTCCAGCCGGGGAGGTCGACCAAGCGGGGAGTGACGAGGAACTGACGCCGGAAACGGAGACGCTGATCTACGGGCTGGCTGTCCTCACGCATCCCTGCAATCTAGCATTGCCATTTCAGATGGGAAGACTGCCGTTACTTGAGCGATTTCTGCATCAGCACCGTCCCGAGCCACCGCTCGAACTTGTAGCCGACCCGGCCCATCCGGCCGATCTCGGTGAAGCCGAAGTTCTCGTGCATCTTGATCGAGGCCTCCGCGCCCTTGTCGGCGATGACCGCGATCATCTCCTTGAGCCCCGCCGCCTTCGAGCGGTCGATCAGCTCCTGCATCAGCACCGGGCCGAGGCCCTTGCCGGTGGAGGCCGCGCCGAGGTAGATCGAGTTCTCGACCGTGAAGCGGTAGGCGCGCTTCTGCTTCCACGGCGACACCAGCGCGTAGCCGAGGATCTGGCCGGTCGGCGACTCGGCGACGATGAACGGCATCCCGAGCTTGTGCAGGTAGGCGAACTTGCTCTTCCACTCCTTCAGCGTCATCGCGTCCTCGTCGAACGTCACGGTGCTGTTGGCGACGTAGTGGTTGTAGATCGCGCGGACGTCGGGCAGGTCTTCGGCCCGCGCCTCACGGATGCTGTAGTCGAACGGCGCCTCCGTCGGCTCCGGCTTGCGCAGGTGCCGTGGCAGCACGCGGCGCGTCTCGTATTCCTCTTCAAGCACCGTTCCAGGTTACGTCGTCGCGCGTTTCACCCGCGTTACGGTTCGAGGGACCAGTCCACCGGCTTCTCGCCCGCGTGCTCCAGCAGCGCGTTCGCGCGCGAGAACGGCCGGGAGCCGAAGAAGCCGCGGGAGGCCGACAGCGGGCTGGGGTGCGCGGACTCGATGACGGGGTTGCCGCCGAGCAGTGGCTTCAGGGTCGCGGCGTCGCGGCCCCAGAGGATGCTCACGAACGGGCGGCCGCGCGCGACCAGGGCGCGGATCGCGTGCTCGGTCACGGCCTCCCAGCCCTTGCCGCGGTGGGAGGCCGGTGCGCCGGGACGCACGGTCAGCACCCTGTTCAGCAGCATGACGCCGTGCGCCGCCCAGGCGCTCAGGTCTCCGTGCGGCGGCGGCGTCACGCCGAGGTCGTCGCGGAGCTCGCGGTAGATGTTCTGGAGGCTGCGCGGGATCGGGCGCACGTGGCGCTCGACCGCGAACGACAGACCGATGGGATGGCCGGGGGTCGGGTACGGGTCCTGGCCGACGATCAGCACGCGCACCTCGGAGTACGGCGCGCGGAACGCCCGGAGCACGTTCTCCCCCGCCGGCAGGTACGGGCGACCGGCCGCGACCTCCGCGCGCAGGAAGTCGCCCATCCCGGCGATGCGGTCGGCGACCGGGGCGAGCGCCTGCGCCCAGCCCGGGTCCATGGAGCCGTCGGCGGCGAGCTCCGCCAGCGTCTTGGCCACGACCAGCGCCGAGGTCAGTGCGTGGCGGCCGTGACCGGCGGCAGCGCCGACCACGGGAAGGTGATCCAGCGGTCGGTGCGGCGCCAGACGAAGTCCGGCTCCAGCACCGTGCGCGGCTTCGAGTACAGGCACACCGTGCGCACCTCCGCGCCGGAGGCCGCGATCAGGTCGACCACGAGCGCGAGCGTGCGGCCGGAGTCGGAGACGTCGTCCACGAGCAGCACGCGCTTGGACTCCAGCGCCGCGGAGTCCAGCATGGGCGGCAGGACGACCGGCTCGGGCAGGCGGGTGTCGACGCCGGTGTAGAACTCGACGTTGAGGGCGCCGCAGGCCTTGATGCCGAGCGCGTAGGAGATGGCGCCGGCGAGCAGGAGGCCGCCGCGCGCGATGGCCACGACCATGTCGGGCTCGAAGCCGGACTCGACGACCTCGCCGGCCAGATGGCGGGCCGCGTCGCCGAACTCGAGCCAGCCCAGGACCTCCCGGTCCGTCTCTCCGAGGACGTCTGCACCTGAATCGTCGAGTTCGCTGGCCACGCCTCTACCGTACAAGGACGCGGCAGGTGTTAGCATCCGCGCATGACCTCGGAGAAGACGGTCGCCCAGCGCCGGGCGTCCACTGCGATCGGCGCGACCGCCGCCCTCATCGGCTGGCTCGCGCTGGTCGAACTGACCAGCGGCATCCTCCAGGGCTACTACGTGCCGCTGATCTCCGACATCGTCAAGCACCTCGGCATCCACGACGCCGACTACAACTGGTTCGAGGCCGCCCAGCTGCTGCTCTCCGCCCTCGTCGTGCCGGTGCTCGCCAAGCTCGGCGACATGTTCGGGCACAAGCGGATCCTGCTGGTCGCGACGGTGCTGACCGCCCTGGCGAGCTGGGCGCTCGCGTTCTCGCACGACTTCACGACGTACCTGATCGCGTTCGCGCTGCAGGGCTTCTACGTCGTATGGCTCCCGCTGGAGATCGCGCTGATCTTCGACCGCGGGCGCCGCACCGGCACGGCCGCCTCGCGCACCAGGCGCGCCGCCGGCCTGCTGGTGGTGGCGCTGGAGCTCGGCGCCATCGTCGGCGCGATCGGCGCGGGCCTGCTCTTCGAGGCGTTCGGCGGCAACGTGACGACCACCCTGATGGTGCCGGCCGTGGCGGTCACGCTCGTCTTCTTCGCCATCCTGTTCGGCGTCCCCGAGTCGGAGCCCGTCCGCGGCCGCACGCTGGACGGCGTCGGGTTCGTCCTGCTCACGCTCGCCCTGCTGCTCATCACGTCGGGGCTGACCTTCCTGCGGATCAACGGCGTCGGCACCTGGTGGGTGTGGGCGCTCATCGTCCTCGGCGTGCTCACGTTCATCCCGTTCGGCCGCTGGGAGCTCAAGCAGAAGGACCCGGCCATCGACCTCCGGGTCCTGCGGCAGCCGAACATGTGGCCGGTGCAGCTCACCGCCGGCCTGATCGGGATCAGCCTGCTCGGCGCGCAGGCCCCGCTGAGCACCTACGCCGGCACCGACCCGGTCAACGGCTACGGCCTGGGACTGAGCGCCGGGCAGCGCAGCATCCTGATCGGCGCCTACCTCATCTCGATGATCGTCGGCGCGGTGCTGTTCCCGGTGGTGTCGTCGTGGCTGAGCCCGCGCGTGACGCTGATCGGGGCGTCCTTCCTGGTCGCGATCGGGTACCTGCTGTTCCTGCCGTTCCACCTGGAGACCTGGCAGGTGTTCACCAACATGGCGATCGCGGGCATCGGCTCCGGCGCGCTGGTCGGGGCGCTCCCCGCTGCGGCGGCCGCCGCCGCCCCGCGCGGCCAGACCGGCGTCGCCACGGCCCTGACGAACACGACCAAGACTATCGGCGGCTCGTTCGCGTCGGCCGTCTTCGGTGTGGTGCTGCTCACCGGCGCCGCCACGGTCACCGCGACGGCGGCGAGCCTGTTCGGCTACATGCTCGTCTGGACCATCTGCGGGCTCGGCGCCCTGGTCGCCGCCGTGCTGCTGTTCTTCGTGCCGCGCCTGGCCTTCGCCGACGCGGAGGCCATCGTCGTCTGACCGGACGCAACCGAGGGGGAATCATGGACGCTCAACTACCGCCGCAGGTCGGCGAGGCACTCACCCGGTTCCTCCTCGAGCAACGCCGGATCGCCCCCGGCCTGGTGAGCCGCGCCGTCGTCACCGGCTCCGCCGCGACCGGCGACTGGCACGACGGCGTCAGCGACATCGACGTGGTGTTCGTGGTCACCCGCGACCCGAGGGACGACCTCCCTGCCCTCGCGACCCTGCACGCGGAGTCGTCGCCGCACATCGACGGCGTCTACCTCACGGAGTCGGAGATCGCCCGCGGTCCCGACCAGGTCGAGACCGCGCCGCAGGTCGTCGAGGGGGTGCTGCTCAGCGCCCTCGCGGGCGGCCAGCTCTCCTGGGCGACGTGGCGGGAGCTCGAGACCGGTGTCCAGGGCATCGCCGACGGCGGCGACGTGATCTGGACGCCCACCTCCGACCGGCATCCCGACGCCGCCGCACGCGTGGTGGCGCGCTCGCGCAGCGACCTGATCGACTTCTGGGCACCGTTCGGCGACAGCGCCGAGGCCGAGCTCGCCGAGCGCGAGCCGGGAGATCCTGTGCGCTCGGAGACGGTCCGCTGGCTCGCCCTCGGCCCCATCCGGCTGGTGGAGACGATGGAGTCGGGGCGCATCCTGTCGAAGACCGACGCCGCCCGCAGCGCCGCCGAGCGCTGGCCCGAGCACGCCGAGCTGCTGGACCGCGCCGTGCGCGACCGCGCCGGCGACCGTCAGACCTTCGTCACCGCCGACGCGCGGGAGGCCATCGCCCTCCTCCGCCAGTGCGTCGCCCTCGCCCGAGCCTGACCACACGACCGAGGGGCACGTCGTCGTCACTTTTCGGGCGGAAAAGTGACGACGACGTGCCCCTCGGCGTGGGTTGGACGCGGGTTAGAAGCGGGTTAGACGCGGGCGGCGTCCGCGACCGCGCGGGCCGCGGCGAGGCCGGCGGAGAGGTCCGCCTTCAGGTCGTCGACGTTCTCGAGGCCGACCGAGAGGCGCACCAGGCCGGGCGTGACGCCCGCGGTGAGCTGCTGCTCCGGGGTCAGCTGCGAGTGGGTGGTCGACGCCGGGTGGATGACCAGGCTGCGCACGTCGCCGATGTTGGCGAGGTGGCTGAACAGCTTCAGGCTGTCGACGAGGGCCGCACCCGCGTCCACGCCGCCCTTGAGCTCGAACGACAGCACCGCGCCGACGCCCTTCGGGGCGTACCGGTTGGCCGCGGCGTACCACGGGCTGGTCGGCAGGCCGGAGTAGTTCACCGACGCGACATCCGGGTGCGCCTCCAGGAACTCCGCGATCTCCTGCGCGTTCTGGGTGTGCCGCTCGACGCGCAGCGAGAGCGTCTCGATGCCCTGGATGAGCTGCCAGGCGCTGGCCGGCGCGATCGCCGCGCCGAGGTCGCGCAGCAGCTGCACGCGCGCCTTGATGATGTAGGCCAGGCCGTCGCCGACCGCGGCCGTGTAGACGGCGCCGTGGTAGGAGGGGTCCGGCTGGGTCAGGCCGGGGAACTTCTCGGCGTTCTTCGACCACTCGAACTTCCCGCCGTCCACGATGACACCGCCGATGACCGTGCCGTGGCCACCGAGGAACTTCGTGGCCGAGTGCACGATGATGTCGGCGCCGTGCTCGAACGGGCGGATCAGGTACGGGGTGGCGATCGTGTTGTCCACGATCAGCGGGACACCGGACTCGTGGGCCACGCCGGCGACGAGCGCGATGTCGAGGATGTTGATCTTCGGGTTGCCGATGGTCTCCGCGAAGAACAGCTTGGTGTTCGGGCGGACCGCGCGGCGCCACTCCTCGGCGTCGTCCTGGTTCTCCACGAACGTGGTCTCGATGCCGAGCTTGGCGAGCGTGTACTTGAAGAGGTTGTAGGTGCCGCCGTAGATCGAGCTGGACGACACGATGTGGTCGCCGGCCTGGGCGATGTTCAGCACCGCGAAGGTCTCGGCCGCCTGACCGGAGGCGACGAGGAGGGCGCCGGTGCCCCCTTCGAGCGCGGCGACGCGCTCCTCGACGACCGCCTGGGTCGGGTTCTGGATGCGGGTGTAGATGTTGCCGAACTCGGCGAGCGCGAACAGGTTCTTGGCGTGCTCGGCGTTGTTGAAGACGTAGGAGGTCGTCTGGTAGATCGGGGTGGCGCGCGCGTTGGTCACGGGGTCCGGCGCGGCGCCGCTGTGGATCTGCTTGGTCTCGAACTGCCAGTCTGCGGCGTCGGTCATGGCTTGCGCTCCTTGTTCGGGTGAGGGCACCGTTCGGTGGTCGGTAACACGCTAGACTCGCGGCCGCGCACGGGCAACGTGCCCGAAACATGCCGTAACCCGTGAGAATAGGCAGCATGAGCAGCAGACGTGTGGTCGTGACAGGAGCGAGTTCGGGTATCGGGGCGGCGACGGTCCGCCTGTTCCGCGAGCGGGGCTGGGAGGTCGTCGGCGTCGCCCGCCGGCAGGACCGCCTGGACGAGCTGGCGGCCGAGACCGGCGCCGCTGTCTTCGCCGCCGACCTGACCCGCCAGGAGGACGTGGACGCGCTGCGCGACCACCTCGCCGCCCGCGGCCCCATCCACGCCCTGGTCAACAACGCGGGCGGCGCCAAGGGGCTCGACTCGGTGGAGGCCTCCGACGTCGACGACTGGATCTGGATGTACGAGATCAACGTCATCGGCACCAAGCGCGTGATCAGCGCGTTGCTGCCGCTGCTGCGCGACGGCGCCCGGGCCACCGGCCACGCCGACATCCTGAACGTCACGTCGATCGCCGGGCTCAACGCCTACGTCGGCGGCGGCGGCTACAACGCGGCGAAGTTCGCCGAGCACGCCCTCACCGAGGTGCTGCGCCTGGAGCTGAACGGCGAGCCCATCCGCGTCGTCGAGGTGGCGCCCGGGATGGTCGCCACCGAGGAGTTCTCGCTGGTCCGCTTCGGCGGCGACCAGGACCGCCGCGACGCCGTGTACGCGGACGTGCCGGAGCCGCTGTCCGCGGAGGACGTCGCCGAGACGATCGTGCACGCGCTCGAGCTGCCGCGGCACGTCGACCTCGACCTGATCGTGGTGAAGCCCGTCGCGCAGGCGGCCTCCTACCGCTTCGCCCGGGGCGAGCTGGCGGTCAAGGACTGACGATGGCGGACGACGCGAAGCGCAGGCGCTGGGAGTCGGCCACGGTGTGGCCGGGCGTCGCCGCGAGCGTCGTCTTCCTGATCGCCTATTCGTGGATCGTCCTCGAGCCCGCGATGGGGCGGCTGCTCTACGCCGCCCTCATCACGTTGCTGGCGCTGATCTGGATGGCGTTCCTGGTCGATTACGTGGTCCGGCTCATCCTGGCCGAGGACAAGCGCCGGTTCGTCCAGCACAATGTCGTCGACCTGCTGTCGGTGCTGATCCCGATCGCCCGCCCGTTCCGGCTGATCGGCGACCTGTTCCGCATCCCGAGTCTGCGCGGCGGCAGCGGCAGCCACCTGCGCCGGCGCATCGTCATCATCGCCGGCACGTTCGTGCTGATGTTCATCTACGTCATCTCGCTGGCCGTCTACCAGGTGGAGCGCTACGCCCCGGGCTCCAACATCCACTCGTTCGGCGACTCGATCTGGTGGGCCTGCGTGACGATAGCGACGGTCGGCTACGGCGACTACTACCCGGTCACGGTGACCGGGCGGATGCTCGCGATCGTGCTGATGATCGGCGGCGTCGCGATCGTCGGCACCGCGAGCGCCACCATCGTCAACTACCTGAACGAGCAGACCCAGCAGGCCAGGGAGCGCCGCATGCACGAGCACGGGAGCGCGGACGGGCCGCGTCCCGTCGAGGATCCGGGTCCGGACCGCGGCGAGAGCGACTGAGGCCGCTCCGCGCTCGCGTCGCCCGCACACCGCGTAACACTGCACCGACCTCCCCCGCCCTCAGGAAGAATGGGCGACATGGAGTGGCAGACCTCGGCGGACACGGCACCTTCGAGCTTCATCACGGAGGCTCAGGCGCGGTCGCTCCTGGGCAAGCCCGCGGCGAGCGGTGCGTGGAAGGAGTCCGACCCGGAAGGGTCGCGCGCTTTCGTGGGCATCGGCGCGTTCGGCTTCGAGAGCGGCGAGAGCGTCCCGTACGTCCGCGTCGCGTACGAGACCTGGGGCGAGCTGTCGGAGGCGCGCGACAACGCAGTGCTCGTGCTGCACGCCCTGACCGGCGACAGCCACGCCGTCGGCGCCTCCGGGCCCGGTCATCCCACCGCCGGGTGGTGGCAGGGCATCGTCGGGCCGGGCAAGGCGATCGACACCGACCGCTGGTTCGTCGTCGTCCCGAACATGCTGGGCGGCTGCCAGGGCACCACCGGCCCCGCGTCGATCGCGCCCGACGGCGCGGAGTGGGGTCCGCGCTTCCCGTTCACGACGATCCGCGACCAGGTGAACGCGCAGGCCGCGTTCGCCGACGCCATCGGCATCGACCGCTGGGCCGCTGTCGTGGGCGGCTCGATGGGCGGCATGCAGGCGCTGGAGTGGGCCGTCTCGTTCCCCGAGCGCGTCGAGCGGCTCGCGGTCATCGCCGCGCCGCCGTTCTCCACCGCCGACCAGATCGCGCTCAACTCGGTGCAGATCGAGGCGGTGCGCACCGACCCGCTCTTCCACGGCGGCTACTACTACGACGAGAAGGACGGCGAGGGCCCGCACCGCGGGCTGGCGCTCGCCCGCCGGATGGCGCTGCTCAACTACCGCAGCCCGTCCGAGCTGAACGAGCGCTTCGAGCGCGCCTGGCAGAGCGGGATCAGCCCGCTCGGCGGCGGCGGCCGGTTCGCCGTCGAGTCGTACCTCGACTTCCACGGCAACAAGTTCACCCGCCGCTTCGACGCCAACAGCTACCTCACGCTGGTGGAGGCCATGAACTCGCACGACGTCGGCCGCGGCCGCGGCGGGCTCGCGGCCGCGCTCTCCCGCGTGACCGCGCGCACCCTCGTGGTCGGCATCGACAGCGACCGGCTCTTCCCGCTCGAGGGACAGCAGCTCATCGCCTCCCACCTCCCCGAGACGATCGACGGTAGAGTTCCGGTGGTGATCCGCTCCGACTTCGGTCACGACGGATTCCTGATCGAGGACGATGCCGTCAGCGCACAGCTCAGGAGGCTGTTCGCGGTGTAGAGGGGAACGGAGGGGCATGTCGCGCATCCAGAAGGAGCGTGATCGGCTGCTCGCCACCACCGCCCGCACCGTCGGCCTCACGGCGACGGCCACGACGCTGCTCACCCTCAGCGTGCCGGGGACCATTCCGCTGCCGCTCTACTTCGCGTCGCTCGTCCTGCTCGCCTGCACCGGCGTCGCGCAGTTCCAGCTCTCCTCCCTGAACCGGATCACGGTGTGGATGTCGGTGATCGTCGTCGCCGGGCTCGGGCTCATCCTGCTCAACCTGCTCCCGAACGCCCAGCTCGGCCCGTCCGCCGTGACCTCGATCGGCGTGATCGGGGCGGTCGGCATCGCCAGCGTCTCGGTGATCGCGCCGACCTCCCAGACCCGCACCCTGCTGGCGATCGTGGCCGGCGCGGCGACGATCGGCGCGGTCGTGACGACCCTGCTGGTGACGGGGTCGCGTCTGGTGGAGATCCTGATCTTCATCGCCGCCGGCTGGGTCGCACTCACCGCGACCGGCGTCTGGCTGTCGCGCACCGTGCCCCGCACCCTCAAGCGCATCTCGACCATGAGCCGCGCCTACCGGGTGGAGCGCCAGGCGAGCGAGACCGAGGCCCGCCGCCGTCAGGGCGCGCGCCTGCTGCACGACACCGTGCTCGCGACGCTCACCCTGCTGGCCCACTCGGGCGTCGGCGTCGGCGTCGGCGCGCTGCGCGAGCAGGCGGCGGAGGACGCGGCGCTGCTCCGTCAGCTCCGGCTCGGCTTCACCCCCGACCCCGCCAGCTCCGGGGACTACCGGCTCAAGCCCGTCGAGGAGTCCACCCTCGGCAACACCCTCGAGTCGGTGAAGCAGCGCTTCCGCCGGATGGGGCTGGAGGTCAACTGGCACGGCGCCGGACAGGTGCTGCTGCCGAGCGACGTGCTCGACTCGTTCCTGCTCGCGCTCGGCGAGTGCCTGGAGAACGTGCGCAGGCATTCCGGCGTGAACGAGGCGCATGTGACCATCACCGACGACGAGACCACGGTCCGCGCGATGGTCACCGACGCCGGCAAGGGCTTCGACGTCGCCAGCATCGAGGAGGGCAGGCTCGGCTTCACCGAGTCGATCGTCGCGCGGTTGCGCGACGTCGGGGGCAACGCCCGGCTGTTCTCCTCGCCGGGCAGCGGGACCACCGTGGTGCTGGAGGTGCCCAAGTGAGCAGGGACGACCGCACCATCCCCATCTCGCGCGGGATCCTGGGCGGGCGCACCCCCGGTGCGCCACGGCCGGCGAAGGGGCGGACGCCCGGCACGGCCAAACTGGGCGGGGCGCTGTCGCGCGGCCGGCAGGAACGCGACGCACTCGGGCGGGCGCGGCTCGACCTCGGCTTCAACATCGCCTCGGTCGCGCTGATCGTCTTCCTCTTCGCGATCATGCTGATCTCAGCGCCCTCCTACCCGGAGCTGCCGTTCAGCATCGCCGCCTGGGGCGTGCTCATCGTGACGCTGGTCACCGCGCTGATCCTGCGTTTCCGGCTGCCCGACCTGCTCCCCGACGGTCTGTTCGCCGCCGCACTGGTGCTGTGGGCAGCGGTCGTCGCGCTCGACATCCTCGGCACGGCCTCCCCGACGGGCTGGATCCCGCTCACGGCCGCGGCTGCAGTGGGGCCGGCGCTGCTGCTCTGCGTCCCGGTGCGGCCGGCGCGCGACATCCTCATCGCGACCGCCGCGCTGGGCGTGACGCTCGCCGTCGTGCTGCTGCTGCGGTCCTTCGCCGACATCCAGCTGCTCGGGCCCGGCATCGCTACCGTGGCGATCGCGGTGGCCCCTCCCCTGGTCGGCGTCGAGATCGTCCGCTCGCTCAGCACCCTCGTGCAGCTCGAGCTGGACCTCGTCCAGGTGCAGAGCACGGTGTCGTCGCCCGGCTACGCGGTCGGGATGATGGCCTCGGAGGAGCTGGCGCGGCTCGACCTCGCAGCCGAGCGGCTGCTCGACGGCGTTGCGACCGGCCGCACCGCCGTCCCGCTCGACGAGGCCACGGCGGATCAGGCGGGCAGCATCGCCACCGAGCTGCGCCTGCACCTCATCCAGGGCCGCAAGGAGACCTGGCTGTACCACGCGGTCACGGAGTCGGCGCTGCTCGGCCCGACGGTGACCCTCACCGACCCGGACGGACTCGCGGCCGGCCTCACCCGCGATCAGCGCGACGGCCTCCTCACCGCGGTCTGGCTGCTGATCAGCGATCCGGTGCGATCCGGGGCCGGCCAGGCGCGCAGCCTCTCGCTGGACATCGAGCGGGCCGCAGGGCCGCAGGTCGCGGCAGGCTCCGCGGTGGCGACCGGTGCCACAATGGCTATCGTGATCTCGACCACCGGTGTGCCGCGAAACGGGGTAGACCCTGCGGCGTGGCAAGCTATCCGTAAGGTGGGGCGCCACACCGAGTCGTTCGGCGACTCGGGGCTCCGCATCGAGATCACCACCGTGAGCGACAACACGGCCGAGCTGACCTGACCCGGCCGGCCACCAGGAAGACCGGCCACGCCGGCAGAAAGGGCTGCTCATGAGCGAGACTCCCCCCATCAGGATCGCCATCGTCGACGACCACAAGATGCTCCTCGGCGCACTCACCGAGTGGATCAGGGGCGCGGCCGACGACATCAGCATGGTCGCGGCGGTCGCGAGCTGGCCCGAGCTGCTCACGCACCCCGAGTTCCCCGTGGACGTCGTGCTGCTCGACCTGGACCTCAAGGACAACATCCCGATCTCGCTGAAGCTGTCGACGCTCAAGACGACGGGCGTCCGCACGGTGCTGATGAGCACGTACTCCGAGCCGGCCGTGGTGCGGGAGGCGCTGGCCGCCGGCGCCCTCGGCTACCTCGTGAAGAGCGAGGACGCCGAGATGATCGTGGAGGCCATCCGCGCCGCCAGCAAGGGCGAGTCGTTCATCTCCGCCGAGCTGGACCTCGCGCTCAACGCCGGCGAGCTGGGCGGAGCGCCCAAGCTGAGCGCGCAGGAGCGCCGGGTCATGGCACTGTACGGCGCGGGCGAGCCGGTGAAGGCCGTCGCGTTCCAGCTCGGCATCTCGGATGAGACCGCCAAGAGCTACCTCAAGCGCATCCGCGAGAAGTACCGCGTCGCCGGCTACGACGTCGGCACGAAGGTGGCTCTGCGCAAGCGCGCCATCCAGGACGGCATCCTGCTCCAGAACGACTGACCCCGCGCGACAGCCGCCCGGCAGAACCGCTGCGGCGGCGGGACTCGAAACGATTCGACTAGACTGAACCGGTGAACCCGGTTATCGACGGGCCGACGCAGTTGTCGTCGGCCCGTACTCGTCTTGCGCTTCTGGCGCTCGCCCTCGGCGGCTTCGGCATCGGCTCGACCGAGTTCGTCGTCATGGGCCTGCTGCCGAACATCGCCCACGACCTGCTGCCCCAGCTCTACGCGGCCTCCCCCACCGCCGCGAACGCGCAGATCGGCTGGCTCATCTCGGCGTACGCGCTCGGCGTCGTGGTCGGGGCGCCGACCATCGCCGCGGTGGCCGCGCGCTGGCCGCGCAAGAAGCTGCTGCTCTGGCTGCTGGTCGCGTTCACCGTCGGCACCGTCGCGTCCGCGATCGCCCCGACCTTCCAGCTCGTGCTGGTCGCCCGGTTCCTCTCGGCGCTGCCGCACGGCGCCTACTTCGGCATCGCCTCCCTGGTCGCCGCGTCGCTGATGGGGCCGGGCAAGCGCGGCCAGGGGGTCGCGTTCGTGCTCTCCGGGCTCACCATCGCCAACGTCATCGGCGTGCCGTTCATCACCTGGATCGGCCAGGAGCACGGCTGGCGCATCGCCTACCTGGTGGTGGCCGCGATCTTCGCCCTGACCTTCGCCGCGGTGGCCCTGCTGGTGCCCTGGCAGGCGGGCGACCCGAAGGCCACCCTCCGCAACGAGCTGAAAGCCTTCACCCGCCTCCAGGTGTGGCTGGCCCTGCTGATCGGCGCGATCGGGTTCGGCGGGTTCTTCGCGGTGTACACCTACGTCGCGCCGATGGTCACGACCGTGACCGGCCTGCCCGCGTCCGCGGTGCCGCTGGTGCTGATCCTGATCGGCGTCGGGATGACCGTCGGCAACCTCCTCGGCGGCCGGATGGCGGACCGCAGCGTGGAGCGCGGGATGCTGGCGTTCTTCGGCGTCATGCTGGCCGGGCTCGCGGCGCTGTTCCTCACCGCGTGGAGCCTGACCGGCCTCCTGGTCTCGGTCTTCGTGATCGCCGCGGCAGCCTCGGCGCTCTCGCCGATGATCCAGACCCGCCTGATGGACGTCGCCCACGACAGCCAGTCGATCGCCGCGGGGCTGAACCACTCGGCGCTCAACATCGCGAACGCGGCGGGAGCCTTCCTCGGCGGACTGACCATCGCGGCCGGGTTCGGCTACCTGTCGCCGGTCGTCGTCGGCGCGGTGCTCGCGGTGGCGGGCATCGTGCTCGCGCTGGTGTCCTTCGGCATCGACCACGCGCGCGTCCGCCGCGGGGTCGACACGGGCGTCGTGCACGCGCAGCGTCCGGACCCCGTGCCGATCGACTGACCAGCCACCGCCGGGCGGTCCGTCACTCGGACCGCCGCAGCGCCTCCTCCAGCCGCTCCACCTTGCCGTCCAGCTCGCCGGTGCGGCCCGGCCGGATGTCCGCCTTCAGCACCAGCGAGACCCGCGGGCCGAAGGCGGCGACGGCCTCCGTCGCGCGGCGGATCACGTCGAACACCTCGTCCCATTCGCCCTCGAGCTCGGTGAACATCGAGTTCGTGCGGTTCGGCAGGCCCGACTCGCGCACGATGCGCACCGCCGCCGCGACCGCGTCGTGAACCGAGCCCTCCGGGCCTTCCGCTCCGCTCGGCGCCACCGAGAATGCGACCAGCATGAGACCTCCTCCTGTCGTGCCGGAACCGTGCGCCCGGCGCACGAGCCAGTCTAGGAGGGCGCCAGCGACGCCCGCGACGATGCGCTACGGCGCCTCGCGCACCGGCACCGGGTGGGCGTCGGGCGCGGCCCGGAACGGCCATGCGTGCGCGGGGAGCAGATCGCCCGCTGCCTCGTCCGCGTGCCGCCGGCGCCAGAGCGCGCCGATCGTCCAGCCCAGGATGACGAAGTACATCAGGTTGCGGAGGGTAAGCACTGCGACCATCGCCGGCACCGGGACGAGGAGGCCGTCGTAGAGGTACGGGTAGATGACCTGGGTCAGCGCGGCGGTGATGAGCACCAGCACGGCCGGCGTCGTGAATCCGCGGCGCTGATAGACCAGCCCGATCACGACCGGCGCGGCCAGCCAGGTGATGTACTGCGGCGAGCCCACCTTGTTGAACGCGATCAGGGCCGTCACGAGGGCCAGCGAGAGCTCGGGCAGGATGCGGGTGTACGGTGTCCCGCGCCGCAGCGAGCGGATGCCGATCAGCGCGACGACCACTGCGGTGACCGCGAGCAGCGGGTTCATCAGCGCGCCGGCGGCCACCGTGCCCTGCCCGGTGACCTGGAAGGTGAGAAGATCGCGGTCGTAGTACACGACCGCGTCGGGCACATGGAAGGCCGCCTGCCACATCCAGAACGTCGCGACGGGCGCCTCGATCTGGATGCCGCGGCCCGTCTGCATCGTGATGAAGCTGAGCACGTGCAGGCCGCCGCCGAAGATGAGCGGGACGGCGACGATGACGAGGCTCGTGACCGCCGCCGCCACCACGATCCGCCACCGGGTCTTCAGGGCGATCACCGCCGCGACGATGATCGCGGCCGGCCACACCTTGATCCAGGTGGCGATGGTCAGCACGACGACCGCGGCACGTTCGTGGAAGGTCAGCCAGAGCAGCCCGACGATGGCGAGCGCGGCCGAGACCGAGTCGAGCCGGCCGATCGCGATCGGGCCGAGCAGCAGCAGGAAGCCCAGCCACCACCAGGCCGCGAGCAGCCGGCGCGGCTCCCGGCCGACGATGAGCACGGCGAAGGCCGCGGCGTTCAGGAGCATGACCATCGTCAGCCAGCCGCCGACGTAGTTGTCGTCGCCGAACAGCAGCGGGAGCATGATCGGCACGATCGCGCCGAACGGGTACACCCAGTCGGCGTTGAGCCCGACGATCTCGGTGCTCTGCGCGGCGAGCTGCGCCCACGGCTTGTAGACCCACATCACGTCGCCGAGCCCGGTGTGCTGGCCCAGGGCGAGGCCGCCGATGATCAGGTGGACCAGCAGGAAGCCGATCCACAGGCTCAGCGGACTGGCGGCGAGCCTACGCAGAGTCGTCTCCTCCGCCGCGCCCTGCGGCGTCGGAAGCGGTGCAGGAGCGGCGTCCATCCCGGCGGCGTCTGTCCCCATAGGGCCTCATCCTAGGGGACCGGAATCCGCCGGTACCGCGCAGGAGAGCCCGCCGTCGTGCGAGGTCGCTCAGCTTCCGGCGAGCAGCTTCCGGAGCACTCCCGGCACCGCCTCCGCCACGTCGAGCGCGGTCACCGGGCCGCCGCCCGAGGCGGCCTCCCCGGCACGGCCGTGCACCCAGGCCGCGGTCGCCGCGAGGGCGGCCAGTGCCTCGTGCCCGTGCTCCCGGATGGCGCCGGCGTGCGTGGCCACGAGCGCACCGAGCACTCCCCCGAGCACGTCGCCGCTGCCGGCGGTCGCGAGCCACGACGGGCCCGCCGTGACGGTGACGCGCGAGCCGTCCGGCGTCGCGACATGGGTGGTGTGGCCCTTCAGCAGCACCGTCGCACCGAGCGCGGACGCCGCGCGCTCGGCCCAGCCGCCCGGGTCCTGGCGGATCTCGTCGGGGTCCGGCGTCGGGGCGCCGTCGTCGGCGGCCGCGCCGAGCGCCCTCGACAGCTCGCGGAAGTGCGGCGTGATCACCGCCGGGCCGCTCGCCCGCACGACCAGGTCGAGCGCGCCGGCGTCGATGACCAGCGGGGTCCCGTCGTCGAGCGCCTCGCGCAGCCTCCGGAGGTCGTCGTCGTCGCGGTCGCCCGCGTCCATCCCGGAGCCGAGCAGCCAGGCCTGCACCCGCCCCGGCGCCGACACGATCTCCGGCCGCCGGCGCAGCACCTCCTGCGCCGCGCTCTCTGCGCCCAGGTAGCGGATCATCCCCACGCCCGTGCGGGCCGCGGCCTCGGCGCCGAGCACCGCCGCGCCGGGATAGCGCGCGGAGCCGGTGACCATGCCGAGCACCCCGCGCGAGTACTTGTCGTCGGATTCGGACGGCACGGCGATCCAGCCGCGGGCGTGCTCCGCCTCCCACGCCGTCCCGACCGCCAGGGCGGACGGGTAGGCGCTCTCCCGCTGCGGCTTCTCCTCCATCGAACCTCCTCCGCCCACGATAGGTTGAAGAGATGAGCATCTCCATCCCCGGAACGGTGGTCGTCTTCGATTACGGCGAGGTGATCTCGATCACCCCGACCGAAGCCGACCGCGCGGCGCTGGTGGGGATCGCCGGGGGCGACGCGGAGCAGTTCTGGCCGGCGTACTGGCGGCACCGCAACGCGCTCGACCAGGGCACGCTGAGCATCCAGCAGTACTGGCGCGGCATCGAGCGCGAGCTCGGCGAGAGCTGGGAGGACGCCACGATCCACCGGCTGTGGCTCGCGGACTTCCGGAGCTGGCTGACCATCGACCACGACACCCTGCAGGTGCTGCTCGATCTGAAGGCCGGCGGCACCCGCCTGGCGCTGCTGTCGAACGCGGGCCGCGACTTCGGCTCGTACTTCCGGCACGGGGCGCTCGGCGACCTGTTCGAGCAGGTGTTCGTCAGCGGCGAGCTCGGCACGGTGAAGCCGGGCGCCGAGATCTTCCAGCACGTCATGGCGGAGCTCGGCGTCACGCCGGCGCAGACCGTGTTCATCGACAACAAGGCCGAGAACGTGGAGGGCGCCCGCGCGCTCGGAATCGCCGGCCACGTGTACACATCCGCAGAGGACCTGCGGGCATATCTGCAGACGCTGGCGGCTTAGTAACGAGTATGACGTCTCTCTTCGACCCGCTGACCCTGCGCGGCGTGACGGTCCGCAACCGCATCTGGACCTCGCCGATGTGCCAGTACTCGGTGCTCGACCATTCGGGCGTGCCGCAGACCTGGCAGCTCGTGCACCTCGGCTCGCTCGCCGCGGGCGGCAGCGGCATCGTCTTCACCGAGGCCACCGCGGTCAACCCGGAGGGCCGGATCTCGCCGCGCGACACCGGCATCTGGACCGACGAGCAGGCTGCGGCCTGGCGGCCGATCGTCGACTTCATCGCGTCGCAGGGCGCCGTGCCGGCCATCCAGCTCGCGCACGCGGGGCGCAAGGCGTCCAGCTGGCCGGCCTGGGGCTTCGAGGACCGCCAGGGCTTCGTCCCGGAGGCGGAGGGCGGCTGGCCGACCGTCGCGCCGTCGCCGGTCGCGTTCGGCGACCTCGCGGTCCCGCGCGAACTCGACCTCGCGGGCATCGACCGGATCGTCGCCGATTTCCGCGCCGCCGCCCGCCGCTCCGTCGACGCGGGGTTCCGCATCCTGGAGCTGCACGCCGCGCACGGTTACCTGCTGCACCAGTTCCTCTCCCCGGTCGCCAACCAGCGCACCGACGAGTACGGCGGCTCGCTCGAGAACCGGGCACGGCTGCTGCTGCGCATCGTCAGGGCTGTCCGCGAGGAGGTCGGCGACGACGTGCCGCTGTTCGTCCGGTTCTCCGGCAGCGACTGGACTCCGGGCGGCTGGGACGAGCGGCAGACGGCGACCGTCTCCGGCTGGGCGCAGGAGGCCGGCGCCGACTTCTTCGACATCTCCTCCGGCGGCATCCAGACCGGCGTCCGCATCCCGCTCCAGCCGGGCTACCAGGTGCCGTTCGCCGAGCACGTCCGCAGCTCCGCCGAGGTGGATGTCAGCGCCGTCGGACTCATCACCACTCCGCAGCAGGCCGCCGAGATCGTCGAGGGCGGCAGCGCGGACGCGGTCATGCTGGCGCGCGAACTCCTGCGCGACCCGCATTTCCCGCTGCGGGCCGCTCATGAGCTGGGCGTCTCGATCGACTACTGGCCGCCGCAGTACCTGCGCGCGGTCTGGCGCGACTGAACTCTGTCCGAGTGCTGCGCTACATCGGCGTGTTGGGCTGGGTCAGGCAGAGGTAGTTGCCCTCACTGTCCTGGAACCAGGCCGATTTGCCCTCCTCGTCCGTCGCCACCCCGTTCTCCGTCTTGAGGCCGGGGAAGTCGTAGTCCGCGAAGACGACCCCTCTGCCGCGCAGGTGGTCCATCTCCGCTGCGATGTCGTCCACCAGCCAGCACATGGCGGTGTTCTGGGCGGTTCCGGCGTTCGCGGTCTCGTAGACGTAGATCCACGAGTCGCCCCCGGTGCGGTAGCGGACTCCCTGTTCGCTGGTGTCCTCCGGCTCGAGCTCGAGCTTGTCGCGGAACCACGCCGTGGCGCGCGCCAGGTCCGAAGCGGGAAGGACGGAGTACGTCTTGCTCGTCGATAACATGAGCATTCCTCCTCTTATCTCCGCGCGGCATGCTACTCCCGGGCACGGCGTTTGGCCCGGTGGACCGACCGGTCTAGCGCGCTGCCGGGCTACAGCCGCCGCGTCGCGTCCTGCACCTCGCCGACGAGCTCCTCGATGATGTCCTCCAGGAACACGACGCCCGCCGTGGTGCCCTCGCCGTCGACCGCGCGCGCCAGGTGGCTGCCGGTGCGGCGCATGCTCGCGAGCGCGTCCTCCAGGTCGGCGTCGACGAACACCGTGACCAGGCGGCGGACCCGCTTGGCCGGCACGGGGAGCTCGAACCCGGTCTCCTCCAGGTCGAGCACGTCCTTGAGGTGGAGGTAGCCGGTCGGCTCGCCGTCGGCGTCCGGCACAACGTAGCGGGAGAACCCGTACTTGGCGACGGCCTTCTCCACATCAGCGGGCGTCGGCGCCAGCGGCAGCGACACCAGCGTCTCCGGCTTCACCATCGCGTCGCGCACCTTCTTCTCGGTGAACTCGAACGCGGCCGTCAACGCTCCGATCCGGTCGGTCAGCAGACCCTCACGGGTCGACTGGCTCACGATCGTGGCGACCTCGTCGAGGGTGAAGGTGCTGGACGCCTCGTCCTTCGGCTCCACCCGGAACAGCCGGAGCACCGCGTTCGCACTCGCGTTCAGCGCGACGATGACCGGGCGGACCACGCGGCCGATCCCGACCAGCGGAGGCGCAAGCAGCAACGCGGCCCGGTCGGGCATCGAGAACGAGATGTTCTTCGGGACCATCTCGCCGAACACCACGTGCAGGAACGACACCAGCACGAGCGCGATCATGAACGCGACCGTGCCGATCACGTCCTCCGACCAGCCGGTCGCGTGGAGCGGGACCTCCAGCAGGTGGTGGATCGCCGGCTCGGAGACGTTCAGGATCAGCAGCGAGCACACGGTGATGCCGAGCTGCGTGGTCGCGAGCATGAGCGTCGCGTGCTCCATCGCGTACAGCGCGGTCTTGGCGCTGCGCTTGCCGCGCTCGGCGAGCGGCTCGATCTGCGAGCGGCGCGCGGAGATGACCGCGAACTCGGCGCCGACGAAGAACGCGTTCACGAGGAGGAGCACCACCAGCCAGGCGATGCCGGCCCAGTCGCTCATTCGGCACCTCCCGTCGCCGGGAGCTCGGGATCCGGCGTGTAGCGGATCCGGTCGACCCTGCGCCCCTCGAGCCGTTCGACGCGCAGGGTGCCGCCGTCGATCAGGACCTCGTCGCCGACCTTCGGGAGCCGGCCGAGCTCGTTCATGACGTAACCGGCGACCGTCTCGTACGGGCCCTCCTCCGGCACGGTCACCCCGGCCTGCTCCAGCAGCTCGTCGGGGCGCAGGATGCCGGGGAAGGTGATCGAGTCCCGGCCGCGGACCACGCCGGCCCGCGTGCGGTCGTGCTCGTCGGCGACCTCGCCGACGATCTCCTCGACCAGGTCTTCCAGGGTCGCGATGCCGGACGTGCCGCCGTACTCGTCCACGACCACCGCCATCTGGTAGCCGCGGCCCCGCAGCTCGCCGAGCAGGGTGTCCAGCGTCATCGTCTCCGGCACCCGCAGCGCCTCGGTCTGCAGCGCCGAGACGGGCACCCGCCCGCGGCGCTGGCGCGGGACGCCGACCGCCTGCTTGACGTGCACGAAGCCGACGACGTCGTCCACGTCCTCGTCCACGACCGGGAAGCGGGAGTAACCGGTGCTGCGGGCGAGCCCGATCACGGTCTGGGCCGGGTCGGTGCGCTTGACGGCCTCCACCCGGGGCCGCGGCGTCATGACGTCGGAGGCCGTGCGCGACGAGAAGGCGAGCGTGCGGCTGAGCAGGGTCGCCGTGTCCGCCTCCAGCACGCCGGCGCTCGCCGAGCGTCGCACCAGCGAGGACAGCTCGTCCGCGGTGCGGGCCGCCGACAGCTCCTCCTTCGGCTCGATGCCGAACATCCGCAGGAAGCCGTTGGCCGTGCCGTTGAGCAGGAAGACGAACGGCCGGAACACCATCGTGAACACGGTTTGGAACGGGATGACCAGCTTGGCCGTCGCGATCGGCAGCGCAAGGGCGAAGTTCTTGGGCACGAGCTCGCCGAGGATCATCGACAGCAGCGTCGCCACGGTGATCGCCACCACCGACGCGATCGGCACCACGGCGCCGTCGGGGAGGCCGAGGGCGGTGAGCGGACCGCGCAGCAGCGAGCTGATCGCGGGCTCCATCGTGTAACCGGTCAGCAGCGTCGTCAGCGTGATGCCGAGCTGCGCGCTCGACAGGTGCGTGGAGGTGATCTTGAGAGCGGCGATCGTCATCGTCAGCCGCGACTCACCCCGCTCGCGGCGCGCCTCGAGGTCGCCGCGGTCGAGGTTCACCAGGGCGAACTCGCTGGCGACGAAGAGGCCGGTGCCGATGGTCAGGAGGAGGCCGACCCCCAGCATGATCCACTCAGAGAGCACGGCGACCACCCCGTCCGGGCGGACTCATCGGTTGGAATGGGCTGGCAGAAGGAGGGTCGTCCATTTCGCGAGTCAGTATACCGGGGCGTCCCGCGGATATCCCCGGCGTCTCGGGGCGTCGTCGCGATTCCCAGCGGGCGCATCGACGCGCCATAGCGCGCCCGAAGCGAGAGACGGCATCCTCACGGCAGAAGTCCACGAGAGGAACGTCCGATGAGCACCACCACCCCGAACCCCGGCCAGCCCTGGCAGCCGGCTCCGCAGTACCAGCAGCCGGCGCCGCACTACGCCCAGCTGGCCCCACAGTACGCGCCGCAGGCCGCCCCGCAGTACACGCCGCCGTCGAACGGCAGCATCCTGCACCGCTGGCCCACCTGGGCGCAGAACACCGCCCTGGCGGTCGGTGCGGTCGCGATCCTCGTCGTCGTCTTCTTCGCCGGCTACTTCACCGCGAACGCAGTCGACAGCCACGCGCGCCCCGGCTTCGGCACCGGCCAGGACTTCACCCCGCGCCAGTTCGGGGGCAACGGGGGCAACGGCGGCTTCGGCGGTCAGTCCGGAAACGGCTCCTGACCCACCGTCACCAGCTGACGGGCAGGGCCTTGCCCTCCTCGTAGCCGGCGGCGGACTGGATGCCGACCAGCGCGCGGTCGTGGAACTCGGCCAGGGTGCGGGCGCCCGCGTAGGTGAACGAGCTGCGCAGGCCGGTTGTGATCATGTCGAGGAGGTCCTCCACCGACGGCCGCAGCGGGTCGAGGTAGATGCGCGAGCTCGAGATGCCCTCGGCGAACAGCGTCTTGCGTGCGCGGTCGAACGTGTCGAGCCGTTCGAACCGGCCGGTGACCGCCTTGGTGGAGGCCATCCCCCAGCTCTCCTTGTAGAGCGCGCCGCGATCGTCGCGCACGAGCGCGCCCGGCGCCTCGATGGTGCCGGCGAACCACGAGCCGATCATCACGGACGCGCCGCCCGCGGCGAGCGCGAGTGCCACGTCGCGCGGGTAGCGCACGCCGCCGTCCGCCCAGACGTGCGCGCCGAGCTCGCGCGCGGTCGCGCTGGTCTCCAGCACCGCGGAGAACTGCGGGCGTCCGACCGCGGTCATCATGCGCGTCGTGCACATGGCGCCAGGGCCGACGCCGACCTTGAGGATGTCCGCGCCCGCCGCGACCAGGTCGCGCACGGCCTGCTCGGTGACGACGTTGCCCGCGACGATCGGCAGGCCGAGCCCGAGCGACTTCACCGTGTGGATGGCGCGGCGCATGCCGTCCTGGTCTCCGTGCGCGGTGTCGATCACCAGCACGTCGACGCCGGCCGCCGCGAGCGCCTTGGCCTTCGCCGCGACGTCGCCGTTGATGCCGACCGCTGCGGCCACGCGCAGGCGGCCGTGGCCGTCGAGCGCCGGGGTGTAGATCGTGGAGCGCAGTGCGCTCGTGCGGCTG
This sequence comes from Leifsonia sp. Soil_N53, assembly GCF_057655165.1. Lineage (NCBI taxonomy): Bacteria > Bacillati > Actinomycetota > Actinomycetes > Micrococcales > Microbacteriaceae > Leifsonia > Leifsonia sp. Soil_N53. The sequence goes on from NZ_JBDGMM010000059.1 coordinate 140,120, forward strand.
AGGGTGCCGACCACGCGACCGTGCGAGAGCACGGGGGCGAACGTCAGCCCGGCGGCGTCCATGACGTCGAACGCGGCGCGGCCGTCCGGGAGGTCGTCCGCGTCCAGCGAGGTCAGCGCGCCGTGCAGGAGGTCGCCGATGCGCGCGTCCGGCAGCGCGGAGCCGAGCTGGACGGCGGCGAGGCAGCCGAGGTACTTCCCGGCGTCGTCGCTCACCACGACGCCGTGCCCCTCGACGGCCGGGACCCGGCGCAGCACGTCGGCCACCGTCTCCTCGGGCCGGGCCTCGTACGGGGTGTCGAAGGCCACCGGCTGCGCTTTGACCCAGCGGATCGCCTCGTCGAGGTCCTGCAGGTGCATGTCCTGCGGCAGGACGCCGAGGCCGCCCCGGCGCGCGAGCGTCGCGGCCAGCCGCTTCCCGGTCACCGAGTTCATGTTCGCGGACACGATGGGGATGGTCGCGCCCGTGCCGTCCTGGGGCGCGAGCGACACGTCGAGGCGGCTGGTGACATCGGATCGCGAGGGGACCAGGAAGACGTCGGAGTACGTGAGGTCGTGGCGCGGTGTCGTCGCATAGAACTGCATGGGAATAACGGTATCCTCCCGAGCCGAACGGCCGCACCCGGGCGCGGATGGGATTAGGCTTGATGCTCGGATGGAACGGGCGGTTCGAAGCCGCCCGATCGGAACGAGATCAACGGAGAGAGTGGGCGATCGGCTGTGTCGAGCCAATTGACCGGTGTGGGTACCGACGACGGTTCGTCGGGCGAGTTCGGAGCCAACGAATGGCTCGTCGAGGAGCTGTACGAACAGTTCCTCCGGGACAAGAACTCGGTCGACAAGTCCTGGTGGCCCGTCCTCGAGAGCTACAAGCCGAGCGTGCAGGATGGTGAGGCCTCCACTCCGAGCGAGACGCCGGCCCCGACTCCCGCAGAGCCCGGCGTCCCCACCCCCAGCGAGCCGACCGTCCCGGCTCCGGCCGAGCCGACGGTCCCGACCCCGCCTGCGCAGCCTCCGGCGCCGGCCCCCGCTCCCGGAGCGCCGGAGCCGCCCGCCGAGTCCGGCTCCGAGCCCCGCCCGGTCACCACCCCCATCCCGATCATCGGCTCGCAGCCGGTCGCGCGCACCACGTCGATCGCGCCGAAGCCGCAGCCGGTCCCCGCCGACGCCCCGGTCACCGCGCCCAACGCGACCGTGGAGCCGGCCGAGGAGGACAAGGTCACGCCGCTGCGCGGCATGTCGAAGTCGCTGGCCACCAACATGGACGCCTCGCTCAGCGTCCCGACCGCCACCAGTGTGCGGACCATCCCCGCCAAGCTGATGATCGACAACCGCATCGTCATCAACAACCACCTCAAGCGCGCCCGCGGCGGCAAGGTGTCGTTCACTCACCTGATCGGCTGGGCGCTCATCCAGGCGCTCAAGCAGTTCCCGAGCCAGAACGTGTACTACGAGGAGGTCGACGGCAAGCCGTCGGTCGTCGCGCCGGCGCACATCAACCTCGGCATCGCAATCGACCTGCCGAAGCCCGACGGCACCCGCGCCCTGCTCGTGCCGAGCATCAAGCGCGCCGACACGATGGCCTTCGGCGAATACCTCGCCGCCTACGAGGACCTGGTCTTCAAGGCCCGCAACAACAAGCTCACCGCCGCCGACTTCGCCGGCACCACGATCTCGCTGACCAACCCGGGCGGCATCGGCACGGTCCACTCCGTGCCCCGCCTGATGAAGGGCCAGGGCGCCATCATCGGCGCCGGCGCGCTCGAGTACCCCGCGGAGTTCCAGGGCTCCAGCGAGAAGACCCTCGCCGGCCTCGCGATCGGCAAGACCATCACGCTGACCAGCACCTACGACCACCGCGTCATCCAGGGCGCCGGCTCCGGCGAGTTCCTGAAGATCGTCCACGAGCTGCTGATCGGCAAGCGCAGCTTCTACGAGGACATCTTCGCCGAGCTGCGCATCCCCTACATCCCGATCCACTGGAACCCGGACATCTCGGTCGACCTGGCCAGCGCCGTCGACAAGACCGCCCGCGTCCAGGAGCTGATCAACTCGTACCGCGTGCGCGGCCACCTCATGGCCGACATCGACCCGCTGGAGTACGTACAGCGCAGCCACCCGGACCTCGAGATCGAGAACCACGGCCTCACCTTCTGGGACCTCGACCGCGAGTTCGTCACCGGCGCGTTCGGCGGCGACAAGCGCAAGATGAAGCTGCGCGACATCCTCGGCGTGCTGCGCGACTCGTACTGCCGCACGGTCGGCGTCGAGTACATGCACATCCAGGACCCGGCCCAGCGCAAGTGGTTCCAGGACAAGCTGGAGCGCCCGTACGAGAAGCCGACCCACGACGAGCAGCTGCGCATCATGGGCAAGCTCAACGAGGCGGAGGCGTTCGAGACCTTCCTGCAGACCAAGTACGTCGGGCAGAAGCGCTTCAGCCTGGAGGGCGGCGAGTCGACCATCGCGCTGCTCGACACCATCCTGCAGGGCGCAGCGGAGGCCGGGCTCGACGAGGCCGCCATCGGCATGGCCCACCGCGGCCGGCTGAACGTGCTCACCAACATCGCGGGCAAGACCTACGGTCAGATCTTCCGCGAGTTCGAGGGCACGCAGGACCCGCGCACCGTGCAGGGCTCGGGCGACGTCAAGTACCACCTCGGCACCGAGGGCACCTTCAAGGGCGCCGACGACGCCGAGATCCCGGTGTACCTCGCCGCGAACCCGTCGCACCTGGAGGCCGTCGACGGCGTCCTGGAGGGCATCGTCCGCGCCAAGCAGGACCGCCGCCCCGCCGGCACCTTCCTCACGCTGCCGATCCTCGTCCACGGCGACGCGGCGATGGCCGGCCAGGGCATCGTGGTCGAGCAGATGCAGATGTCGCAGCTGCGGGCCTACCGCACCGGCGGCACCATCCACGTCAACATCAACAACCAGGTCGGCTTCACCACGCCTCCCGGCGAGGGACGCACGTCGGTCTACTCGACCGACGTGGCGAAGACCATCCAGGCGCCGATCTTCCACGTGAACGGCGACGACCCGGAGGCCGTGGTGCGCGTCGCGCAGCTCGCGTTCGAGTACCGCCAGGAGTTCAAGCGCGACGTGGTCGTCGACCTCATCGTCTACCGCCGCCGCGGTCACAACGAGGGCGACGACCCCTCGATGACGCAGCCGCTGATGTACAACCTCATCGAGGCCAAGCGCTCGGTGCGCCGCCTCTACACCGAGGCCCTCGTCGGCCGCGGCGACATCACCGAGGAGGAGTACCAGGCAGCGCACGCGGACTTCCAGGACCGCCTGGAGCGCGCGTTCATGGAGACGCACGCCGCGCAGACCAACTCGATGCCGGTGATCACGCAGGGCGAAAGCACGGCCGACCTCGAGCACCCGATCGCGCAGCAGGACGAGAACGACAACGTCGGCGAGCCGGACACCACGGCCGTCAGCGAGCAGGTCATCTCCCTCATCGGCGACGCGTTCAACAACCCGCCCGCCGGCTTCACCGTGCACCCGAAGCTGCAGCAGCTGCTCAACAAGCGCAGCGACATGAGCCGCAACGGCGGCATCGACTGGGGCTTCGGCGAGCTGCTGGCGCTCGGCAGCGTGCTGCTGGAGGGCACCCCGGTGCGCCTCGTCGGCCAGGACGCCCGCCGAGGCACCTTCGTGCAGCGGCACGCGGTGCTCCACGACCGGATGAACGGCCAGGAGTGGCTGCCGCTGGCGAACCTCAGCGACAACCAGGCCAAGTTCTGGATCTACGACTCGCTGCTGAGCGAGTACGCGGCGATGGGCTTCGAGTACGGCTACTCGGTCGAGCGGGCCGACGCGCTGGTGCTGTGGGAGGCGCAGTTCGGCGACTTCGCCAACGGCGCGCAGATCATCATCGACGAGTTCATCTCCTCGGCCGAGCAGAAATGGGGACAGCGCTCGTCGCTCGTGCTCCTCCTCCCGCACGGCTACGAGGGTCAGGGGCCGGACCACTCCAGCGCCCGCATCGAGCGGTACCTGCAGCTCTGCGCCGAGAACAACATGACCGTCGCGCGCCCCTCCACTCCGGCGTCGTACTTCCACCTGCTGCGCCGCCAGGCGTACGCCCGGCCGCGCAGGCCGCTGGTGGTGTTCACGCCGAAGGCGATGCTGCGTCTGCGCGGCGCCTCCAGCGACGTCGCCGACTTCACGAACGGCAAGTTCGAGCCGGTCATCGACGACGCCCGGATCACCGACAAGTCGGCGGTGAAGCGCGTGCTGTTCATGGCGGGCAAGCTCTACCACGACCTCGTGAACGAGCTGGAGAAGAACCCGAACCCGGAGATCGCGCTGGTGCGCGTGGAGCAGTTCTATCCGCTCCCCGGCGCCGAGCTGAAGGCCGTGTCCGACTCCTACCCCGACGCCGAGCTGGTGTGGGTGCAGGACGAGCCGGAGAACCAGGGCGCCTGGCCGTTCATCATCCTGGAGACCTCCAAGCTGGGCCCGCGCCCGATCGGCGTGATCTCCCGGCCCGCGTCGGCCTCCCCTGCCGCCGGCTCCGCCAAGCGGCACGCGCAGGAGCAGTCCCTGCTCATCCAGCGCGCGCTGACCCTCTAGCGCCCGCACCACACACAGCGGAGGAGCCGCGGCCCACACGGGTCCGCGGCTCCTCCGCTGTCTGCCTTCGGCCGGCGTGTCGCCCCGGATCTCCTCCCTCAGCCGCGGAGCCCCGCATGGAAGTCCTGGATCGCCTCGGCCGCGGGCTCGGGATGCTCGAAGCCCGCGAAGTGCCCGCCGGCCGGTGCCGCCACGAAGTCGCGCAGCCGCGGAGCCGCCCGCTCGGCCAGCGAGCGCGGGAAGCCCGCCATGGCCGGCTCGTGCGCGAGGTACACGCCGACCGGAGCCGCGATCGGCGGCCGCGGCGGGTTGTGCACGTAGTCGTAGTACTGCTGGAACGACGTCCCGATGCTCTCGGTCGCCCAGTACAGGGTCGCGATCGTGTAGAGGATGCCGGAGTCGACCACGCGCTGCCAGGCGCCCTCCCGCCGGTCGTCGATCCAGTCGTGCCACTTGTCGGCGATCCAGGCGAGCAGCCCGGCCGGGGAGTCGGCGAGCGCGGCGGCGATCGTGTCGGGCCGGGTGAGCATGATCTCGCTGTAGCCGCCGTCGAGGCGGTCGTACTCGTCCAGCGCGGCGAGGTAGCGGCGCTCGTCGTCGTCGGCGGGGTCGCCGTCCGGGAACGGCCCGCTCAGCAGCTGGATGCCGATCACGCAGTCCGGGTGGTCGACGCCGAGCCAGGTGGAGGCTCCCCCGCCGATGTCGCCGCCGAAGGTCGCGTAGCGGTCGAAGCCGAGGGCGTCCGTCATCAGCCCGTGCAGCACCTCCGCGATCGCCCGCCGGGTCAGCGGCGGCTCGATCGCCTCCGAGAACACGAACCCGGGCAGCGACGGGATGACGACGTCGAAGCCGTCGGAGAGCAGTCGCGCCAGCGGGAGGTACTCGACGAAGGCGCTGGGCCAGCCGTGCAGGAGCAGCAGCGGGGTGTGCGGGCCCGCCCCGGTGCCGCGCACGCGCGCGAAGTGCACGCGGTGGCCCGCCACGACGGCGACGTGCTGCTCCACCGCGTTCAGCCGCTCCTCCTCCGCCCGCCAGTCGAACGCCAGCCAGCCCCCGACCAGCGCGCGCAGCTCGTCCTCGCCGGGGCCGCCCTCCCAGCCGGGCCGCGGCGAGCGAAGGAAGCGCGTGCGGGCGAGGCGGTCCCTGAGGTCGGCGAGGACGTCGTCGGGCACGTGGATGCGGAAATCGTCGATGGCCATCCCGCCACCGTAGTCCGCCCCGCGCTGCGGACCCGTCACTCCCGCGCGAGCATCGCCGCCGCCTGCCGCTCCAGGTCGAGGTAGGGCTCGCCGCTGACGTCCACCACGACGCGATGCAGCGTGCCGCCGGTGAACCGGAACGGCCGCTCGCCCGGGTAGTCGTCGGTGACCGGCTCCCCGCCGTCGTAGCCGACGCAGAGCCCCTCCCCGGTGAGCGAGAAGTAGCCCGGCTGCGTCTTGATCCGGCCTTCGCCGACCTTCTTCTCGCCGTGGTACAGGCTCAGGATGCCGGTGGCCAGACCGGGCGCCTCCTCGCCGTCCTTCTCGAACGCCGCCGACAGGATGAGGTTCTCGCCGGTCGGCAGGTCCTCCGTCGCGTCCACCCGCTGCACGAGACTGCCCACGAAGTTGTAGACGTAGTGCAGCCGCCCGTCCTTCACATACAGCGCGTGGCCGCCGAACCGGGCACCGTGCGCGAAGAGCACGCCCTCGGCTCCCGGGCCCGGCAGGTCCACGAGCGCCCCGATCGCGTACGAGCGGTTGCGGATGTTGACCGCCTGCGACTCCGGGATCTCGGCGCCGCCGACCCGGTAGACGTAGCGGTTGCGCGGGCTGGTCAGCTGCGGGCGCGGCGTCAGGAGGATCTCGATCGCCGAGCGGTCGTCCAGCGGGAACGCCTGGTTGGCCCCGGCCTCCGCGAACCAGAGGTTGACCAGCTCGCGCACCTTGTCGGGATGCTCGGCCGCCAGGTCGTGGACCTCCGACCGGTCGACGTCGGTGTGGTAGAGCTCCCAGGTGTCGTCGTTGAACCGGCTCCAGCCGCTGAGCACCGGGTGGTTCGACACGGCCTTCCAGCCGTTGTGCCAGATCGAGCGCGATCCCAGCATCGCGTAGAACTGCGTCGGCCGGGTGGTCGGCGCGCTCGCGTCGGCCACGGCCGACTGCATGCTCACCCCGTCCAACCGCGACTGAACGTGGCCGCCGATCTGCTCGGGGACCGCCACGTCGAGCAGGTCGAGGATGGTCGGCACGATGTCGATCGCGTGGTGGTACTGGTGCCGCACCTCGCCGCCGTGGCCGAGCTTCTTGGGCCAGGAGATGATGCACGGGTCGGCCGTGCCGCCGTTGTAGTCGTAGCGCTTCCACATCTTGAACGGGGTGTTGAAGGCCATCGCCCAGCCGTTCGGGTAGTGGTTGTAGGTCTTCGGTCCGCCCAGCTCGTCCAGCATGGCGAGGTTCTCTTCCAGGCTGTCCGGGATGCCGTTGAAGAACTTGTTCTCGTTGACCGACCCCTCCGGGCCGCCTTCGCCGCTCGCGCCGTTGTCCGAGACCAGCATGACGAGCGTGTCGTCGAGGGCGCCGGACTCCTCCAGGTAGTCGAGCAGCCGGCCGATCTGGTCGTCCGCGTGGGCGAGGAAGCCGGCGTAGACCTCGGCCATGCGCGCGTAGAGACGCTTCTCGTCGTCCCCGAGCGAGTCCCACGGCTTGGTGACGTCGAGCGGCGGGAACGGCTGGCCCTCCGGTCCGCTGCGGGTCTCGGGGGTGCCGATCGGGTTGATCGGCGGCAGCTCGGTCCCCTCCGGAACCAGCCCGAGCGCGATCTGCCGCTGGAGGGTCTCCTCGCGGATCACCTCGTAACCGCCGTCGAACCGCCCGGCGAACTTCTCGATCCACTCCGGCGGCGCGTGGTGCGGTGCGTGCGCGGCCCCGGGCGCGTAGTACAGGAAGAACGGCTTGTCCGGCGCGAGCGCCTTCGCGTCGCCGATGAACTCGATGGCCTTGTCGGTGAGGTCGACCGTGAGGTGGTAGCCGTCCTCCGGCGAGGCAGGCTGCTCGACGGGGTGGTTGTCGTAGACGAGGTCCGGGTACCACTGGTTGGTCTCGGCCCCGAGGAAGCCGTAGAAGCGCTCGAAGCCGCGGCCGGTCGGCCAGTTGCGGCGCGTGGACGCGAGGTTCATCTCGTCGGACGGGCACAGGTGCCACTTGCCTACGATGTAGGTGTTCCAGCCCTGCTCCCCGAGGATCTGCGAGATCATCCCGTTCTCCTGCGGGATGGTGCCACTGGCGTTCGGGAAGCCGGTCGCGGCCTCCGTGATGCACGCCATCGAGTTGCGGGTGTGGTTGCGCCCGGTCAGGAGGGCGGAGCGCGTGGGCGAGCAGAGCGCGGTCGTGTGCCACTGCGTGAACCGCACGCCCGAGTCCGCGAGCCGGTCGATGTTCGGGGTGTCGATCGGGCCGCCGTAGCAGCTCATCGCCGAGAACCCGACATCGTCCAGCACGATGAGGACGACGTTGGGAGCGGCCTCCGGGGCTCTGGGCGGCTCGAACGGCGCCCAGTCGGGCTCCGAGTCGCGGATGTCCAGGTCGATGCGGCCACGGAACTGTTCGGGCATCTCACTCCCCTGTCTCCGGCCGGGGCGACGCCGTTCGACGCCGGCGGACGCCGGACGGCCGCACCATAACCCGGCCTGTTCGGCGGCGGCAACCCCGATTGCACCGAGCGATCCCGGCGCAGTAGCATCCGGCCGGAGCAGCGAACGAGCAGACCCCGGGAGCCGACATGACCGGAACGACCGCAGCGGCCTCGCAGGCCACCATCCGCCGCATCATCGCACCGCTGGCGCTGGCCCAGTTCATCTGCAGCTTCGCGGGCTCGAACATGAACGTGATGATCAACGACATGTCGCGCGATCTCGGCACGACGGTCCAGGGCATCCAGATCAGCATCACCCTGTTCCTGCTCACGATGGCGGCGCTGATGATCCCCATGGGCAAGCTGACCGACAACATCGGCCGCAAGCGCAGCTTCATGATCGGCCTGGTCGTCTACGGGGTGGGCGCTCTGATCACTGCGTTCGCGCCCGGATTGTGGGCGGTCATCCTCGGCAACTCGCTGCTGGAGGGCGTCGGCACCGCGATGCTCATCCCGCCGGTCTACATCCTGACCACGATCTGCCTGCCGGACATCCCGACCCGGGCGGTGGCGTTCGGGATCATCAGCGGGATGGGAGGCGTGGGCGCGGCCGCCGGGCCGCTGATCGGCGGCCTGATCACGACCGGGATCAGCTGGCGCGCGGCGTTCGTGTTCCAGGCCCTGGTGATCGCGGTCATCCTGCTGCTCAGCCGTTCGCTCACGGATCCGCTGCCCGCGGACCCGAAGCGGCCGTTCGACACCGTCGGCGCGATCCTGTCGGCGCTGGGGCTGTTCGTGCTGGTGACCGGGATCCTCGCGGCCGACACGAGTGTGCCGCTCATGATCGTGCTCGTGCTTGCGGGCGTCGCGATCCTGGTGGTGTTCTTCCTGTGGGTGCGGCGCCGGGAGCGCACCGGAAGGGTCCCGCTGCTGTCCACGAGCCTGTTCCGGGTGCGGGTGTCGAACCTCGCCCTCGTCACGCAGAACCTGCAGTGGGTGATCCTGATGGGCACCTCGTTCACGGTGTCGGCGTATCTCCAGGTGGTCCGCGGCTACAACGCGATCCAGACCGGCGTGATCTTCACGGCGGCCACGGTCGGGCTGCTGCTGACATCGCTGCTGGCCGGGAGGCTGGCGCGGCGGTTCTCGCAGCGCGGGCTGATCGTCACGGGGTTCGTGCTGTGCGTCCCCGGAGTGGTGCTGCTGATCTGGCTGGTCGCCGGTACCACGGGCGGCTGGCCGTTCGTGCCGGGGCTCTTCCTCATCGGCGCGGGCCTCGGCCTCATGCTGACGCCGTCGGTGAACGTGGTGCAGTCCGCGTTCCCTGAGCAGCTGCAGGGCGAGATCTCCGGGCTGTCGCGCAGCGTCTCCAACCTCGGGTCGACCTTCGGCACGGCGATCGCGGGAACGATCCTGGTCGCGAACCTCTCCGCGGGCGGTGCGGCGTACGGCGTCGCGATGGCCGTCGTCGCGGTGCTCGGGGCGACGGGGCTGATCGCGGCGCTGCGGCTGCCGCGGGCGTCCGCGGTTCCGGCGGTGGCGTGAGGACGGACACGATGAGGAGGACGCCATGAGCGACGAACGACAGACCGGCTGGGCGGGCTGGAGCTGGTTCACGGCGATCGTGATCCTGATCGGCGGGGCCATCGAGATCCTCGGCGGGATCCTCGCCATCCTCCTGCCCGCAAACCAGAACCTCACGACCGAGAGCGGGACGACGATCTTCTACGTCTCGCTCTGGGGCTGGTGGCACCTGCTGATCGGCATCGTGCTGGTGGCGGCGGGCATCGCACTGGCGAGCGGACGGACCTGGGCGCGGGTGTTCGCCGTGGTGGTGGTCTCGATCAACGCGGTGTCGCAGCTTGTGTCCCTCCCCGCACAGCCGTGGCGGTCGATCGTCATGTTCGCGCTGGACGTCGTCATCGTCTACGCGATCACCGTGCACGGCCGCGAGCTGCGCGCGTACGACACGTCGCCACAGGCGGCGGGCGACCCCGGCGCCCCTGGAGACCCCGGTCGTCCCTAGCCCGGCCCGGTCGCCGGGGCGTACGTTGAAGCCATGACCGTCGTGACCACGCACCGTCTCGGTGAGCCCTGCTGGGTGGACTACGCCGCCACCGACCTCCCGCGCGCGCAGGAGTTCTACACCGCGCTGTTCGGCTGGACCGCCGAGACCGGCGGCGGCGAGTACGGCGGGTACGTGACCTTCCGGCGCGACGGGCGCCTCGTCGCCGGGATGGGCGAGGCGATGGCGGGCGCACGCCCGAACGCGTGGCTCACCTACCTGCTGGTGGAGGACGCCGAAGCCGGCGAACGGGCGTCGGCGAACGCCGGCGGGCAGGTGCTCTCCCCCACGATGACCGTCGGCGACCAGGGCAGGCTCGCGGTGGTGGCCGACCCGGGCGGAGCGGTCGTCGGACTGTGGCAGCCGGAGCAGCACCGCGGCTTCGAGCTGGTCGCGGAGGTCGGCGGGCTCTCCTGGCACGAGCTGTACGCCCGCAGCTACGCGGAGCAGGTCGAGTTCTACAAGCGGGTCTTCGGCTGGACGACGCAGGTGCTCGGCGACACCGCGGACTTCCGCTACCTGACCTTCGGCGACCCCGACTCACCCAGCGGCGGCGTGTTCGACGCCGACGGGATGCTGCCGCCGGATGTGCCGTCGCACTGGGTGGTGTACTTCGGCGTCCAGGACGCGGCCGCCGCGGTCGCGCGCGTGAGCGAGCTCGGCGGGACCGCGATCCGCGACCCGTGGGACAGCGAGTTCGGCCGCTTCGCGCAGGTCACCGATCCCCTCGGCGGCCTGTTCTTCCTCCACGAGGTCCCCGGCTCCATCGCCTGAGCCCTCCCCTTGGCCGATCGGCGCGAAGACCCTGGGTCATAATTATTCCGATATCGGCACTATAATGAGACAGTGTCATGGTCGATCCAATATCGGAGGGATGACGAACCATGAGCGAACTGACAGTCTCCCAGACCGCCGAGCGCCTAGGAATCGGCGAACGGCAGGTGCGGAACCTCATCGCGCGTGCCGGAGCCTTCGCCGCTCGACAGCTCCCTTCCGGCGAATGGCTGATCGACGCTGACTCGATCGCCCGTTTCGAACGACGGCGCAGGGCCGCAGGACGTCCCCTCCAGTCCGACACCGCATGGGCGATCCTCTACGAACTCTCGGGCGTCGACGCCGCCACTCTGCTTTCGAAATCCACCTATTCACGTGCACGAAACCGCATTCGCGATCTCTCCCCCGTGGAGCTTGCCATCGCTGTCGGTGCACGGACGGTCGCTCACCGCTATCGCTCCGCGAACACGATGAAGGCGCAGGCGGGCCTCGTGCCCACGGGACGGGCTGTATCCGACCTCATCAGCAGCGACCTCCTGCCCGACGACCGCCGTGTCCGCGGTTATCTCCCCGCGGGTATAAGCCGGTTCGACTACGCGAGCACGCACTTCATGGTCGAAGACCCGAGCGGTCAGGATCTCCTTTACGAGAACACCGCCCCCGGAGGACTGACCGCCCCTCTCGCCGCAGTGGTCGCCGCCGATCTGGCGCTCAGCACCGACACCAGGGAGCGAAGCGCAGGCCTCGCTGCTCTCGGAGCCCTGAAGGACGAATGGCTGCAAGAACACACACGCTGAACCTCAGTGACGACGACGGGCTGCCGGCATGGCAGACGGTGATCGGCTTGTCCGAAGTCATGGACACCAGCCGTCTGACGATCATCGGCGGGCTGATGGTCTACCTGCACGCGAGTCGCGGCGGAGTGCAGATGCCACGCTCGACCGACGACGCGGACGTGCTGCTCGACATGATCGTGCACCGCGACGGGCTCAGCGCCTTCTCCCGCGCGGTGAAACGGCTCGGTTTCGAACTCCGTCGGGAGGCGCCCTACGCGTACCGGTTCCATCACGTGGACGGCAGAAAGGTGGATGTCATGGTCCCCGACCACCTTCCTTCCGCTATCCGCCCGCGGCTCGACCGTAAGCCGGCGCTCGAGGCCCCCGGGGGCCAGCAGGCGATCGACCGACGCGACGCTTACACGCTCGAGTTCCGAGGTGGCCAGCTCGTCACCGTCGGTGTCCCCGATGAGATCGGCGCCCTCGTCGCCAAAGGCGCGGCGTTTCTGATCGACCAACGCGACCGCGACCGGCATCTCGACGATGCCGCCACCCTCCTCGCCTCGATCACCGATGCGTCAGAACTCGACTACACGCGCTCGAGCACGAACGACCGGCGCCGACTCAAGGCGATTCGGGAAAGGCTCTCCGACGAGACCGCACCGCACTGGATCGACCTCGACAGCGACTCACGAACCCGCGGCAGACTCAACCTGACGCTCGTCATGAGGGCGATGGGAGTGGAGGTCAGTCTTTGAGGTCGCTCAGTGCACCGACGCCTGGAACGACCGGATGCGCAGCAGCACCTCGGTGCGCAGCGTCTCGGGAGCCGTCTCCTTGCACGCGCGCTGCACCACTTCGGTGAGCACGACGTTCAGGTGCGCCTCGCTCGAGCAGCCGTCGCAGTTCGCGAGGTGCTCGCGCACGTCTGCAGCATCCTCGTTGCAGAGCTCGTTGCGCAGGTACTCCTCGAGTTCGGCCTTCGCCTTCTCACAGCCGCAGTCGGTCATTTCGTTCTCCTGGTGGTCTGCACGGCCGGGCTCTGGACCGCTGAGAGCCCGCGCTCGTGCGCGTAGTCGGTCAGAAGCTCCCGGAGCATCCGTCGGCCGCGGTGGAGGCGGCTCATCACGGTGCCGATCGGGGTCTTCATGATGTCGGCGATCTCCTGGTAGGAGAACCCTTCGACATCGGCGAGGTAGACGGCCAGCCGGAAGTCCTCCGGGATGGCCTGCAGCGCGTCCTTGACGGCACTGTCGGGCAGGTGGTCGATCGCCTCGGCCTCGGCCGAGCGGCTGGAGGACGCGGTGGTCGACTCCGCGCCGCCGAGCTGCCAGTCCTCGAGTTCGTCGATCGTCCCCTGATACGGCTCGCGCTGCTTCTTGCGATAGGTGTTGATGAACGTGTTGGTGAGGATGCGGTACAGCCACGCCTTCAGGTTCGTGCCCTGCTGGAACTGGGCGAAGGCGGCGTACGCCTTGACGTACGTCTCCTGCACCAGGTCTTGCGCGTCCGACGGGTTCCGCGTCATTCGCAGTGCGGCCGCGTAGAGCTGGTCCATGAAGGGAAGCGCCTGCTCTTCGAACAGTGCTCCCTTGTCCTCGGTTTCGGTGGTCATCAGGGGCCAGTCTAGTTGCGCCGACCGCTCGGCGACCCGGCGCTGCGCGAGGCGGCCGGAGGGCCGGACCTTCGACGTCGTCAGCGCACGGGTGCGCGGTGCGTCGAGGACAGCGGTTGCTGCTGGCACGGGCCGATCCTCCCTTCGGGCTCGATCACGGATAATCTTGACAACAATGCTCATCTCGAAATATTCCTCCCCCGAGTTCGATCCGTACGGCGACAACCGCGTCGAGGAACCGAACACGCTGTGGCCCGCGCCGGTCGCCGGCGGCCCGGTCACGGCCTCCGTCTCGCTCCCCGGCTCCAAGTCGCTGACGGCCCGCGAGCTGGTGCTCTCGGCCCTCGCCGACGGCCCCTCGCTGCTGCGCGCGCCGCTGCACTCGCGCGACAGCGCCAACATGGTGGAGGCGCTGCGGGCGCTCGGGGTCTCGATCGTGGAGCAGCCCGGCGCGAGCGAGTTCGGCGCCGACTTCCTGGTCACCCCCGCGGAGGAGCTGCTCGGCAGCACCACCATCGAGTGCGGCCAGGCCGGCACCGTCATGCGGTTCGTGCCGCCGATCGCCGGCCTCGCGCTCGGGCCCACCATGTTCGACGCCGACGACTCCGCCCGCGGCCGGCCCATGGGCGCGATCATCGCCGCGCTGCGCGCCCTGGGCGTCGACGTGAACGACGACGGCCGCGGCGCCCTCCCGTTCACGGTGCACGGCACGGGCTCCGTGCACGGCGGCGCCATCACGATCGACGCGTCCAGCTCCAGCCAGTTCGTCAGCGCCCTGCTGCTGTCGGCGAGCCGGTTCGAGGAGGGCCTCGACCTCACGCACTCGGGCGAGCGCCTTCCCAGCCTCCCGCACATCGAGATGACCATCGCTGCCCTCGCCGCGCGTGACGTGACGGTGGAGTCGCCCGAGGTCGGCCGGTGGATCGTCCGGCCGGGCGCGATCGCCGCGCTCGATGTCGACATCGAGCCGGACCTCTCCAACGCGGCTCCGTTCCTCGCGGCCGCGGTCGTCACCGGCGGGTCGGTGACCATCACCGGCTGGCCCGAGTCGACCACGCAGGTCGGCGCCGACCTGGCCGACCTGCTGCCGCTGTTCGGGGCGACGGTGTCGAAGGACGGCGACCGCCTCACCGTGACCGGGCCGGAGCGCATCCGGCCGATCACGATCGACCTCTCCACCGGCGGCGAGCTGGTCCCCGCGATCGCGGCGATCGCGGCCTTCGCCGACGGGCCGAGCGAGATCACCGGCATCGGCCACATCCGTCACCACGAGACCGACCGGCTCGCCGCCCTCGCGGCCGAGCTCAACGGCCTCGGCGGCGCCGTCACCGAGCTGGAGGACGGCCTCCGCATCGAGCCGAGGCCGCTGACGGGCGGCGTCTGGCGCAGCTACGAGGACCACCGGATGGCGACCGCGGGCGCAATCGTCGGCCTGGTCGTCCCCGGCGTCGAGATCGAGAACATCGCCACGACCGCCAAGACCCTCCCGCAGTTCCCGCAGCTCTGGAGCCGGATGCTCGCCGAAGGCTCGGCGGCGTAGATGTCGTGGTGGTCGGATGAGGACGACGAGGACGACGAGTACGACCTCTACGACGAGTCGACCATCCGCTCGCGGCCGAACCCCAAGGGCAACCGGCCGCGCACCAAGACCCGGCCGGAGCACGCGGATGCGGAGATCGCCCGGGTCCTCGGCGTCGACCGCGGCCGTTACACGGTGCTGCTCGACGAGGACTCCGACCACGAGCGCCAGGTGATCGCGGCGCGCGGGAGCGAGCTGAGGCGCACGCCGATCGTGACCGGCGACCGCGTGGCGGTGGTCGGCGACACCACGGGCGAGGAGGGCACGCTCGCCCGGATCGTGCGCGTCGAGCCCCGCACGACCCTGCTGCGCCGCAGCGCCGACGACACCGACGAGGTGGAGCGCGTGGTCGTCGCCAACGCCGACCAGATGCTGATCGTGGTGGCGGCCGCGAACCCCGAGCCGCGCACCCGGCTGGTCGACCGCTACCTGGTGGCGGCCTACGACGCCGGCATCGAGCCCATGCTGTGCGTCACCAAGATCGACCTCGCCGACCCGGCGCCGTTCCTGGAGAACTTCGCCGGGCTCGACCTGCCGGTGTTCACCAGCCGGGAGGACCACATCCCGGTGGAGGAGATCACGGCGGCTCTCGTCGGTCACGACACGGTCGTGGTCGGGCACTCGGGCGTCGGCAAGTCCACGCTCGTGAACGCGATCGTGCCCGGCGCCAAGCGGGCGACCGGCCACGTCAACGTCGTAACGGGACGCGGCCGGCACACGTCGTCCTCCACGGTGTCGCTGCGGGTGGAGAACGCGGAAGGGCACGGCTGGGTCATCGACACCCCCGGCGTGCGGTCGTTCGGGCTGGGCCACGTGGACACCGCGAGCATCCTGAAGTCGTTCACCGACCTGGCGGCCATCGCGGAGGACTGCCCGCGCGGCTGCACCCACCTGCCCGACGCGCCGGACTGCGCCATCATCGAGGCGGTGGAGGAGGGCCGGCTCGGCGAGACCGGCCGCGCGCGCCTCGACTCGCTGCAACGCCTCCTCGCCACGTTCGCCCCCGCCCAGCAGTCGCCGAGGGACGCGTAACCGCTCCCTGAATCGCGCTTTCAGGGGCGTTTGCGTGCCCCTCGGCGGTCCGGGGCAGAATGGTGTCATGACTGAGGTTCGACTCGAAGCGGGACAGCCCGCGCCCACCTTCACCCTCCAGGACCAGGACGGCACGCCCGTCTCGCTCTCCGACTACTCGGGCGACAACGTGATCGTCTACTTCTACCCCGCGGCCATGACCCCCGGCTGCACCACAGAGGCCTGCGACTTCCGCGACAACCTCAACTCGCTGGCCTCCAGCGGCTACCGGGTCATCGGCATCTCCAAGGACGCGCCGGCCAAGAACAAGGAGTTCCAGGAGCAGGAGCGCCTCAACTTCCCGCTGCTCTCCGACCAGGACCTCGCCGTCCACGAGGCGTACGGCGCGTACGGCGAGAAGAAGCTCTACGGCAAGACGGTGACCGGCGTCATCCGCTCCACCTTCGTGCTGAACCCGGACGGCACCGTCCGGCTGCCGCTCTACAACGTGAAGGCGACCGGCCACGTCGCGTCACTGCGGAAGAAGCTCGGCCT
The DNA here is from genome assembly GCF_057655165.1 of Leifsonia sp. Soil_N53. NCBI lineage: Bacteria > Bacillati > Actinomycetota > Actinomycetes > Micrococcales > Microbacteriaceae > Leifsonia > Leifsonia sp. Soil_N53. The sequence goes on from NZ_JBDGMM010000059.1 coordinate 156,690, forward strand.
GGTCTGAGCATAGGTGTTTGCAATCTGCGATCTGGCATTCTAATGTCGAAGGACGGCCGGTCCGGCCGTCCCGTACGAAGGAGTGCACCGCATGAGCGCAACCGCTGAGCGGACCATCGCCCACCCCACGCCCCCGGCACACCCGGCGGCCCCGGCGCGCGCCGAGGTCGCCGACCCCGGTCCGCTCGGCCTCGCCGCGTTCGCGTTGACCACCATGCTGCTGAGCCTCGCCAACGCCGGCCTGGTCGGCGAGGCGGGCGCCGCGGCCGTCGCGATGGCGCTCTTCTTCGGCGGCCTGACGCAGTTCGCCGCCGGGCTGTGGGAGTTCGCGCGCGGCAACACGTTCGGTGCGACGGCGTTCACGTCGTACGGCGCCTTCTGGCTGTCGTTCTGGTGGCTGCGCACCGCCCCGGAGCTGGCCGAGCAGGCCGGCTCCGTGGGCGTCGGCTTCTTCCTGCTGGCCTGGACGATCTTCACGGCGCTGATGACGGTCGCCGCGGCGAAGACCAACGGCGCGACGCTGACCGTGTTCGTGCTGCTCACGCTCACGTTCGTGGCGCTGACCATCGGCGACCTCGCCGGCGCGTCCGGCGCCACCGTGCTGGGAGGCTGGCTGGGGCTGGCGACGGCCGCGGTCGCGCTCTACACGTCGTGGGCCGGCGTCACGAACGAGACCTGGAAGCGGCAGGTGCTCCCGGTCTGGCCGCGCGCGTAGCGGGCCGCGAGCGCCGCGGCCGCCGGCTCAGGCGGGCAGCCGCGGCACCGACGCGATGAGGCGCTGCGTGTAGGCGTCGCGCGGGGCGCCGAGGACCTCCTGGGTCGCGCCCTGCTCCACCACGCGGCCGGCGCGCAGGACGACAGTCCGCTCGCAGAGGGTCGCGACGACGCTGAGGTCGTGGGAGACCATGACCACCGTCATGCCCTCCTGCTCGGCGAGCTCGCCGAGCAGCTCGATGATCTGGATGCGCGTCGTCACGTCGAGCGCGCTGACCGGCTCGTCGGCGAGCAGGACCCGCGGCCGCGAGACGATCGCCCGGGCGATCGCGATGCGCTGACGCTGGCCGCCGGAGAACTCGTGCGGATACCGGGTCGCCGCATCCTCGGGCAGGGCGACAGCGCGGAGCGCGTCGGCGACGCGGGCACGGGCGTCCGCGCCGGAGGCGATCCGGAGGGAGGCGAGCGGCTCGCCCACGATCCTGCCGACGCTCTGCCGGGGGTCGAGGGACGAATACGGGTCCTGGAAGACGGTCTGCACGCTGCGCTGGAACTCGCGCATCAGGGCGCGGTCGCCCCGGTCGAGCGGCCTCCCGTCGAACAGCACAGCGCCGGAGGTCGGGCTCGCCAGCCCGAGGAGCAGGGACAGCAGTGTGGTCTTGCCTGCGCCCGACTCACCCACCAGCCCGACACTGTGTCCGGATTCGACGGCGAACGAGACGCCATCCAGCGCCGAGGCGTTCGCCCGGCGGTAGCGGAAGCCCACGTCGCGGAGCTCGAGGACGGCGTCGGTCATCGCGCCTCCAGGGCGGCGTCCAGCTCGCGTGCACTGCGCACGAGCGCGGCCGTGTACGGGTCGGCCGGAGCAGTCAGGATGCGCTCGATCGTGCTCTCCTCGACGACGCGGCCGGAGCGCAGCACCAGGGCGCGCTCGGCCATCCGCGACACCACGGCGAGATCGTGGCTGACGAACAGCAGCGCCATCCCCCGCTCCGCCACCAGGGAGTCGAGGAGTGCCAGGATCTCCGCCTGCACGGTCACGTCGAGCGCGGTGGTGGGCTCGTCCGCGATGAGCAGCTGCGGCCGGCAGGCGAGCGCAGCCGCGATGGCGACACGCTGCCGCTGGCCTCCCGAGATCTCGTGCGGGTAGGCGCGTGCGATCCGCTCGGGTTCGGGCAGGCGCACCTCGTCGAGGGCGGTGTGAACGGCGTCGCGCAGCGCGGCGCCCCGCAGCCCGAGGTGCCGGCGCAGCGGCTCGGCCACCTGCGCACCGAGGCGCATCAGCGGGTCGAGCGCGGTCAGCGGCTCCTGAAAGACCGTCGACGCGGTGCTCCCGCGCAGCGGCACCAGCGTCCGCTCCTTGGCGCCGATCACCTGCACGCCCGCGAGCTCCACGCTGCCGGTCGCCGTCAGACCGTCCGGCAGCAGCCCGGTGATCGCGAACGAGGTCAGCGACTTGCCCGACCCGGACTCCCCGATCAGGCTCAGCCGCTCCCCCGCAGCGAGCCGGAACGAGACGTCCGACACCAGCGGCGACCCGTCCCGCGCCGTCACGCCGAGGTTCTGCACGTCGAGGATCATCGCGACCTCCTCCGCGTCGGGTCGGCGACGTCCCGCAGGCCGTCCGCGATCAGGTTGACGCCGACCACCAGGACGACGAGGGCGACACCGGGCGCGATGGCGCCCACCGGGGCGACCGCGACCGTCCCCTGCGCCTCCTGCAGCAGCCGGCCCCACGACGCATTGGGCGGCGGCGCGCCGAGTCCGAGGTACGACAGGCTCGCCTCGGCGAGCACGGCGACGCCGAACTGCAGCGCCAGGTTCACCCCGAGAGTCGGCCAGATGTTCGGGAGGACGTGCCGTGACACGACCCCTCCCCACGACGTGCCGGAAGTCCGCGCTGCCGTCACGTACTGCATCGCGAGGACGCGTTTCGACAGCACCCGGGTGAGTCGCGCCACCACCGCGGACATCGCCAGGCCGATGGCAAGGATGGCCGTGCCGAGGGAGGCGCCCTGCGCCGCGACGATCAGCATCGCGAGCAGCAGCACAGGGAAGGCGATGATGATGTCGAGCACCGCCGAGATGGTGTCGTCGAGCCAGCGCGTGGCGAACGCGGCCAGCATCCCGATGGTGACGCCGATGATCGCGCCGATGACCGCGGCGCCGACACCCACGGTCAGCGCGATGCGCGCACCGATCATGAGCTGCGTCGTCAGGTCGCGCCCGAACCGGTCGGTGCCCAGCCAGTGCGTGCCGTCCGGCGGCTGCAAGCGGCCTCCGGAGGTGTCCCCCTGGGAGAACGGGAGCCAGACGAACGAGAGCGCGGCGACCAGCACGACGAGACCGACGAGGGTCAGGCCGATGCCGAGCGTCACCGAGCGGCGGGCGCGGCGCCGCGTCCGTTCGCGCGGGTCCGGCGCCGTCTGCGCCGCCTGCTGCACCACCGCGCTCATCGGTTGCCCGAGATGCTCTGCCGCAGGCGCGGGTCGATCAGCCGCTGGACGATGTCGGCCACGAAGCCGACGATCAGCACCAGCAGCGTCGAGACGAACAGGATTCCCTGGATGTCGGGATAGTCGTGCTGCTGGATCGCGGTGAGCAGCATGCTGCCGAGACCCGGCAGCGTGTAGACGCTCTCGACGACGACCGCGCCGAGGAAGGTCGTCGCCAGCTCGATGCCGAGGATGGAGATGACCGGCACCGCGCCGTTGCGCAGCCCGTGCCGCCACATCGCCCGCCCGAAGCCGGAGCCGAGCGCGCGGGCGTTGCGCAGGTAGTCGCTGCCGATGACGTCGAGCGTCGCACTCCGGACGTACCGGGAGATGGACGCGCTCATCACAATGGCGATGGTGACGACCGGCAGCGCGAGCGACTGCAGCGCCGACGCCGGGTCGGCCCAGTCGTCGCGCGGGAAGCCGCCCGACGGGAACCAGCGCAGGTTCACCGCGAAGGCGTCGACGAGCAGGATGCCCACCCAGAACACCGGCACCGCGATGCCGAGCTGCGAGAAGGCGGACAGCACGAGACCGTACCAGCGGTCGGCCTTCCAGGCGGCGACGAAGCCGATCGGCAGCGCCAGGACCAGCGCGAGCACGAACGCCATCAGCGTGAGCGGGATGGTCACCGCGAGCCGCGAGGCGATCTCCGGCCCCACCGGCAGCGACGTGATGAACGACTGGCCGAGGTTCAGGGTCAGGAGGGCGCCGAACCAGTTCACGAACTGCTCCGGCAGCGGCAGGTTGCTGCCCACCTGCGCCTGCGCCGCCTTGATCTGCTCCGGCGTCGCACTGGCCGACAGCAGCGCGTTGGCAGGGTCGCCCGGCAGCACGCGGAGCAGGAAGAACAGCACGACCATCGCCAGCAGCAGGGACACCACGAGGAACGCGGTGCGGCGGAGGAGATAGGAGGTCATGGCCATTTCAGACTAGATGCTCGGGAGGCCCCGTGCGGGCCTCCCGAGCATCGGTGGACGACTCGTCTAGACGGTGGTCCTGTGGACTACTTCTTGACGATGTCGTATGCGTAGAACTGCGAGTTCAGCCCGTTCACCGGGTAGCCGCTCAGCGAGCTCGACGCCACCACGATCTGCGGGTAGAGGTACAGCCACGCGCTGGCTGCGTCCTTGGCGATCTGCTCGTTGACCTGCTTGAGCTTGGCCGTCTGCTCGGCGGTGGTGGAGGCCTGCTCGGCCTCGTTCACCCACGCGGTGACCTGCGGGTTGTCGTAGCCCCAGTAGAAGTCGGGGTTGCCGTACCAGACCACGTCGCGGTCGTTGACGTGCTCCTGCAGGGTCGCCGTGAAGTCGTGGTTCTTGAACACCTTGGTGTACCACTGGTCGGCCGAGATGGAGTTGATGTTCACAGTCACCCCGACCTTGGCGAGCTCGCTCTTCAGGAACTCCGCGACCGCCGGGTGCGGGTCGTAGGTCGGCGTGTCCAGGGTGAACGTGAAGCCGTTCGGGAGGCCGGCCGCGGCCAGCTCCTTCTTCGCCAACGCGGTGTCGTACGGGTTCACCTTGGTGAGGTCCTCGTACCAGGGGTCGCTCGGCGGGACCATCGAGCCGATGAGCGTGCCGTACTTGCCCCAGATCGAGCTGAGCAGCTTCTTGGTGTCGATCGCCGAGTAGACGGCCTTGCGGACGTCCACGTTGTTGAAGGGCGCGACCTTGTCGTTGAAGGCGAGGAGCTCCTTGGTCGTCGACTTGCCGTTGCTGATCGTGTAGTCCTTGTTGCCCTCGAACTGGGTCAGCGAGTCCGGGCTCTGGATGCTGGTGACGATGTCGACCTGGTTCGTCAGCAGTGCGTTCGAGAGGGCGCTGGCGTCGGTGAAGTAGTCGTAGACGACCTCCTTGTTCTTCGCCTTGGCGCCCCAGTACCCGCTCCAGCGCTCGAGGCTCAGCGAGCTGCCGCGCTTCCAGGTGCCGAGGGTGTACGGGCCGGTGCCGTCCTCCGCCGTCTTGTAGTTCTTCACGCCGGGGCCGTAGATCCAGACGTAGCTGAGGTTGTACGGCAGCGAGATCGAGCGCGACTTCAGCGAGATCACGACGGTCTTGTCGTCCAGGGTCTTGATGCCCGAGATGACGGCGAGCTGGGACTTGCGCGCCGACTGGGAGTCATCCGCCAGCACGCGCTCGATGCTCGTCTTGACCGACTCACTGGTGAGCGGCTTGCCGGAGTGGAACTTCACCCCGTCGCGCAGGGTGAACGTGTACGTGAGTCCATCGGCGCTCGTCGTGTACTTCGTCGCGAGCAGGGGCTCGACCTTGCCGTCGTCGGTGAGCTTGAACAGGCCTTCGTAGACGTTGCCGTTCAAAGCCTCGGTGACGCCCTGGCCGCCGCCGGCGGTGTTGTCCAGGTTGACGGGCTCGTAGAGCGAGCCGACCGCGATCGACGCGTCGGCGCCGCCGGAGGCCGACGACGAGGCGCCGGAGCAGCCGGCCAGCGCCAGGGACGCGGCGATGCCGATCGCGATCGTGGCGAGCAGGGGGGTCTTTCTCAAGGGAGTTCTCCTGTGCTGTGTGGAGTGGGGGTTGTTCGGGGAGTGAGGTTCGAGGGGAGCCGGAGCTCAGTGCGCGGCGCCGTCGCGCAGCACGACGCGCTTCTCGCCCGCGGTGACGGGGACGGGGAAGCGGTTGTTCCGCGGCGGCAGCGGACAGTTGTACTGGTCCGAGAAGCCGCACGGCGGGACGAAGGCGCGGTTGAAGTCGAGGACGGCGCGGTCGCCGTCGCGCGTGACGAAGAGGAAACGGCCGGAGGCGTAGGTTCCGTTCGGCCCCTCGGCGCCGTTGGTCGGGTCGCCGAACACCAGCAGGAGCGTGCCGTCGTCGTCGAACGCGCTGAGTGTGTACTCGACGCCCTCGCGCTCGAACGTGATGTCGCCGGGGACGACCAGCTCGCGGGTGAGACCGTTGTCGCGGATGTGCTCGAACGGGATGGTGCGCGCGTCGCTCACGGGGGTGAACGTGGCCTCCACGATCCAGGACGGGTCGAACGGGAAGGCGTCGATCGTCTCGAACGCGCGGATCGCGGGCGATGCGGCGTCCCAGAGCCGGATGCCGCGCTCCGGGGCGCCGGTGTCCAGGTTGCGACGGCTCAGCTCGGTGGCCGTGACCGTCGCCGGGTGGCCGGCGAGGGCCTGCTCCGGAGTGGTCTCGTCGCCGTCGGGAAGCCAACGGGTCTCGATGAGCGCCAGGTTGCCGGTGGGCGCGGCCACCGAGGCGAGACGCCAGGCGCGCCAGTCGGCGTAGCCGTTCTGGGCGGCCTCGATGGTCGATTCGGAGGCGAGAGCGGACGCGGATGCGAGGGCCGGAGCGGAGAGTTCAGTCACGATATCGGGCATAACAGAGCGAGTCTGCGCCTTGTTCCCGGTTCACGCTATTCGTGTGTCCGCGTATTGCGATCGTGCTCCGTGCCGTCCTCCTCGCGGCGTGCCGTCGCCCGGACGACGGACGGCGCGAGCGCCAGGACGCCCGCGATCACCGCGGGGACGAGGAGGGCCCAGCCGACGTCGGGCCGGGCGACGAGACCCTGGAAGCTGCCGACTGCGACGGCGATCATCAGGACCTGGATGGTGACGGCGGACGCCCGCGCCCAGGCGTGCAGCCGGAGGATGCCGACCAGTGTGAGGATCAGCCACGCGGCGCCGAGCGCGACCAGGATCGTGATGGCGATCGCCGTGGTGTACGACGCCGGTGTCACCGTGAGGAGCTCGTACAGCAGCCAGACCGCCAGCCCGGTGACGAGGACGGCCTCGAGCGCGAGGATGACGGCGAGTACGATCAGCAGCGGGGGCCGGGTGCGCGAAGGGGCGCCGGGCGCCGACGGGTGCGGATCGGCGGGATCGGGCACTATAGCATCCTGACGTTTCAAGCGAGTGTTCACAGCGTTATCCCATACAAAACTATTGATCCGGATCAATGGCTATGGGAGCATATTCAAGGCCGAGTTAGTGCTCACAGGGTGGTGGGCAGGTCTCATTCCCCATGGATCTGAAGAACCCTGTAACGCGGCTGCTTACCAGCATTCTAGGCCCCCTCGGGCCAGGAAACATCCAGCGAACAAGGAGCATATCTTCATGGATTGGCGCGACAAAGCCGCCTGCCTGACCGCGGACCCCGAGTTGTTCTTCCCCGTCGGAAACACGGGTCCCGCGGTCGATCAGATCGACAAGGCGAAGGCGGTCTGTGCGCGTTGCACCGTGACCGAGATCTGCTTGCAGTACGCCCTGGAGACCGGACAGGACTCCGGCGTCTGGGGAGGACTGTCCGAGGACGAGCGCCGTGCTCTCAAGCGCCGCGCCGCTCGTGCGCGCCGGGCGTCCTGACTCCCGCTCCGCAGCACTCCCGAAATACCGCACTCCCGAAACACAGCATCATCGTCGCCGAGGCGGCGCTTCCGAACACCTAGCAGACATCATCGTCCGGAAGCGCCCCTCGGCGTTTTTCGCGTCCGCCCACCTGCTGAGGGGGTCAGACGCTGGTGAGGTAGCGCAGCGGGACCTCGATGGTCACCTCGGTGCCCTGGCCCATCATCGTGTGCCAGTCGATCGCGCCGCCGAGCTCGCCCTGGATGAGCGTGCGCACGATCTGCGTGCCGAGCCCTGAGCCGACCTTGCCCTCCGGCAGTCCGGAGCCGTTGTCGACGACCTTCACTGTCAGCGACTCCTCGGTCCGGTTCGCCACGATCTCCACCTGGCCCTCGCGGCCGGCGAGGCCGTGCTCGACCGCGTTCGTGACCAGCTCCGTCAGCGCGAGCGCCAGCGGGGTCGCGTACTCGCTCGGCAGCGAGCCGAACGTGCCCGACTTCTTGGGGTGCACCGTCGTGGTGTGGCTGGCGGCGACCTCCGCCACCAGCAGCAGCACGCGGTCGAAGACGTCGTCGAAGTCCACGATCTGGGCGAGGCCGGTCGACAGCGTGTCGTGCACGACCGCGATCGCGGCGACGCGGCGCATCGCCTGGCTGAGCGCCTCCCGTGCCTCCTCCGAGTGGGTGCGGCGCGCCTGGATCCGGAGCAGCGAGGCGACCGTCTGGAGGTTGTTCTTCACCCGGTGGTGGATCTCGCGGATCGTCGCGTCCTTGGTGATGAGCTCCCGCTCCTGGTGCCGCTGCTCGGACACGTCGCGGCAGAGCACGATCGCGCCGACGCGTTCGCCGCGGTTACGGATCGGGATGGTCCGCAGCGACACAGTCACCCCGCGCGCCTCGACGTCGGTGCGCCAGGGCGCGCGTCCAGTGACGACGAGCGGAAGCGACTCGTCCACCGTGATGGTGCCGGCGAGCAGCTTGGTCGTCACGGTCGCGAGCGACTCGCCCTCCAGCTCGCCGGTGAAGCCCATCCGGTTGAAGGCGCTCAGCGCGTTCGGGCTGGCGAAGGTGGTGATGCCGTCGACGTCGAGCCGGATCAGCCCGTCCGCGGCGCGCGGGGCCCCGCGGCGGGGGGCGGCTGGTGCACCCAGGTCGGGGAAGTCACCGGACGCGATCATCGCGAACAGGTCGTTGGCGCAGTCGTTGAACGTCAGCTCCTGACGGCTGGGGGTGCGCGCCTCGCTGAGGTTGGTGTGCCGGGTGATGACGGCGACCGGCTCGTCCGCGGTCTGGGGCGAGTGGACGCTGAGCCGGCGGATCACCGGGACGGCACGGACCCGCGTCGGCGTCTCCTCGTACCAGTCGGGGGCGGAGGTATCGATGATCTGCTTCGTCCGGTACGCGTCGGTGACCTGCTGGCGCCACTCGGGCTTGATCCGCTGCCCGACGAAATCGCGATAGAAGAGGGTCGCCGCGCTCGAGGGCCGGGCGTGCGCGACGGCGACGAAGTCGTCGTCGGTCGTCGGCACCCAGAGCACGATGTCCGCGAAGGCGAGGTCGGCGAGGAGCTGCCAGTCGCCGACCAGGCTGTGCAGCCACTCCACGTCCGCCTCGGAGGAACGACCTTGGGCATTGACGAGATCACTGAGCGTCGACACTCCCCCACTATAGACAGACCGCACGTCACCGGTTGTCCACACCCGCGTTCAGACCCTGGACCACCCCCGAGGCGCGCTGATTGAGTGTTCAGCACGCACCGACGAACCTGTCGACGAGAAAGAATCGAGCACCACCAGCCATGAACGCACTCCTCTCCCCTGTCCTGGAACGGCCGACGACGGCGCGGACGCTGACCGAACGGTCGGCGACGGGGCGGCCCACCGCCGTCAGGCCGCCGCTCCGCCTCGTGCCATCGCCCCGGCTCGCGCCGCCCTCGGGAACCGACGCGGCTCCCGGCTCGGCCGCCGCGGGCTTCGAGCCTCGAACCATCGACGCCGACCTGGACGCGGGGCTCGACGCCGAGCTCGACGCAGGCGACGCGGGACTGCGCGCGGACTCGGGCATCGGCGAGGACGCCCGCCTCCTCTGCGCGACGCTCGCGCTCTGCGTCATCGAGATCCTGGCCGGCGCCCGCCCGCTCGACCAGCTGGGCCGCTGGGTCAACGACGCCGTCTTCATCCAACTGCTGCGCCGCACGGTCATCGCCGCACGATCCCGGGAGGCCACGGGCGACGACGCCCGCCGCCCCCGCGTCCGGGTCGGCGAGCCCCTCCTCAACCGACTCTGCGACTCGGTGATCGAGGCGGTCGTCATGATCCACCAGCCGACCCGATCCAGGGCGGTGGCCCTGCGGCTGGAGCGCCACCGGACGCGCTGGCGAGCGACGGCGATCACCGTGCTGTAGCGGTGGCCCGACGCCATCCGCCCGAGACGACGAACGGCGGAGCGGTCATCGACCGCTCCGCCGTTCCGGATGCCCTTGCTCAGCGCTTCCGCACGCTCACCGCGCGCTCAGCGGCGCTTCGCCTGCGCGCGGCGCTCCGCGCGGTTCACGGGGGCCTCGTCCGAGTCGTCGACGCGCTGGCCGAAGGCGCCGCGCTGCGTCGCGCCCTGCGCGGGCGGTGCCGACTGGGCCGGTGCCGTCTGGCGCTGGGCGCGTTGGGCGCGGTCGGTGGCCGCCTTCTCCAGCTGGCCGCGCTGGTTGCGGACCTCGACGTCGCCCTGCTCGCCCGGGGCCGAGTAGCTGAGGCGGACCTCCGAGTCGGAGCGGTCGAGGCCCTTGGCGGCCACTGCCGGCGCGATCTCGTCCGGGGCCTGGTTGACCTCCACCTCCAGGTTGAACAGGAAGCCGACGGTCTCCTCGCGGATGGCGCCCATCATCTGCTGGAACATGGCGTAGCCCTCGCGCTGGTACTCGACCAGCGGGTCGCGCTGCGCCATCGCCCGCAGGCCGATGCCGTCCTTGAGGTAGTCCATCTCGTAGAGGTGGTCGCGCCAGCGGCGGTCGATGACCGAGAGCACCACGCGGCGCTCCAGCTCGCGCATCGCCGGGGAGCCGATCGACTCCTCGCGCTTCTGGTAGGCGATCTTGGAGTCCGACATGATCTCGCGTCGCATGAAGTCGCGGTTGATGCGTCCCTTGTTGCCCGCCTCGGCGATGACCTCGTCGATCGACACGCCGACCGGGTACAGCGTCTTCAGCTCGGCCCACAGCGCGTCGAAGTCCCAGTCGTCACCGCTGCCCTCGCCGGTGTGCTGGTCGAGGATGTCGTCGATCACGTCGGTGAGGAACTTCTGCACGCGCTCGTGCAGGTCGTCTCCCTCGAGGATGTGGCGGCGGTCGCTGTAGATCGCCTCGCGCTGACGGTTGAGGACGTCGTCGTACTTGAGGACGTTCTTGCGGATCTCGGCGTTGCGCGCCTCCACCTGCGACTGCGCGCTGCGGATGGCGCGGCTGACCACCTTGGACTCGATCGCCATGTCCTCGGGGACGCTCGTGCGGCCCATCAGGCTCTCGGCGGCGCCCGCGTTGAACAGGCGCATCAGGTCGTCGGTCAGGGACAGGTAGAACCGGCTCTCGCCAGGGTCGCCCTGGCGGCCGGACCGGCCGCGGAGCTGGTTGTCGATACGGCGCGACTCGTGGCGCTCGGTGCCGAGGACGTACAGCCCGCCTGCTTCGATGACCTTCTCGGCCTCTTCGTTGACCTTGGACTTCACCTCGTCGAAGACGGCCTCCCACTCGGCCTCGTACTCGTCCGGCGTCTCGACCGGCGACAGGCCGCGCGAGTTCATCTCGGCGACGGCGATGAACTCGGCGTTGCCGCCGAGCATGATGTCCGTACCGCGGCCGGCCATGTTCGTGGCGACCGTGACCGAGCCGAGCCGGCCGGCCTGGGCGACGATCGCCGCCTCGCGTGCGTGGTTCTTGGCGTTGAGGACCTCGTGGCGCACGCCCTTCTTGGCGAGCAGGCGCGAGAGGTACTCGCTTTTCTCGACGCTCGTCGTGCCGACCAGGACCGGCTGGCCCTTCTCGTACCGCTTGGCGATGTCCTCAACGACCTGGTCGAACTTCGCCTTCTCGTTCTTGTAGACGAGGTCCGGCTGGTCCTTGCGCTGCATCGGCTTGTTGGTCGGGATCGGGACGACGCCGAGCTTGTACGTGCTCATGAACTCGGCCGCCTCGGTCTCGGCGGTACCGGTCATGCCGGACAGCTTCTTGTAGAGGCGGAAGTAGTTCTGCAGCGTGACCGTGGCGAGGGTCTGGTTCTCGGCCTTGACCTCCACGCCCTCCTTGGCCTCGATCGCCTGGTGGATGCCCTCGTTGTAGCGGCGGCCGACCAGGATGCGACCGGTGTGCTCGTCGACGATGAGCACCTCGCCGTTCATCACGACGTAGTCCTTGTCGCGCTTGAACAGGGCGTTGGCCTTGATCGCGTTGTTGAGGAACGAGATGAGCGGGGTGTTCGCCGACTCGTAGAGGTTGTCGATGCCGAGGTAGTCCTCGACCTTCTCGATGCCCGGCTCGAGCACGCCGACCGTGCGCTTCTTCTCGTCGACCTCGTAGTCGACCTCGGGCGTGAGGCGGGTGGCGAGGCTGGCGAACTCGTTGAACCAGCGGTTGGCCTCGCCGGAGGACGGGCCCGAGATGATGAGCGGGGTGCGCGCCTCGTCGATGAGGATGGAGTCCACCTCGTCGACGATCGCGAAGTAGTGGCCGCGCTGGACCATGTCGCTCGCCTGCCACGCCATGTTGTCGCGCAGGTAGTCGAAGCCGAACTCGTTGTTCGTGCCGTAGGTGATGTCGGCGGCGTACTGCTCGCGGCGCTCCTCCGGGGTCTGGCCGGAGAGGATGACGCCGGTCGACATGCCGAGGGCGCGGAAGACGCGGCCCATCAACTCGGACTGGTAGCTCGCCAGGTAGTCGTTGACCGTGATGACGTGCACTCCACGGCTGGTGATGGCGTTGAGGTACGCCGCGGTGGTGGCCACCAGCGTCTTGCCCTCACCGGTCTTCATCTCGGCGATGTTGCCCAGGTGGAGGGCGGCGCCGCCCATGATCTGCACGTCGAAGTGGCGCATGCCGAGCGTCCGCTTGGACGCCTCGCGCACGGCGGCGAACGCCTCGGGGAGGAGGTCGTCCAGCGACTCGCCGTTGCTGTAGCGCTCGCGCAGCTCGACGGTCTCGTGCATGAGTTCGTCGTCGGTCAGCTCGCTGAAGTCGTCCTCGAGGGCGTTGACAGCCTTCGCGTACGCCTCCAGGCGGCGGAGGGTTCGTCCCTCGCCGACGCGGAGAACCTTTTCAAGAACTGAGGCCACTGATGCACTCCATTTTGCTCGGTCGGGCCGATGATGCCCGCGCCACGGCGGGCGCACGCCGCACGGCATACTCCGCCGACGATAGAGAACATCGTACTTGGTCAGCCCCGGAGCGCGTCCCGCAGTCCCTGGGAGGGCGCTGCGAGCATGGTGGAGGCAGGCGCAGAGTCAGGTGACGCCGATGGTGTGCGCCGCCCGGGCGCACGCCATCGGCGCGCCTTGCGAGTGCGGTCAGCCGAGCTTGCGGCTGGCCGTGGCGACCTCCTGCAACTCGTCCGCTTCGTCGTCGAGGGCGATCACGCCGTAGTCCCAGCCCTTGCGGCGGTACACGACGCTCGGCCGCTTGGTCTCCTGATCCACGAACAGATAGAAGTCGTGGCCCACCAGCTCCATGTAGTAGAGGGCGTCGTCGACCGTCATCGGGATGCTCGCGAAGACCTTCTGGCGGATCACGACGGGGCTGTACTCCTCTTCAGCCTCCGCCCCCTCCGTCGCCTCGTCGGCCACGACCGGGACGCTCCCGGTGCGCACCTGGTCGAGCACCGACACCGGTGCCGCCGCGAGCCCGACCGCGCTGAACCCGTCGGTGCTCGCCTCCCGCAGGGAGGTCGGCCGATGCTGTCCGCGATGCACCTTGCGCCTGTCCTTGGCCCTCCTCACACGTTCGAGAAGCTTCCCGAGCGCGATGTCGAACGCAGCGTACTTGTCGGTCCCGGTCGCTTCGGACCGGACCACCGCTCGCGGTCCGACCAGGGTCAGCTCGACCCGGTCGTCGCCGTTCTGGGATCCCAGCTTCTCGTTGTGCCTGCTGACCTTGATCTCGAAGGAGATTGCCCGCTCGGCGAGATGGGAGACCTTGTCGGCCTTCTCTGTCGCATATTCGCGGAAGCGATCAGTGATTCCCAGGTTGCGTCCGACGATGTTGATGTCCATGGAGACCTCCCTGATCCGGCGTGACGTCCGCCCGGATCACGAAGGGCGGATCGCTCTCGCCTTTTCGACTACCGTAGTGCGCCCCCGCACGTAACGGAACCGTTATCGACGGGTGAATTCCACGATTCCGCTGGACGTTCGCTGGGTGAGCCGCGGGGCCGGTCATCGCCGCCGCAATCGCGTGCGCGCGACGGTCGCGGCGCCGCAGACCGAACCGCCGGCCGCGGTGATCGCCCGCGCGGCCTCGGCGATCGTGGCCCCGCTCGTAACGATGTCGTCGACGATCACGCAGCGCCGACCGCGCAGCCGCCGCGACGCGACCATGCTGCCCGCGCGATTTCCTGCGCGCGCCGCACTGCCGAGCGCGGCCTGGTCCGCCGTCTGCCGTGTCAGCCGGAGCGCGCGCCAGAGCGGAGGCGCGAGGACACGGGACCGGGCGAGCACCATCCCGGTCGGGTGGTAGCCGCGGCGGCGCCAGGCGGCGCGCGTCGACGGGATGAGGACGGGGACCACGCCCGCCCCACCCGCGCGCCTGTCGCGGACGCGCCGATCGGCGGAGTCCGCCGGCCGTGCCGCCGCGGCGAGGGCCGGACGCAACGTACGGGCGAGCGCTCCGGCCGCATCCACCCGGCCGCCGTCCTTGTAGGCGAGCAGCACGGCTCGTGGCACCTCTGAGTAGTCGAGCGACGACCACACCTGCACCCCGGCGACCGAATGCCGGAGCGGATCCGGTTCCAGTGCGCGCGTGCAGTCGGCGCAGAGCGAGCGGTCGGGAGCGGAGCATCCGGCGCAGCGGACGGGAAGCAGCACGGCGGCGGCGTCCAGCATCGCGTCGCGGAAGACCCGGCGTGGGCCGGAACGGAGGGAACCAGTGGTGATCGTCATGCATCCAGCCTCGCGGCGAGGCCGCCACCGCCGGCCCGGACGGACGAATCCGTGGAGAACCGCCGGATCGCACTCCGCTGTGGAGGAAAGCCCACCGCGAACAGCCCGACCGGGCCTCCGGTCAGGGCTGCCCGAGCTGCACCGCGACGGCGCCGACCTTGTCGGTCTGCGTCTGCCACCCGCTCCCCGTCGGCGCCTGCAGCGTCCCGTCGGCGGCGAGGACGAGATACCGGGACAGCCCTCCCGCGCCCACGATCGTTCGCCCGGTCGCCGGACCGGTCGTGGTCGACGTGGTGCCTCCGATGGTCTGCTCGGCGATCCCGGTCGCATCGCCGTTGGTCGCGCTGAGCACCACGACCGTGAGCTCGCCCGTCCAGGCGATCGAGTTCGGGACGCCGTCGCCGATGCTCAGCTCGATCGGCGCCGTGAGGGAGGTGGGCAGCCCGTCCGACCCGCGGACGACGCCCGCGGCCACGACCGAGTAGCCCGTCGTCGTGCGCAGCACGGCGACCACGCGCGTCCCGTCGCGCGACACGGCCAGGGCGACGATGCCGACCGCGCCGGGCCAGTCGACCTTCACGGCGTGCGGCTGGCCGTTCGACCCGGCGACCTGGAGGGCGTTCGGGGCCGCGGCCGGAACGCTCCACAGCCAGCCCTGGTTGTCGAGCGCCGGCGCGATCAGACCGGCACGCGCGTCGACGCGGACCGGCTCGCCGGACTTGCGCACGAGCACCGCGGCGCCGTGCGACAGCACCGCGACCTCGTCGCGCGCGGCGTCCACCGTCGCCGCGGAGGGCTGGAGCGCCACGACTTTGTCGCTGAGCCCGCTCAACGGCGTGATGGTCGAGCCGTTCAGGAGGCCGAACGACTCGCCGCGGTAGACGACGGCGTGCGAGTCCACCGGCGGGTCCTGCAGCGGCACCGACCCGTCGGGCAACGGCGCGACCTGCTGCTGGTTGCCCTCGATCGAGAGCTGCACCGACGACGCCAGCGACCCGAGGCTCTGCTCGATCTGGAGCTGCATCCGCTGGAGCTGCAGCTGGTCCGCCTGACTCGCCTCGGAGCTCAGGTCGACGTGCGCGACGCCGTTCGACGTCGTGACCGCCGGGACCGCGAGCTGCGTTCCTTGCGGGAAGGCGTTGGTGACGGCGCCGGTCAGCCATTTCGCGGGCCCGGCGAGGACCGCGCTCGCCACGCGCGTCGCGGCCGTGGCGACTCTGGCGGGGAACCAGCGCGCGTCCGGCACGAGGTAGGAGTAGTCGGCGCTGTAGAAGTAGAGCGTCTGCTGGCTGAAGACGGCCCGGAAGGTCGGATCGTCGATGACGACGCCGTCCGGGGCGACGGAGATGCGCCACTGGCCGTTCTCCTTGGCCACCTCGTAGCTGAGCCCGACCGGCGCGGTGCTCGCGACGGGGTGGTACGTGCCCACGCTGTCGACGTTGGCGACCGGGGTGACGTCGACCGACCACTGGGTCCCGGTGTGGTCGAAGGCGCGGCTGCGGCCGTCGTCCACCGTCACCGACTCGTCCGGGTTCCAGGAGGCGGCCATCGACCGGGTGAGGTACTCCCTGGCGATGCCGAAGTTGTTCTTGGGGCTGGAGGCGGCGTCGATGAAGCCCTGCACGATCCGCTGCGGCGTCGCGCCGTTCTCCGGCGGCGAAGGGTTGAAGTCGAGGTCGAGCTGGTCGTTGACCTGCGCGACCGGTCCGCCCTGTCGCACCGGGCCGGCGTCCGGGAGGCTCGCGCAGGCCGCCAGCACCAGTGCGAGCGCCGCGGCGACGGCGACGGCGAGGCCGCGCGCGGTCCGGCGGATCATGCGCGCGCCTCGCTTCCGGGCAGCGGCGCCGAGCCGAGAGCCGGCGCGACACGGTCGAGCGCTCCGGTGTCGTCCGG
The DNA here is from genome assembly GCF_057655165.1 of Leifsonia sp. Soil_N53. Taxonomy (NCBI): domain Bacteria; kingdom Bacillati; phylum Actinomycetota; class Actinomycetes; order Micrococcales; family Microbacteriaceae; genus Leifsonia; species Leifsonia sp. Soil_N53. Next base: position 173,237 of record NZ_JBDGMM010000059.1, read on the forward strand.
CTCCGACGACTCCGGCGGCACCGGCTTCGTGCCGGCGTCGACCGGAGGCAGCGGGAGCGGCGAGGCGATGATGCCCTTGCCGGCGAACCGCGGCAGAGTCAGCCGGAAGCACGACCCCTGCGCGGGCATCGACCAGACCTGGAGCCATCCCGAGTGCAGCGTGGCGTCCTCCAGCGAGATGGCGAGGCCGAGCCCGGTGCCGCCGAGGGTGCGCTTGCGGGATGGGTCCGCACGCCAGAACCGGTCGAAGACGTGGTTGACGTCCTGCTGGCTCATGCCGATGCCGTAGTCCCGGACCGCGAGCGCGACCGCCGTCTCGTTGCTGTCGACAGTCACCACGACCGGAGCTCCCTCGCCGTGCTCGATCGCGTTGCCGATCAGGTTGCGCACGACGCGGCGGATGCGGCGGGGGTCCATGCCCACGTCGAAGTAGCCGCCCGGCGCTTCGAGCCTGAGCTCGGAGCCGTTCTGCTCGGAGAGCGTGCGCAGCTCGTCGACGACCTCCTCCGCGAGCCGGACCAGGTTGGTGGGCTCCGGATCCAGCGCGACCGAGCCGGCGTCGTAGCGGCTGATCTCCAGCAGGTCGGAGAGCAGGCGGTCGAACCGCTCGATCTGGGTGTGCAGCAGCTCGGCCGTGCGGGAGGTCGCCGGCGGGAACGAGCCGCGCTGGTCGTAGATGACGTCGCCCGCGAGCCGGATGGTCGTCAGCGGCGTGCGCAGCTCATGCGACACGTCGGACACGAACCGCTGCTGGAGCTGGGAGAGCGTCGCCAGCTGGTTGATCTGGCTCTGCATGCTGTCCGCCATCCCGTTGAACGAACGGGCCAGCGAGGCGAAGACGTCCTCGCCCTTCTCGGGGATGCGCACGGCGAGGTCGCCGGCGGCGAGGCGCTCGCTGGTGCGCGCGGCCACCCGGATCGGCTCGACGACGAACCGCACGATGAGCCAGGTGATCGCGCCGATGAGGACGATCAGCGCGATCCCGGCGAGCAGCAGCGTGTTCTGCACGAACAGCAGGGTGCTCTCGGAGTCCCGCAGGTTGTAGCCGATGTAGAGCTCGTACCGGCCGTACGACGGCAGGGTGAGCTGGGTGCCGACGACGATTCCGGGGTCCGTGGAGTCGGAGGTCGCCGGCAGTGCGACCGACTGGTAGAACTGCTTGGTCCCGCCGTTCTCCACGGCGGTGCGCAGCTCCGGGGAGATGACCGGGTTGAGCGCGGGGCTGCCGCGGTCGGGAGGTGCGAGCACGCTGGTGTCCTGGCCGGGGACCCGGTAGGCCGCGATCAGCCGGCTGGAGGTCGACGCCTGCACCGACTGCAGGGTCGAGTTGAGCAGGTTCTTGCCGCTGTCGCCCGACGAGATGTCCGACGCGTTGAGCGTCGTCTGCGCGGCCGTGGTCGCCCGGCTGGAGTCGCGGAGCGCCTGGTCGAGCCGGGACTGGTAGAGGTCGTTGCTGATGCTGAGCGCCATGTAGACCCCGGTGACCAGGATCGCGACGCCGGTCAGGAGCAGCGTGATCGCGACCGTGCGCAACTGCAGCGAGCGCCGCCACAGGCTCGCCAGGGTGGACGGCACCTGCCGCCACCACTCCCTGTCGGGCCACCGGAAGCGCATCGCGGCCTCCCGGTCAGGTCGCCGCGCCTGCGCGGTAGCCGACCCCGCGCACGGTCATGACGATCTTCGGGTTGTCCGGGTCGTTCTCCACCTTGGCGCGCAGGCGCTGGACGTGGACGTTCACCAGGCGCGTGTCCGCCTTGTAGTGGTATCCCCAGACCTGCTCGAGCAGCATCTCGCGGGTGAAGACCTGCTGCGGCTTGGAGGCCAGGGCGAGCAGGAGGTCGAACTCGAGCGGGGTGAGCGCGATCCGGGAGTCGCCGCGGCGCACCTCGTGGCCGGCGACGTCGACGACGAGGTCGCCGACGCGCAGCTGCTCGGCGGGCGGGCTGATCGGTGCGGGGCGCAGCCGGGTGCGGATGCGCGCGACCAGCTCCTTGGGGTTGAACGGCTTGACCATGTAGTCGTCTGCACCGGACTCGAGGCCCTTGACGACATCGGCCGTGTCGGACTTGGCGGTCAGCATGATGACCGGCGTGCCGGACTCCGCGCGGATGCGGCCGCACACCTCGATGCCGTCGAGGCCGGGCAGCATCAGGTCGAGCAGGACGAGGTCGGGCCTCGCGGTGCGGAAGATGTCGAGCGCCTGCGCGCCGTCTTCGCAGAACACGGGGTCGAATCCCTCGGTGCGGAGCACGATGCCGATCATCTCGGCCAGGGCGGTGTCGTCGTCGACCACCAGGATGCGACTAGTCATGTCCGAAGATTCCCCTGAACCCCTCTCGGGCGGCGATCGCCGCAGCAGTAACGGGTCCAGCGTAGTCGAGGAGGCTGCACGAGCCTTGTATGACGGCCCGATGCCGGCTGTGTGCAGGTCGAGACTGTGGATGAACGGGTCGCCCACGTGCCCTGTGGGCGGGGCATCGCTCGGGGGGGCGGATGTGCCAGCATGGGAGCACCGCATCAGACGGGGGATGAGAGGCACGGCGTGAGCGACGACCAGACCTGGCGGGCACCGGGAGCGGCCGAGGAGCCGCGGGCGGATGGCTCGGGGGCTGAGAGTTCGACGCCTGGAGCGCAGGCGGCCGGGCCGGCGGGCGACGCGGCCGGCCAGGCGGCTCCGGAGCCGCCGCGGTATGGGGAGTATGCGCCGCAGCAGGGATACCCGCAGCAGGGATACCCGCAGCAGCCCGGCTATCCGCAGCAGCCCGGCTACCCGCAGCAGGGATACCCCCAGCAGCCCGGCTACCCACAGCAGCCCGGCTACCCACAGCAGGGATACCCGCAGCAGAGCGGCTACCCCTACGGCAACGAGCAGCCCGGCTGGCAGCAGCCCGGCTGGCAGCAGCCCTACGCCACGAACGGCGCCCAGCCCGGTTGGGCCCCGCCGCCCAAGCCGGGGCTGATCCCGCTGCGACCGCTCGGCTTCGGAACGCTGCTCGGCGCGCCGTTCCAGGCGCTGCGCCGCAATCCGAAGATCACCGTCGGGGCGGCGCTGCTGCTCCAGGGCATCCCCGCCATCGTCGTCACCGCCCTGATCGGCGGCGGCGTGTACCTCCTGGTCTCCCGGATCGGCAACGCCGATGCCGCCGACCGGGGCACGATCGAGGCCGGGGCGGTCGGCGGCACGATCGTGCTCGGCGTGCTGGCCATCGTCATCTCGACGGTGTTCAGCGCGCTGCTGCAGGGCATCGTCGTCACCGAGGTGTCGCGGGAAACCCTCGGCGAGAAGCTGACGTTCCGGGCGCTCTGGGAGCGCGTCCGCTCCCGGTTCGGCGCGCTCATCGGCTGGACCTTCCTGCTCTCGCTCGGCTGGCTCCTCGCCCTCGCGCTCGTGGTGGCCGTCGTCGTCGCCCTGGCCGCGCTGGGCGGCACGGCCGGCATCATCGGAGGCGTGCTGGCCGGCATCGGCGGCGCCCTCGGCCTCCTCGGGCTGTACATCTGGCTGAACACCAAGCTCTCGCTCGTGCCGAGCGCGCTCGTGATCGAGCGGCTGCCTCTGCGGAACGCCATCCCGCGCTCGTGGCGGCTCACCGTCGGCTACTTCTGGCGCACGTTCGGGCTCATCTTCCTGATCGCGGCGATCATCTACGCGGTGACCCAGGTGATCTCGATCCCGTTCGCGATCATCGGCGGGATGCTCGGCGGGATCTTCGCGCCGACCTCCCTCAGCTCCGGCGATCCGAACTCGTACAGCCAGCTCATCGTCAGCCAGCTCGGGGTGAACGGGCTGTCGGCGATCGTCGGCGCGATCGTCGGCGCCATCGGCAGCGTCGTGCAGTCGGCCGCCCTCGGCCTCATCTACATCGACCTCCGGATGCGCAAGGAAGGCCTCGACCTGGAGCTGGTGCGCTTCGTGGAGGCCCGCCAGACCGGTCAGGACCTCCCGGATCCGTACACGCAGCCCGCGCCGGGAGCGACCGCGCCGGCCGCGACCTGGCCCGGCGCGTGAGCGTGCGCTTCGACATCCCCGTCGATCCGAGCTCGCCGCAGGCGCAGGACTGGATCCGCAACGAACTCGCCAAGCCCGAGTATCAGGCTGCCAAGCCGACCTGGTTCGACATCGCCTCCAAGACGGTGCAGGACTGGCTCGCCTCCCTGCTCAACGGGCCGACCGGAGACGCCGGGCCCGTGCTCCTCGTCGTGGTCGTGCTGATCGTCGCGGCCCTCATCGTCGTCGCCTTCCTCGTGTTCGGCCTGCCCCGGATCAACCGTCGGACGGCGGCAGCCCCGCGGGCGCTGTTCGGGGCCGGCGACGCGCGCTCCGCGGAGGAACTGCGGCGCTCGGCCGCCGAGGCCGCCCGCGCAGCGGACTGGCCGCTCGCGATCGAAGAGCAGTTCCGCGCCATCGCGGTCGCGCTGCACGAGCGCACGCTGGTGGACGTGCACCCCGGCACCACCGCGACCGAGTTCGCCGCGCAGGCGTCGCGTGCCGCTCCCGCGCAGGCGGCCGGGCTGCGGCAGGCCGCGCGGACGTTCGACGAGGTGCGCTACCTCGACCGACCCGGCTCCGAGGCCGGCTACCGGCAGCTCCTCGACCTCGACGGGGACCTCGAGCGGCTGCGGCCGGCCCGGGAGGCCGTGATCGCATGACCGGAGCCCTCGCACCCGAGACCGAGCGGCCTCCCGCGCACGAGCCGGGCCCGGCCGACGCGCCGGCGGTCTCCCCCACCGTGCGCCGCACCGCGCGGCGCGCCGTGCCGTGGATCGTCCTCGGCGTCATCGCCGTGCTCGTCGGGCTCTCCGGCGTGCTGGTCAACGGCGGCGGCTCGGTCGGCGGCGACCCGTTGAGCGCCACCAACCCGGGCCCCGCGGGCGGCAAGGCTCTGGCCCAGGTGCTCGGCCGGCAGGGCGTGACCGTGCGCACCGCGGGCACGCTCGGCGAGGTGCGCGACGCCGCGGGCGACGACAGCACGGTGCTCGTCTTCGACCCCAGCGGCAACCTCGACCGGGACGGCTACGACCAGCTCAGCTCGATCGCGAGCACCATCGTGCTCGTCGAGCCCGGCTTCACCGCGTTGCAGGCCCTCGCGCCCGGCGTCCACGCCGCGGGCGACCCCGGCTCGACGGCCACAGCCGGCTGCGATCTGCCCGTCGCGGAGCGGGCCGTCCGGATCGACCCGCGTGCCACCGCGAACACGAAGGACTCCTCCTCGCCCGGCAGCTTCCGCGCGACCGGCGACGCGACCGCGTGCTTCGAGGGGTCGGGAGGCCGGGCCTCGCTGGTGGAGACGACCTACGACGGCCGCACGGTCTATCTTCTCGGCTCGGCCGCCGTGCTCATGAACGACGGCGTGGACCGGCTCGGCAACGCGGCGCTCGGCCTCGGCCTCCTCGGCGAGCACCGCACGCTCGTGTGGTACCTGCCCGGCCTGCTCGACCGCCCGGTCACCGGGCCGGCCGACCTGGCGTCGCTGACGCCGGGCTGGGTGACGCCGGTCCTCCTGCTCCTGACGCTGGTGTTCGTCGCCGCCGCGGTCTGGCGCGGCCGCCGGTTCGGCCCGCTGGTCGTCGAGCACCTCCCCGTGGTCGTGCGCGCGGGCGAGACGCGCGAGGGCCGCGCGCGCCTGTACCAGCGGTCGTCGGCGCGGCTCCGCGCCGCCGACGCGCTCCGCATCGGCGCGATCGGCCGGCTCGCCGCCCTGGTCGGCCTCCCGCGCGTCTCGACCACGGAGGAGGTGGCCGACGCCGTCGCCGCCCTCACGGGCCGCGATCACGGCGGCATCCTCTACCTGCTCCTGGAACAGCATCCCGCCAGCGACCGCGAGCTCGTCGAGCTCTCGGACCGGCTGGCCGAACTCGAACGCGCAACGGCCGACGCCGCCTCGCCGCACACCCCGCGAACGACCGGAAGAATGGAACCATGACCGACCTCACGACCGGAACCCCGTCCGCCCCGGCAGCACCGGGCGCCGCCTCAGCGCCGCCGCCGGCCGGCTCGGCCGAGCTGCGGCACGCCCTCGCGCGGGTGCGGGCCGAGGTCGGCAAAGCCGTCGTCGGCCAGGAGGGCGCGGTGACCGGCCTGATCATCGCGCTGCTCGCCCGCGGGCACGTGCTCCTGGAGGGCGTGCCCGGCGTCGCGAAGACCCTCCTCGTCCGCTCGCTCAGCGAGGCTCTGCAGCTGTCGACGACGCGCATCCAGTTCACGCCTGACCTGATGCCGGGCGACGTAACCGGCTCGCTCGTCTACGACGCGCAGACCGGCGGGTTCGTCTTCCGCGAAGGCCCGGTGTTCACGAACATCCTGCTGGCGGACGAGATCAACCGCACACCGCCGAAGACCCAGTCCGCGCTGCTGGAGGCAATGGAGGAGCGCCAGGTGAGCGTCGACGGCGTCAGCCGCCGCCTCCCGGACCCGTTCATCGTCGCCGCCACCCAGAACCCGATCGAGTACGAGGGCACCTATACCCTCCCGGAGGCCCAGCTCGACCGCTTCCTGCTCAAGCTCACCCTGGACGTCCCGGAGCGCGAGGCCGAGGTCGAAGTGCTGCGCAGGCACGCCGCCGGCTTCGACCCGCGCGACCTGGCCGGCGCCGGGGTGACGCCGGTGCTCGACGCCCGGCAGCTCGAGGCCGCACGCGCCGCCGCCGCGGCGGTCGGCGCCAACCCCGACGTGCTCGCCTACATCGTCGACCTGGCCCGCGCGACCCGCCGCAGCCCGTCGGTGCGCCTCGGGGTCAGCCCGCGCGGCACGACGGCGCTGCTCGCCGCCGCGAAGGCCTGGGCGTGGCTGTCCGGCTACGACTCGATCACGCCCGACCACGTGCAGGCCATGCTCATCCCGGTCTGGCGGCACCGCATCCAGCTGCGCCCCGAGGCGGAGCTGGAGGGCGTGGGCGCGGACGCCGTGCTGCGCTCGATCGTCCAGCAGGTCCAGGTCCCGATCTAAGCGCCGCCGATGACCGTGTCCGGACGTTTCGTCGCCCTGCTCGCGCTGGGCGCGATCCCTGTCGTGCTGCTGGGCGGCCAGGCGGGGCTCGCGTACATCGCGCTCGGAGGGTGGGTGCTGCTGTGCCTGCTGCTCGGGTCGGTGGACCTCGCGCTGGCCGCCTCGCCGCGGCGGCTCCGGCTGGGGCGGGAGCTTCCGGCGCGCGTCCGCCTCGGCGCGGCGGCCACCAGCGAGCTGTTCGTCACGAACACCGGCACGCGGACGCTGCGCGGCGTGCTCCGGGACGCCTGGGAGCCGTCCGCGGGAGCCGAGCCGACGCGGACCGCCATCAGCATCCCGCCCGGCGAGCGGCGACGCGTCGTCGTGTCCCTGACACCGTGGCGCCGCGGCGAGCGGCGCGTGGAGCAGGTCACGGTCAGGGCCTGGGGGCCGGTGCGGCTCTGGGCGCGGCAGGCCACGCTCGCGGCGCCCGGCCGGATCCGCGTGCTTCCGCCGTTCACGTCGCGCAAGCACCTCCCCTCCCGGCTCGCCCGGCTCCGCGAGCTGGAGGGCGCCACCAGCGTGATGCTGCGCGGCCAGGGCACCGAGTTCGACTCGCTGCGCGAGTACGTGCGCGGCGACGACGTGCGCTCGATCGACTGGCGGGCGACGGCGCGCCGGCACGACCCGACCGGAGGCCGTGGGGCCCGCGTCATGGTGCGCACCTGGCGGCCGGAGCGCGACCGACGGGTGGTGCTGGTGATCGATACCGCCCGGACGTCGGCGGCGCGGATCGCGGACGAGCCGCGCATCGACACCGCGTTCGAGGCGTCGCTGCTGCTCGCGGCCCTCGCCAGCCGGGCCGGCGACCGTGTCGACCTGCTCGCCTATGACCGCGTCGTCCGCGGCCGCGTGCACGGGGCGACCGGCGCCGAGCTGCTGTCCCGGATGGTGGACACGATGGCCGGCATCGAGCCGGCGCTCATCGAGATGGACTGGTCGGCGGTGCCGGCGCAGGTCGGCGCGCTCGCCAGCCAGCGATCCTTCGTGGTGCTGCTGACCTCGCTCGACGCCCCTGGCGGTTCGCGGGGCCTCCTCTCGGTGCTGCCGCAGCTCACCAGGAAGCACCTCGTGCTGGTGGCGAGCGTCACCGACCCCGACACGGAGGCCGCGACCATGCAGCGGAGCCGCCGCGAGGACGTCTACCGGGCGGCCTCCGCCGAGCGCGCACTGCTCGACGTCGCCCGGGTGTCCGCCGCGGTGCGACGGCTCGGCGGCGAGGTGGTCACGGGCTCCCCCGCCGACCTCCCGCCGGCCCTCGCCGACCGCTATCTGGCGCTCAAGGCCGCCGGCCGGCTCTGACCGCGGCGCGCGGCGTCAGCCCGCGACGACGCGGCGGTCGCCCGCCTCGAACTCGGTGAGGTCGCCGGTCTCGCCGGCGCGCACGGCCCGGCGGCCGACGTACAGCATGTAGAAGAGGTATGCGGCGAGGGCGAGCGCGCCGATCGCGATCTTCACCCAGACCGGCAGCGCCGATGGCGTCACGAAGCCCTCGATCAGCCCGGAGACGAACAGGCTGATTGCGCAGCCGACCGCGACAGTGAAGAGCGCGCGGCCGTCCTCGGCGAGCGCCTGCCCCCGGGTGCGCGCTCCCGGCGCGATCCAGGCCCAGAAGATCCGCAGACCGGCCGCTGCGGCGACGAACACGCTGGTGAGCTCGAGGAGGCCGTGCGGCAGGATGTACGCGAACAGCACGTCTCCGCGGCCGTAGGCGAACATGACGCCGGCGGCCGTGCCGATGCCGACCGCGTTCTGGACGAGCACGTACGGCACCCAGAGCCCGGTGATCCCGAACGCGATGCACTGCGCGGCGATCCAGGCGTTGTTCGTCCAGACCTGCCCAGCGAACGACGCCGCCGGGTTGTTGGAGTAGTAGTCGACGAACGAGTGGTTCACGTACTGCTTCAGGTCGGCGTCGTCGCCCAGGTTGCGCAGCACCTCCGGGTTCCCGGTGATCCACAGCGCGTAGAGCGTCGAGACGATCACCGTGGCGACCGCGACCGCCAGCACGATCCAGCGGATGCGGTAGAGCGCCGCGGGAAGCTGCAGCGCGAAGAAGCGCGGGATCGACGAGAACAGGTTCGAGCCCGCTCCGGTGAAGCGCAGCCGCGCCGACGCGAGCGTCACCGACAGCCGGTCCCCGACCGCGGTGGACCCCGCGCTGGTCTGGATGGCCGACAGGTCGGCTGCGCCGGACTGGTAGAGGTCGATCAGCTCGTCGGCGTCGCGGCCGTCCAGGCGACGGCGGCGGGCCAGCCGGGAGAGCCTCTCCCAGTCGGCGCTGTGCGCGGCAGTGTATGCGTCGAGATCCATCTGCTTGAATGATAGCCATGACGGCATCCGCGCCCCTCCTCCCGAGCGGGGGGCTTTCCGCCGCGACGGCCGGTCGGCAACCGACCGGCGAGCGCGAGCTGATCACGGGCGAGGCCGTCACCCTCGACGTCAAGCCGGCGAGCTACATCCTGCGCGCGGCGGGGACGATCATCGACTGGCTGTTCGCGATGCTCGTGATGTTCGGCTGCATCCTGATCATCGTGGCCACCGGCGGCGGACTCGACGAGGCGCTGCTGCGGGCCCTGATCGTGCTCGTCCTGGTGTTCGGGATGGTGATCCTCCCGACCGCCATGGAGCTGCTGACCCGCGGCCGCTCGCTCGGCCGGCTGGCCGTGGGCGCCCGCATCGTGCGGGACGACGGCGGCGCGATCGGCTTCCGGCATGCCTTCATCCGCGCGCTCGCGGGCGTGCTGGAGATCTTCCTGACCTTCGGCGGGATCGCGGCGCTGACCGGCCTGCTGAACTCCCGCTCCAAGCGCCTCGGCGACCTCCTGGCCGGGACCTACAGCCAGCTGGAACGCGTCCCCCGTCCGCAACCGCTGGCCCTCGCCCTCCCGCCGCAGCTGACCGGCTGGGCGATGACCGCGGATGTCGGGAGGCTGCCCGACCGGCTCTCCCGCCGGATCGCGCAGTTCGTACGCCAGGCACCGCAGCTGACCGCCGGTGCCAGGCACGGGTTGAGCACGGAGCTCGCCCGCGAGGCGGCGCCGTACGTGTCGCCGCTGCCGCAGGTGGACGCCGAGTCGTTCCTCGTCGCCGTGGCCGTGCTCCGGCGGCAGCGTGACGCCGCCGGCCTGGCGCTGGAGGCCGAGCGGCTGCGGCGCCTGGAGCCGGTGCTCGACGCTCTGCCGCATTCCTTCCCCGACCGATGAGGTTCCCCGAGCGATGACCGAGTACCGTGCCCACTTCGACGCGTCCGTGTCGTTCGTCAACGGCGGCGGCCTGACCGCGGAGGGCTTCCGCCTCGACGTGCCGTCCGAGTCCATCGGCGAGGCGGAGGTCGCCGAGCTCTTCGTCCGCCACCTCGGTCTCGCGCTCGTCGGCGCCGTCGAGCTGCGCGGACTGCGCATCGTGGCCGAACCGCACCGCGGCAGCCGCGGCGTCGCGCCGACGCCGGCCGCCACCGCGGGCGACTCCGCCCCGCGCCGGATCGTGGACCTCAGCCACCGCATCCGCGCCGGCCTGGTCACCTATCCCGGCCTCCCCGCGCCGGCCATCACCCCGCACCTCACCCGGGAGGACTCCCGTGCGCGCTACGCGCCCGGCACCGAGTTCGCGATGGACGTCATCACCATGATCGGCAACACCGGCACCTACCTCGACAGCCCGTACCACCGCTACGCGGACGGCGGCGACCTCGCCGCACTCGACCTGTCGACGCTCGTCGGGCTGCCCGCCGAGGTGTTCCACCTCACGGACGCCCCCGGGCGCGGCATCCCGGCCGCGGTGTTCTTCGACCGCGACCTGGCCGGTACCGCCGTGCTGCTGCACACCGGCTGGGACACCCGGTTCGGCACGCCGGCCTACGCGTCGGGCGCCCCGTATCTCACCGAGGCCGGAGCCCAGCACCTGGCGGACGCCGGCGTCACCCTGGTCGGGATCGACTCGCTCAACATCGACGACACCGAGAACGACGGCTCGCGCCCGGCGCACAGCATCCTCCTGGCGCACGGCATCCACGTGGTCGAGCACCTCACCCGGCTGGGCGACCTCCCGCCCAGCGGCGCGCGCTTCACGGCGGCGCCGCCGGCGGTCGAGGGCTTCGGGACGTTCCCGGTGCGGGCGTTCGCCGAGGTATAGCGACCCGCCCTCAGCGCCGGGTCAGTCGTGCAGGATCTTCTGGAACAGCACGTGGTCCTGCCAGCGGCCCGCGATCTTCAGGTAGTTCGGCGCGACGCCGATCCGCTCGAATCCGGCGCGGGTGAGCACCGACTGCGACGCGTGGTTGGCCAGCAGCGTCGCCGCCTGCACGCGGTGCAGGGCGTAGTCGTCTCGGGCGGCGTCCACCACCGCGCCCAGCGCCACCGACGCGAGGCCGCGGCCGGTGTGGTCGCGGTCGAGCCAGTAGCCGACCATCGCGCTCTGGAACGCGCCCCGGACGATGTTGCTGAGGTCCATGCCGCCGGCGATCTCGTCGCCGTCCACGATCACGAGCGGCACCGCGGTCTCCAGCGAGCGGAGGGCGAGCAGCTCGAGCGTGCGGGCGCGCTGGCCCGCCTCCGTGAAGAACTCGTCCGACCTGGTCGGGTCCCACGGGGCCAGGTGGCCGCGGTTGCGCGTGTAGGCGGCGGCGAGCGCCGCGGCGTCCTCCTCACGGCGCAGGCGCAGGATGAGGCCGCCGGGCAGCTCCCGGTCCGCGAATTCCAGCGCCATCAGTAGCGGTAGTGGTCGACTTTGTACGGGCCGTCGACAGGGACGCCGATGTAGGCGGCCTGCTCGTCCGTGAGGGTGGTCAGCTTCACGCCGAGGGCGTCGAGGTGGAGGCGCGCCACCTTCTCGTCGAGGTGCTTCGGCAGCACGTAGACGCCGATGGGGTAGGCCTCGGTCGAGACGAACAGCTCGAGCTGGGCGAGCACCTGGTTGGCGAAGGAGTTGCTCATCACGAAGCTCGGGTGGCCTGTCGCGTTGCCGAGGTTCATCAGCCGGCCCTCGGACAGCACCAGGACGCTGCGGCCGTTCGGCAGCCGCCACTCGTGCACCTGCGGCTTGATCTCCACCTTCTCGGCGCCGGGCAGCGCCTCCAGCGAGGCCATGTCGATCTCGTTGTCGAAGTGGCCGACGTTGGCGACGACGGCGAGGTGCTTCATCGCGAGGATGTGGTCGAGGGTGACGACGTTCAGGTTGCCCGTGCCGGTGATGAGGATGTCCACCTGGTCGATGACGGAGTCGAGCGTGGTCACCTGGAAGCCGTCCATCGCGGCCTGGAGGGCGTTGATCGGGTCGACCTCGCTGACGATGACCCGGGCGCCCTGGCCGCGCAGGGCCTCCGCAGCGCCCTTGCCCACGTCGCCGTAGCCCGCCACGAACGCGACCTTGCCGCCCATCAGCACGTCGGTGGCGCGGTTGAGGCCGTCGGGAAGCGAGTGCCGGATGCCGTACTTGTTGTCGAACTTGCTCTTGGTGACCGAGTCGTTGACGTTGATCGCCGGGAACAGCAGCTCGCCGCGCTTGGCCAGCTCGTAGAGGCGGTGGACGCCGGTGGTGGTCTCCTCGGTCACACCGAGGATGCCGTCGGCGACGCGCGTCCAGCGGTCGGTCGAGGTCGCCAGGGAGGCACGCAGCGCGGCGAGGATGACGCGGTATTCGTGGCTGTCGCCCTCCGCGTCGTCGGGCACCGCGCCCGCCAGCTCGAACTCGCGGCCCTTGTGGACCAGCAGGGTGGCGTCGCCGCCGTCGTCAAGGATCAGGTTGGGGCCGGTCCAGTCGGCGCCCGCGGCGGCGGCTTCCGTGCTCCAGTCGAAGATCTGCTGGGTGCACCACCAGTACTCTTCGAGGGTCTCGCCCTTCCACGCGAAGACGGGGACACCGGCGGGCGCCTGCGGGGTGCCCTCCGGGCCGACCGCGATCGCGGCGGCCGCCTCGTCCTGGGTGGAGAAGATGTTGCAGCTCGCCCAGCGTACCTGCGCGCCGAGGGCCACCAGGGTCTCGATGAGCACCGCGGTCTGCACGGTCATGTGCAGCGAGCCGGCGATGCGCGCGCCGGCGAGCGGCTTGGCGGCGCCGAACTCCGCGCGGAGGGCCATCAGGCCGGGCATCTCGTTCTCGGCGAGCCGGATCTGGTGGCGCCCAGCCTCGGCGAGCGAGAGGTCGGCGACGCGGAACGGCAGGGAGGTGTCAGTGACGGGCAAAGGCATGGGGATATTGTCCCATGCGCGCCGGCGGGCGCCAGAGGGGTGACGTCAGGACGAAGCGTCAGGCGCGGATGAGCGCCAGCACTTCGTCGCGGACCCGGGACATGGTCGGCGCGTCCGCGGCCTCCACGTTGAGCCGGAGCAGCGGCTCGGTGTTGGACGGGCGCACTGAGAACCACCAGAACGGCTCGGTCTCGTCGGTGAGGCCGATGACGGTGAGACCGTCCAGCTCGTCGAACTCGGCGCGGCCGGTGAACGCCTCGACGACGCGAGCGTAGGCGGTGGGGACATCGCCGACGGGCGAGTTGATCTCGCCCGACTGCGCGTACGGGCTGTACGCCGCCGCCAGCTCCGACAGCGGCCGCTCCTGCGAGCCGAACTCGGCGAGGATGTGCATCGCGGCCAGCATGCCGTTGTCCGCGCTCCAGAAGTCGCGGAAGTAGTAGTGCGCGGAGTGCTCGCCGCCGAAGACCGCGCCCGTCTCGCGCATGGCCGCCTTGATCAGCGAGTGCCCGACCCGGGTGCGGTACGGGATCGCGCCGGCGGACTCGATCGTCTCCGGGACGATGTTCGAGGTGATCAGGTTGTGGATGACCGTGATCGGGGCCTCCGGGTCCTCGGCGCGCGCGCGGTCGATCTCGCGCAGGGCGACGATCGCGGCCACCGCCGACGGCGACACCGCGGCGCCGGTCTCGTCCACGACGAAGCAGCGGTCCGCGTCGCCGTCGAACGCGAGGCCCAGGTCGGCGCCGTGCTCGACCACCGCTGCCTGGAGGTCCACCAGGTTCGCGGGCTCCAGCGGGTTCGCCTCGTGGTTGGGGAAGCTGCCGTCGAGCTCGAAGTACATCGGGATGATCCGGATGGGCAGGGCGGGCAGTCCCGCGGCCTCCCCCAGCACGGCCGGGACCGTCAGGCCGCCCATCCCGTTGCCCGCGTCGACCACGATCGTGATGGGGCGGATGCCGCTCAGATCGACCAGGCCGCGCAGGTACGCCGCGTAGTCGGCGAGGACGTCCTGCTCGCGGTACGAGCCGGGCTCGGCGACGGCCTCCAGCCCCTCGGCGAGGTAGACGGCGGCGCGGTCGCGGATGGCCGCGAGGCCGGTGTCGAAGCTGAGCCCCTGGGCGCCCGCGCGCGACAGCTTGATGCCGTTGTAGGTGGCCGGGTTGTGGCTCGCCGTGAACATCGCCGCGGGGGCCTGCAGCGCGCCGGAGGCGAAGTACGACTCGTCGGTGGAGCACAGCCCGATCGAAACGACGTCCGCCCCGCGGTCCTGCGCGCCGCGCGCGAACGCCGCGGCGAACTCCGGCGACGAGTCGCGCATGTCGTGACCGACCACGACCTCCGACCCCGCGGCGCCGATCTCGTCGACGAAGGCGGCGGCGATCGCGGTCACGATCTCCGGGGTCAGTCCGGAGCCCACCAGCCCGCGCACATCGTAGGTCTTGATCACTCCGGAGAGCGCGTCGCGGAAGTCGTCGATCGAGTCGGTTGAGTGCACCCGGTCACCCTACTTGATCTCGCCGAAGACCTCGTGCCGGACGATCTGCCAGCCCTGCGGCGCCGAAAGGCGCTCGGCGTGGATGGCGCAGAGGTCGTAGGAGTGGGGTTCGTGGTGGAGGCTGAGCGGTCCGAGCACCGCCATCGAGTCCGCGTACACGTAGGTCAGCGTCGACACGGCGTCGCGCGGACACGCGACACGGGAACACGGGCGGCTCAACATCGGGCTCAGACTACCGGAGCCCCGCCGACGTAGGATTGCGACATGCCCCGCAACCGCCGCACCAGCAGCAACCCTCCGGCGACCAGCCGCTGGCGCAGCCGTCACGGGCGCGGTGCGCGCGGCCCGGTGACGGGACCGCATCTGCCGATGCTGCAGAACCGCATCGACTTCTTCGACATGACGGTCGCCTCCACCGCCGACTACCTCAAGGGCGTCTGGCCGGAGGAGCTGGCCGACGTCCACTTCGAGGTCGCCGCGACCCCGGTCGGCAACACCGGGAGCGACGGCGTCGACCGCTGGTACGTCGACCACGCGCGCCGCCGCGTCGTGCTTTACCGCGTGCCCATCCAGCGCCTCACCAAGCTGCACCGCGACGACGACCTGCACCGCCGCATGTACATCGAGGGCTGCGTCTTCCGCGCCGTCGCCGAGCTGCTCGGCAAAGACCCGTGGGACCTCGCCCCCGACCGCTTCCGGCACTTCTGACCGGCGCCCGGCTCAGTTCGGGTAGACCTCGATCGGCGCCGCGAGCGGCCCGGCGGGCGAGACCGCGAAGCTGCTCGTCTGGCCGTCTGCGGCGAAGCTGACGCCGACTGCGAGCCCGTCGGCGCCGGTGACCGTGTAGCGGCCGCTGGGCACGGCCGTGCCGGCCCCGCCCTCCGCGGGCACGGTGAGCGCGATCGGCGCCCCTGACGTCCCCTGGATCTTCACCTTGACGTCCTTCTCCCCGCCGTTGGCGAAGTGCAGCCGCGGGCTCGGCCCCGGCGGCACAGCGACCAGCTGGGAGTCCGAGATCGGCGGCGACGAGACGAACCACGCGAAGTCGCGCGTCTTCGTCCCGATGACCGACGTGCGGACGGCTGCGACGACCGGGACGTCCGAGCGGACGGTGACGGTGAAGTTCCCGTCCTTGAGGTGATCGAGCGGGATCTCGGCCACGTTCCCCGCCTTCACGGTCTGGGCCAGTGAGTTCCCGGCGGCGGTGCCGGTCTCCCCCACCGCGCCGATCGTGATCTGGGCGTCCTGGGTGCCCGGCACAAAGAGGCGGACCGTGGGGAACTCCACCCCCACGCTCTCGGCGGACTGCGCGGCGGTGATCGCGGCGAGCGACGCGATCGTCACGCCCGCGATCGTCTGCACGCGGGAGGGCGCCGCCGTCGCGCCCGCCAGCTCCACGCCGCGCGGGTCGATGCCCTGCTCGAAGCTCTGCTGCATCGTGGCCACGACGGCGCCGCCGGTGGTGGTCACGTGGACGACCGGTGCGGTGGCGGACGGCGCGAGCCCCGCGAGCGGGACGACCTTCTGCGCGCCGGCCGGGACCACGATGCCGGTGGCGCCCGGAGCGACCACCCGCCCGGTCTCGGTGAAGATGTCCAGGTTGACCGTCGCATCGACGGAGGTCGGGTTGGACAGCAGCACGAGGCTGGTCTGCCCGAGTGTCGTCGCACCGGCGACCAGCCAGCTGTCGGCGCCCGCCTCGGCGCAGGAGGCGGCGGCGAGGCCGGTGAGGTCGGGGCTGGCGGCGTTCTGCACCTGCGCGCCGGCGAACAGCGGCGGCCTGGTCGCACCCGACGGCGTGGCCGCGGTCAGGGCGAGGGGGGCCTGGTCCGGCCCGTCGGTGGAGGCGTCCGGCTTGAGGTTCCGCGTCTGCGTGCCGGAGCCGTCCGTGCCGTAGACGGCGGAGAACGACCCGATGGCGCTGGCGCGGGAGGCCTCCCCGGCGTCGGTCGCGAGGGCCAGCACGGGGCCGGGGCAGACCCGCTGCTGGTCGGCGGGCACGGGGTGGACCGTCTTCGACGGCACGCCGATCGCGAACCCGGACAGCGGGATGAGGGTCGCACCCGCGATGACGGCGGCGGCGACCCCGATGCCGATGAGGCCTCCGATCGCGCGGACGCCCCCCTGGGCGAGGGCACGGCGGTCAGCCACGGTCGCTCCTCTCGATGGCCGGACGGGGCCGGATGATGGTCTCGTCGAGGCCCTCCTCCAGAGTGGTCGGCGCGTCGAACGAGACGGCGGCCTGGAGGGCGAAGTCGTGCGCGGGGGCGGTCGGGCCGGTGGTTGCGGTGGGACCAGTGGTGGCGGTGGGGCCGGTGGCGGCCGGCGGCTCTGGGGTGGCGGCGACCGGCTCCAGGGTGGCGGCCGCTTCGGGACGCGGCGACGTCGTCTCCTCCGGCTCGGGATGCGCCTCGCGCGCCTCGTCCTCGTCCGCCGACTCGACGACGGCCTCGTCCTCCGGCTCGGCGTCCCACTCGTCCAGGCTCTCGCCCGAGACCGGTACGTCGCCGTCCGAGGGCGGCACCGGCTCGTCGTCCGGCTCGACGGCGGGCGGCTCGCCGCCGTGCTTGCGGGCGGGACGCCGGGAGTTCAGTTCCGCGACGCGGTCGGCCGACCGGGTGGTGGGGATGGCCAGCAGCAGCGTGAAGCCGATGATCAGCCCCTGGACGAGGAGGACGATCAGGCGCCACGTCCCGCCGGCGTCCGGCGGGATCTGCGCGGCCGGCGGCACGACCGCGGTGCCCCGGTCGAACGCCCAGAGCGAGCCGGTCGTGGTCTGGCCGACCGGCACCAGGAGGGAGTTCGCGTCCATCGCGATGCCCGCGCGGGCGCGCGTGGCGTCGGCGGCGGTGGTGTCCGGCTTCGCGCCGACGTGCTCGTCCAGCGGGGTCGCCGGAGGGGTGAGCAGCACGAAGTCGATGCCGAGGCGCTTGAGCTCACCGGCGGCGTCGAAGCCGCTGCGCGATGCGAGGTTCCCGGCGAGCGTGGCGAGCTCGCGCTGGCCCGACGTCAGCGACCGCGCGGTGGAGCTCAGCGTGGACTGGCCGTCGAGGGTCTCCCCCGCGCCGCGGACGACCTCGGCCTGGATGCCGCCGTCGGGCTGCGGGGTGATCCGCAGCGTCCCGGTCCTCGGCTGGGTGGCCGCCTTCGCGGTCACGACCGCCGGCATCGTCCGGCCGTCGCTCGCCGTCACGGCCGCCTGGCCGTCGTGGGTCGCGAGAGCGGAGGGCACGGCGGCGATCGCGATGGTCACCATCGCGATCCAGGCCGGGGCGAGAGCACCGCGGCGGAGCGCGGAGAGCGCGAGCACGGCCGCGCCGATGAGGCCGAGCCAGTACAGGCTCACGGCGCTGCCCGGCCAGATCGGGACGACCGTCGAGCCGGTCACCGCGACCTCGACGTGCAGGGCGGCGACAGCGGTGAGGAAACCGGCCAGGGCGACCAGCAGCGCGACGATCGCCCGGACCGTGCCACGGAGGAAGAGGGCGAGGATCGCGAGGATCCCGAGCGGGGCCATCAGGATCGGCACGATGATGCTGGCGGGCAGCGCGCTGAGCCCGAACGCCTGCGCGAGGGCGTGCCAGCCGCCGAGCGCGCCGTCCGGGAAGCCGAGCGCGAGCTGCCAGGCCGGGCTCTGGCGGGCGTCGAGCGGCACGCCGGGGTCGGCGAACACCGACAGCCAGGCGCCGCGGGAGACCTGCTGCAGGACCAGCGGCGCGAACAGCACGAGCGCGGGCAGCGGGATGAAGACGATGCGTGCCGCGCGCCGGCCGGCGAACACGATGGCGGCGATCCAGGCGATCACGAGCGCCGGGATGAGCACGGGCGCGCAGGCGACGGTCGCGGCGGCGATCAGGGCCGTCGTCGCGCTGGCCGTCCACGACCGCCGCGCAGCGAGCCCGGCGAAGAACAGCCACGGGAGCAGGACGTGCGCGAGCACGGCGCCGGGACGGCCGCCCTGCAGGGCGACGAACAGCGTCGGAGCGAGCGCGTAGACGACGGCGGCGAAGGCGCGGAGCGTCGGCCGCACGGTCAGTCGCGCGGCGGCCAGCCACGCGCCGAGCGCCGCCAGCGGCAGGGCGAACAGCCAGAGCGCGACGAGCGAGACGCTGGGCTGCCAGAACGTGAGCGTGCCGAGCACGGCGAGCACGGCGGAGAACGGGTCGGCGGCGCCGGTGAAGCCGAGGTTGATGTCCCGCCAGCCGTAGCCGAGGTTCGCCCAGAGCTCGCCGACGGAGGCGTTCAACGGCAGCATCCCGCCGCCGGTGATCGCGCCGGAGCCGGCCAGCGGATAGAAGAGCACGACGCCGACGGCCAGCATCGCGAGCACGGTCCAGCCGCCTCCTGTGCCCCAGAAGTCGAGCTCCTGACGCTCGCCCTGCTGGCGGACCATCGCCGCCTCACGCTTGAGCGCGCGGCCGCGGCGCACCTCGGCGAAGGGCAGGCGCAGCGGCGCGATGGCCGCCCAGCCCACCGTGCGGGCGCGGGACAGCCTGCGGCGCGCGTTGCTGACGGCCAGCCCGGAGAACGCCACCCGGAAGGCGGCGCCCAGCTCGCCGGCGACGGAGCCGGGTTCCTTGCGGAGGAGGCGGAGCACCGACCGCAGGATGGCGAGCGGCACGAGGGTCAGCCAGTGCGGGACGAGCGCCCAGCCCGGGGCGTAGACCATCCGCCGGTGCAGCTGAGCCCTGCGCCGCTCCCCCGCGAGCTTGCGGCGCACCGACCACTTGCGCGACAGGTTGGGGCCGGCCACCCCGTCGCCGCCCACGGCGACGCGGGCCTGGGCGACGAGCGTGACGCGGTAGCCGGCCAGGCGCGCCCTGGTGCAGAAGTCGAGGCCGTCGTCGATGCTCGGCAGCGCCGGGTCGAAGCCGTCGAGGGCCTCCCACACCGGCTGGCGCACGAGCATCCCGGCGGACGACACGGCGAGGACGTCGGTGAGGCCGTCGTGCTGGGCCTGGTCGAGCTCGTTCTCGACCAGCGGGAGGGAGGCGCCGAACGGCGTCATCGACTCGCCGAACTCGCGGATGAACGCCGCGTCGTCCGCGTCGACCAGCTTCGGGCCGACGACGGCGACCGACGGGGAGACCTCGAGCGCGCCGAGCAGTCGTTCCAGCGCCTCCGGCTCGGGGGCCGTGTCGTGGGCGAGCAGCCAGAGCAGCTCGTCGGACGAGGTCGTGGGCGGGAGCACGCGCAGGGCGGTCGCGACCGCCGCGCCGAAGGGCAGCTTCTCCGGGCTGCGGAGGAGCTGGGTGGGCTTGGCGTCGGCGAGGAGGCGGGCGGCGTCGTCCGTGCTCGCGCAGTCGACGGCGATCACGGCGTCCGGCTGACGGGTCTGCGCCGCGAGGGCGTCGAGAGTGCGCTGCAGGCGGGGGCCGCCGCTCGGGGCGACGACGATGGCGGTGACTCTCGGATACATCGGGAGTCAGCCTAAGTTGGGGCTGCGCCGATCCCGGTAGTGCGTCGGGCGCGGCGCGTATTCGACCCGGTCAGCCCGCGCGCTTGCGGAGCTTGCGACGCTCGCGCTCCGAGAGCCCGCCCCAGATCCCGAACCGCTCGTCGTTGGCGAGCGCGTATTCGAGGCACTGCGACCGGACTTCGCACGAGGTGCAGATCCGCTTGGCGTCACGGGTGGAGCCGCCCTTCTCCGGGAAGAACGCCTCCGGATCCGTCTGCGCGCACAGAGCGTCGGACTGCCAGGCGAGCGGGTTGTCGTCGTCGACCCCCGCCCGGACCCCCGGAACCCCGAGTCGCACCGGATCGATGAACCAGTCGTCGGGTACCCCAGAACGATATTCAGGAATTGCCATATCGGTCTCCCCACCCTTAACTGCCGAGACACGTTTATCGTGTCGTCATAATTACACCGTTGTCATTCGCTTCCGTCAAGTCGCGAATCGTAAAGCCTTAACGCCTGGTCGAGACTTCACGACGCGCCGGGACTCGGCAACAATCGCGACACGCCCGACCTGTCTACCCCCGTCGAGCAGCAGGTCAGGACGCCGCCTGCCGTGCTTCCCAGGCGCTGCCTACCATTTCCTCGAGGGAGTGGCGCATCTTCCAGTCGAGATCGCGCGCGGCGAGCTCTCCTGAGGCAACGATCCTCGCCGGGTCGCCCGGCCGTCGAGGCCCCACTTCTGGGGTGAAGGCGATGTGGGTGACGCGGGCCACCGTCGACATGATCTCGCCCACGCTGACGCCGTCGCCGCTGCCCAGGTTGTAGACCGCCTCGATCGGCTCGCCCGCGTCCAGGCGCTTGGCCGCCGCGACATGCGAGACGGCGAGGTCGGCGACGTGGATGTAGTCGCGCACGCAGGTGCCGTCCGGCGTCGGGTAGTCGTCGCCGTTGACCCGCGGGGTGCGGCCGGCCACGAGGGCGTCGAACACCAGCGGGAACAGGTTGTGCGGGCTGGTGTCGCGCAGCGCGGGGTCGCCGGAGCCGACGACGTTGAAGTAGCGCAGCGAGGTGTGCCGCAGCGAGGCGGCGACGCCCTGGTCGCGCAGCAGCCACTCCCCGATCAGCTTGGACTCGCCGTACGGCGACTCCGGGCTCTTCGGCGTCGCCTCGGTGACGATGTCGACGTCGGGCGTGCCGTACACCGCGGCGGACGAGGAGAAGACGATCGCGTCGACCCCCGCCTCCTGCATCGCGGCGAGCAGCACCGCGGTGGCGGTGACGTTCTGCTCGTAGGTGTGCAGCGGCCGCTGCACGGAGACGCCGGCGTACTTGAAGCCGGCGACGTGCACGACGCCGCTGATCGTGTTCTCGCGGAAGATCCGCTCCAGCAGCGCGCCGTCGAGGATGGTACCGCGGTAGAAGGGCACGTCGGCCGGCACGAACTCCTCGTGCCCGCTGGAGAGGTCGTCGACCACGACGACCCCGATGCCCTCTGCGCGGAACGCCCGCACCACATGGGAGCCGATGTACCCGGCCCCTCCGGTCACCAACCACGCCACGGGCGTCCTCCTGCTTCGAACGGAACGAGGGATTCGTAGCAACCCTAGCGCTCGGCGAACGGGAGGTTTCGGCCGGTCAGACGAACGCGGCCTCCCCGGTGATCGCCCGGCCGACGATCAGGGTGTTCATCTCGCGGGTGCCCTCGTACGAGTAGAGCGCCTCCGCGTCGGCGAAGAACCGGGCGACGTCGTAGCCGATCACGATTCCGTTGCCGCCCATCAGCTCACGGCAGCGTGCGACGGTGTCGCGCATCCTGGCCGTCGCGAACGCCTTGGCGAGCGCCGAGTGCTCGTCGCGCTGCTCGTCGTCGTCGAGCATCTGCGAGACCCGGGTGCACAGCGCGATGGAGGCCGTGATGTCGCCGATGGACTTCACCAGCAGGTCCTGGATGAGCTGGTGCTTGGCGATCGGCTTGCCGAACTGCACCCGCTCCTTCGCGTAGCGCAGCGCCGCCTCGTACGCGCCGACCGCGACGCCGACGGCGGCCCAGGCGACCTCCGCACGGGTCAGCCGGAGCACGGCCGCGGTGTCCCGGAAGCTGTTCGCGTTCTGCAGCCGCAGCGACTCCGGCACGCGCACGTTCTCGAGCGTGATGTCCGCGTTCTGGACGATGCGCAGCGACAGCTTGCCCTCGATCTTCGTCGCGGTGTAGCCGGGCGTGCCGGTCGGGACGATGAAGCCCTTCACCTGGCCGTCCTCCGCGCTCTTGGCCCAGATGACGGTGATGTCGCTGAAGGTGGCGTTGCCGATCCAGCGCTTGGAGCCGTTGAGGATCCAGTCGTCGCCGTCGCGCGTCGCGACCGTTCGCAGGCCCTGGGCGGAGTCGGAGCCGGAGTCCGGCTCGGTGAGCCCGAACGCGCCGAGGACCTCGCCGCTGGCGAGCTTCGGCAGCCACTCCGCCCGCTGCTCGGCCGAGCCGCAGACGCCGATCGCGCCGAGAGCCAGGCCGTTCTGGACCCCGACATAGGTGCTCACCGAGGCGTCGACACGCGCCAGCTCCAGCGCGACCCAGCCGCGGAACACCGCCGAGTTCTCGAACGGCGCGGTCTCCTCGAAGCCGAGCCCGATCGCGCCGGCCCCGTGCAGCACGTCGACGATCTGCCGCGGGAACTCCGCGCGCTCCCAGTACTCGTTGACGATCGGCTTGAGCTCGGTCTCCAGCGCCGCGCGCAGGTTCGCGATGAACTCGCGCTCGCGCTCGGTCAGGAGGTTCTCGAAGCCGTAGAAGTCGCTGGCGAGGGATTCGAAGGCCATGTGTGCTCCAGTGCGTGCGGGTCGGCAGAGACCGCCAGCCTAAGGACCGCGCGAGGAGGGCGGCAAAGCGATTGGTACTTTGGTCTAACCCGACGGAAGGGAACACGACGGATGTTTGTGCGCATCGGCAACACCCCGCGCGACTATGCGTGGGGATCCACCACGGCGATCGCCCACCTCCTCGGCACCGAGCCGAGCGGGGCACCGGAGGCCGAGCTGTGGCTGGGCGCGCACCCGGGCTCCCCCGCGCGCATCCTCGACCCGGAGGAGACCGGCGGCGCCACCGACCTCGCGCACTGGAACGAGACGGCGGGCAGGCTCCCCTACCTGCTCAAGGTGCTCGCGGCGGCCGGGCCGCTGTCGCTGCAGGCGCACCCCTCGTTGGCGCAGGCACGCGCCGGGTTCGAGCGCGAGAACGCCGCGGGCCTCGCGGCCGACTCGCCCGAGCGCAACTACAAGGACCCGCTCCACAAGCCGGAGATGATCTTCGCGCTGTCGGACCCGTTCGACGCGCTGTGCGGCTTCCGCGAGCCGGCGGCCAGCCGGGCGGCGCTGGAGCGGCTCGCCGGCGGCGACCCCGCGGTGGCCGCGTTCGCCGCC